>JBBQKO010000086.1:0-15417 GCA_038327005.1 Chitinophagales bacterium | reverse complement strand
GTTCCTTTACCAGGAACACTTTCCGCTTTTACGGTGCCATGATGCGCATCTACCATTGTTTTTACATAACTCAATCCCAATCCAAAACCTTTTACGTTGTGAAGATTTCCGGTATGCGCCCGGTAAAATTTTTCAAAGATGCGACTAACGGTTTCTTTATTCATCCCGATACCGTTGTCTTCAATTTTAATTTTTAATTGATTGCCTGCAGTTTGGGTACTCAATTTAATCAGCAGATTTTCTTTCGAATATTTTACCGCGTTATCCAGCAGGTTACTGATCAGGTTGGTAAAATGTACATCATCGGCTAATATAAGATCTTTAGCTGCATCCAGATTTACTACCAATTTACCGTTTACCTGCTCTACCTGCAAGTGAATATTATTCAACGCACTGGTAATTAAATCGTGGGCGTATAACTTTTTTAGATTCAACTGAACTTCCTGCCTGTCGAGCAAAGCAGCTTGTAGTATAGTTTCTACCTGCTTGTTCATGCGCTTGTTTTCCTCTTTGATGATACCCGTAAAATAATCCATTTTCTCCCGGTTGTTGATTACCTTTTCATTTTTTAAAGCATCCACAGCCAGCGAAATAGTTGCCAACGGCGTTTTAAATTCATGGGTCATATTGTTGATGAAATCAGATTTAATTTCACTCAATTTCTTTTGCTTTAACAATGCCCTGATCGTAAGAAAGAAGGCGGTTACGATGATGATGGTGAATAAAGTTGCCCCAACAATAAACCAGGTCATCGAACGCCAGATTAGTTTTTTTGCATGCGGTACTGTTATCATTAAAACCTCCTGTGGAGATATCCCTTCGGATAAACTGCCACCTGGAGATTCCAGTTGAATCACATGCATCCGGTTATTGGCAGAGTCGACATACAACCTGTAAAAATTTTCGGACTGAATTTCTTCACCCACCAGCGAAAGGGGAAAAATGGCGAATTCAAAAGGTATTCTGTGAAGACTTTGCTTGTCGAATGCTTTTTTTATGATTGCCCTTATTTCATCGATCGAATATTTTTGAGTAATGGTAGGTTTAAAAATTTCCAACTGTAGTTTTTCACTTGGAAACAACAACTGGTTCTTTTTCATCATCGGCATTAAATTGCCTTTTTCTTCCATCAGGTCGTTGGCAGCCTGATTGGTAGCCATGCTTACGTGCTCATAAAATTTTTGCTCCTCCGATTCGAGAGAGCCTTTGATCCATAAATATTGAAAAAAAATAATCCCCAGCAGGGATAGTAAAACAAGGACCGTAATAATGGGGAAAATTCGCTTCATTCTTATAAAAGTAAATCAATTAAGGGCGCTAAAGTACTGTAAAGACCCGAAACAATAAATTTAACGAAGCTTTGAAAATAAAAAATCTACTTAAAATTAGCTGTACAAAGAATAATCGATTATTTTAGTTCAATGATTTCTCCAGCAACCGGCACACTGTTAATTGCAGACCCATTTTTAAAAGATCCACATTTTATGAGGACCGTTGTATTTATTTGTGAACACCAGCCGGAAGGGAGTTTTGGATTTGTTTTAAATAAACCGTACGAGCAAACATTGGATGAATTAATTATCAGCATTGAAGGATTTCCGATTCCCGTTTATTATGGAGGACCAGTGCAGGTAGACACCATTCATTTTTTGCACCAATACCCCGAACTGATACCCGGCGGGCAGGAAGTAATGAAGGGAGTGTATTGGGGTGGAGATTTTGAGATGGTTACACAACTGCTGAAAAATAATGAAATTGATTTAAGTAAAATTCGCTTTTTTTTGGGATACAGTGGCTGGAGCGAAGGACAATTAGTTGCTGAGATGAAAGAAAAAACCTGGCTAACTGTATCGGCTACTCAAAAACTGGTGTTTCATCCTAATCCCGATGAAATATGGAAAGATAGCCTGAAACATTTAGGCGGCGATTACGAAATGATGATCAACTTTCCGATTGACCCACAGCTAAATTAAATGATATATCCATCTGTTTGTAAAGAAAAAAGTATCCGCAAAAGTCCTTCCTGTTGCAATGCCCTGCGTTATTAAAACCGCCCAACCCATTACTGGTACTCAGTTTTATCAACTGAGATAAAATCTTTTATTCAATTTTTCTTCCCATGCATTCATATTTAATTATCTTGAACAAATGATATACGCATTTGTGAAATTTATTGCAAAGGGAGCTATTCGATTATATTGCCGTGATTTACGAATCAACCAACCTGGATTGTTAAACCATAACGGGCCGATGATGCTGGCCTCCAACCATCCCAATTCTTTCCTGGACGCTATCATTTTATGCACCATTTTTAAAAAACCCGTTTACTCACTTGCGAGGGGAGATGCCTTTAAAGGGAAACTGATTTCCAACATTTTATTTTCATTAAAACTATTACCAGTGTACCGGATCAGTGAAGGCGTTGAAAACCTGGAAGACAATTATAAAACGTTTGACCAGTGTAAGGAAATATTTAAAAAGAATGGTATTGTATTAATTTTTAGTGAGGGCTTGTGTATTAACGAATGGCACCTGCGCCCACTAAAAAAGGGAACCGCAAGACTGGCCTTTAACAGTTGGGCAGATGGCATTCCTTTAAAGGTATTACCTGTAGGAATTAATTACAGTTCCTTTAAAAACTTTGGTAAAAATATACAGCTTTTTTTTGGTGAATTTATTACGGTAGATGATATGAACCTGGAAGATGGTGCAGGCAAATCGATCCAAACTTTTAATGCAAATCTTCAAAAACAATTGGCGCCTTTTGTATTTGAAATTGAGGAGTCGGATGAGAAGAAGCTGAGGGATACCTTTTGCATCCAACAGTCCTTTTTAAAAAGAATTGTATTTTTTTTCCCTTCCATCATTGGATGGATATTTCATGCGCCCCTCTATTATCCGGTTAAAATTTTTGTTACCAATAAAACAACGGATACCGACCATTTTGATTCGGTGGTAGTAGCTATTTTATTACTGGTCTATCCATTGTATGTTTTCCTGATTGCATTGTTAACGCTGATAATTAGCGGATCCTGGTATGCCTTATCCCTGCTGTTCATTTTTCCTTTTACGGCATGGGCGCATCTGCAGTTGAAAAAACAACTATAAAGTTCTATTAAGCCTAAAGCGACTCAAAGTGATAATACAAATTACAGGCACTAATTAACTCAAGGTGATAACACGAATTTTAGGCACTAATTACATGAATTAACTCAAAGTTGTAGCGCAAATTTTAGGCACTCATTACACGAATTAACAACTTTACTAACGTATATTTTATAACTCGTATGGTAAAATAAATAGTACGTAAATTTAAAGTTAACATAGATGTAGTTGTGAATCAGATTGCAGAGGAAAGAGCATTCTTGTTAAAGACCTAATCAAATAAAAACAACCCTATAAAAGCATTTACTTTTTGATGTTTAAACTTAAAATCTTTACGGACTTTTCCATTCAATTGAAACAAATGGTCAGTGTTATTTACCGGCCAAAATATATAGCGATATCCGACAGGTATCCGATTTCGAATGTACCCATATATATTTTTAGCCGAATTTATCAATACATCTTCTTACACTCCTTAGCGCATTTCCGGCAGGCGTCTGCACATTCTTTGCAATGCTCATTATCATGTTTGCCACATTCATCTGCACAAGCTTCGCACACTTCAGCACATAACCTGCAAACATCAATTGATTTAGCACTACCCAGGCTCATTAACTGAGCTGCTGCATAACACAGCACAGCACATTCCATGTCCATTTGGATGCAGAGCGACATCATTTTTACATCTTTTACCTGCAGGCAGGATGCTGCACAATGATTACAAAGCGCCGCACATTTAAGGCAGGCTTCAATACATTTTTTATTCTCGTGGTAACCCATTCTATTATATTTAAAAGTGAAATAATTAAAAATAATTCCAGCTAGTTTTGTTTAAAAAGGATCTGATAATTCGCTGATACGTATCAATTTTTTATTTACAAATTCATCGATACCCAATTCAGAAAGTTCTCTTCCATAGCCAGAACGTTTGGTGCCTCCAAAAGGCAAATCAGCCTGCGTCCAGGTTGGATGGTTGATGAAAACCATGCCGGTATCAATCTGGTCCGCCACCCTTTTTCCTCTTTCAATATCCTCTGTAAATACTGAACCGCCCAAGCCGTAAGGAGAATCGTTGGCTAAATCAATTGCCCCCTGCTCATCCTTCACCCTGAAAAATGTGGCCACCGGACCAAACAACTCTTCGTAGTAAACAGGATTGTCTTGTTGCATATTTGCAATGATGGTCGGCTCCATAAAAGCACCTTCCCTTTTTACTCTCTTTCCTCCCAATAAAATAGTAGCACCGCCATCAACAGCCTTTTGAACCTGATCGGCTATTTGCGCTGCTGCTGCTTCGCTGCTCATCGGCCCCAATTGTGTGTCGGCCTCCATTGGATCACCCACTATCAATTGCGAAAGTTTGGTTTTAAATTTTTCTAAAAAAATATCAGCCACACTTTCTACCACAATAAATCTCTTGGAGGCAACACAACACTGCCCGTTATTATTGATCCTTCCCGTAACAGCCCATTCGACTGTTTTATCCATATCGGCATCTTCCAATACAATAAATGCATCACTACCTCCTAATTCCAAAACCGATTTCTTTAAGTACTTCCCGGCTTCCGAAGCTATGCTGGCACCAGCTTCTTCACTGCCGGTAAGTGACACTCCTTTAATTCTTTTATCAGCTACCAATGCAGATGCCCGGGTGCCTGATATCAGCAGGTTAGTGTACAATCCAACCGGCGCTCCTGCTTCTTTAAACAATTCTTCAATGGCAATACCACATTGAGGAACGATGGAAGCATGTTTTACTAAAATGGTATTGCCTGTCATAATATTAGGTGCGGCAAAACGGGCTACTTGGTAAAATGGAAAATTCCATGGTTCTACACCTAGCAAAACCCCAATAGGACTGTGCCTGATAAGTGCCTCACCATGCACAGGATGCAGTATTTTATCTGCTAAAAAATTTTCTCCATTGCTGGCGTAGTAATCAAATATCTCAGCACTTAATTTTATTTCACCTTCTGCATGTGCAAATAATTTCCCCATTTCTAAAGTTATCATCTTCGCTAACATATCTTTCTTCTCTCTCAGTAAACCAGCAACCTTGTGTAGCAAACTGGCCCGCAATTTAAAATCCGTTTGCTTCCAGTCTTCAAAACTGCTCGCTGCTTTTGCAACTGCATTATCCAACTGTTCATCTGTCATTTCAGCAAAGGTTTGGATTACAGTATTAGTAGTGGGATTAATTGTTTGAATGGGCATATAATGAATTAATTTTTTGAATAAAGTAGACTGAATATAATTATATAAAGGTGGTTACTCCTGCACACAAAAGTGTTACATAACTTCTTTTATAAGTTGTATCATTCACACATCTGTTACTTTAATACTTAAAAAAAATTAAGCCATAGTTGGAAACTGGCATAGATGCTTAAAGAAAATTTTGAAATCGTTTAGACATTACCTGGTGCTCATTTTAACCGCAGGTTATTTTGATGTAGATGCGGGAAGCGAATGTATTTTACGTATTTTTTTTATCGCCCAAAAAGAAGCCAATACCCAGGCAATGCCAAAGCAAAAAGCTGCAATTACATCTGTAGCATAATGAACCATTAAAATTATCCTGCTAAGGCCAATAGCGATCGTAGATAACAATAATAAGAATGAGATTGCATATTTTTTGAAAGTTGAAATAGTTGTCTTCCATAAAAGGTATGCAAGAATGCTGCAAAAAATAAAAGAGGAAACGGAATGGCCACTTGGAAAACTATAACCAACAATGTTTTCAATAAGCATTGAATCTGGCCGATGTCTTTTAAAAAATGCCTTTAATAAAAACATTACTGCAGTGCTGCTGATTGCAATAACGGCTATATCTATAGCAATTATTTTTTTATTTTTCCAAAGAAGAATTGCTATCAGTAGAATATAAGCTGGTAATAAAAATTGTGATGACCCAAAAAACGTAACTACTATCATCACCTTGACTAAGAGAGCAGTAGAATTGGCTTTTACAAAAGTTATTACAGCTGTGTCAAATTGATTATTTTTTTCTAAAACATTTTCATCTGCGATCGTAAAAAAAAGTGTGGAAGCAGCAAAGAAGAAAACAGCAACAAAAAATCCTGCTGAAATTTCTTTTAAAAGAATATTTATTTTTTTCATTGAAAACTTGTTTTATCAATTTGAAACAGGCACAATTAATTCAATGGCCGCCGTTAGTAAAATCGCCTCAATATCAGCCACTTTACCAATGTATTCTCCATCTACCTGAAAGTATGCTTTCCTTTTTAGACGCATTGTTAAGTGGCTGGTCTTAAAAACTACTGTTTTATCATGATCAAAAGAAGCGTGGGAAACCAGCATTTTTAATATTTCGGAAGCAGCTATTTTTTTTATTACAATCACTTCAAACAATTCATCTTCTATACTACCCGAAGGATTTATAACTGCACCAGTTCCGTATTTAGTACCATTGGCTATCACAATCACTGCTGCCTTTATTTCAATAATTTCATTATCCATCACCATAGATACCTGCATTATTGAGTTTATAAATAAAAGACTCCTTGCCACTTTTATAGTTGCTTTTACATAACCCCATATTCCACGTATTTTTTCTGATTGAATTTTTTTTACCATACATGCATTAAAGCCAATATCACTCAAATGAATACATAGCCTGTCGTTTAACTTTAGCACGTGTATTTTCTTTACAGCACCAGCTAAAATTACATGCAATGCCTCCGCTGGTATTTCACTAATGCCCAGTTCCTTTGCCAGTCCATTTGCTGACCCGGCGGGTAGTACACCAAGTGGGATATTATTTTGCAGCAAACATTCTGCAACAAAGCTAACCGTACCATCACCACCCACAGCTACTACTTTATCTGGTTTAAACACTGCAATCTTATCCTTTATCGATTGTATTGTAAAGCCAGTATTGAGAAAGTAAAACTCAATGGAGTGATGTAGGAATTAAAATACGCTGCTATTTCTTTTGGCCAATCCATAGAATGATTACCAGAACCAGGATTGATTACAAATAATATTTTAAGCCTGCCAGTTGCTTCTTTTTGTAAAGTATCTTTGTTTATGAGGTCTTCATGTACCAAAGTATGAGTGTTTAAATTGTAAATTATATTTCATACTCAGGGGGAAATTAAAAAGTAAACCCAACAATTGTATGGTAAAAAAATCAAGATACCCGGATATTGTTATAAAGGTATATCATGGTTATGGACATACCAATAATCTGGTGGTTTATGGCCATGTTTTAAGAGGAAAAGGTTTTTATCAACGCAGTTACACCGGCAACGTTGTAATCAATTTTATTAACCTCTTCAGGCTATTTTTTATTACACCGTTGCCAAATGTACGGGTAGTGCTTCAATGGCAAAACCAGCGTGTTTACAGCGCTACGGAAAGTGACGGCTTTTTTAAATTTGAATGGCAATCTGAAAGCCCGGTTTTGGCAGGATGGCATGCTGTAAAAGTCGATTTATTAGATGCAAGTGAGCGGCGTACGGCCACAGGTGAAGGGAAAATTTTTGTGCCACATAGCACACAGTATGGTTTTATATCCGACATTGATGATACGGTACTTGTTTCTCACTCGGCCGCTACGGGAAAAAAACTTTGGGCAATGTTAACCAAAAACCCACGCAGCAGAAAAACATTTGCAGATGTTGTCAACTATTATCAATTACTAAGTAATGCTCATACGGAACCTGCTTTACCCAACCCTTTTTTTTACGTATCCAGCAGCGAATGGAATCTGTATGATTACCTGAATGAGTTTTTTAAATTCAATCAACTGCCTAAAGGAGCCTTTCTTTTGAACGAAATAAAAAAATGGTACCAGTTACTTAAAACCGGCAAAACAAAACACCAGGGAAAATTACATAGAGTACTAAGAGTGCTTAAAGCATTTCCTGCACAACAGTTTGTGTTGCTAGGCGACAATTCGCAAAGTGACCCGGATATTTACAGGTTGATAGCTAACAGGTATCCCAACCAGATACTGGCTATTTATATTAGAAATATTAGCAAACAAAAAGAAACTTTTACAAAACAGGTATTAACGTCGATCAACAATAAATCTATTTATACCTGCCTTTATAAACAAACAAGCGAAGCTATCACACATTCCAAATCTATTGGACTTATTGTTTAATTAATTGATAAACTAAAAGGGTATTTACTGAATTACGAAATCATATCAACAACAAGCTCTTATTAGAAGCATTAACCAAACTGCATCGTTCAACTATTTTTACCATTAATACTTTTGTACCACTTAACAAATTCTATCCAAAAAACAGCAATGAAACCAATGGCGCAGCATAAGCCCAATTGGTGTAAATCAGGCGTTTGAAAAAGAAAAAATATAGTGAGTGGTTTTAAAAAAAATATTCAGGCGGTATATCTGCCGCTATCGAAATTCCTTCTTCCACCATCATACTGTCTCCCACTACCACATCTTCACTTTTTATTTCTGCAACTAAGCCATCTCTAATTACTTTACAAGTTGGCTGTGTAAAGTGTTTCGATTTTTTTAAGGCGTTATCACTATTCCTTTGGGCCATTTGGTACAAAATTGAGAAAATTGTTCTCGTCACTAAATAAATATGCCTCATCTTCTTTTTTCAATGCAGTATTCAAATAATTTGAACGAACCGTTCGCCTGTTTTTTATTTTGTTGATGTCAAAAGTAAGTACTATGGATACTTTGGTGAGTTTTACATGCAGTATATTTTCATCCTGGTTGGTTGTGGCTAATACCGTAAAAGCACCATTATAACCGGCATTTGCTGCGGCATATTCCAGTGTTTGTGCAAATTCGCCTATTGATAAAATGGTTTCTCTTTGTGTAGGATCAACACCCGGAAGCCAGCGGTTTTTATCATTGCAAATAATCCAGTGATATGCTTCCTGATATTTGATAAACCAGGGTTACGTATTATGTCCGCTTGGTGCAAGGGAGGCGAGGTACAAAATATTTCTTTCATCCTGGTTAAGAAAAGATTTGCCAGGTGCGCCAACATTACTATCGGTTCTTATAAAATTATTTTTGTCACTTAGCACATAGCCGCCTGTGCCTGCAACGATAATAGTACCTCCGGCAATTCCTACAAACGTTCTTCGTGTCATAAATGTTATTCTGCCGGTTTAACTAAACTGTATTTTAAAATAACGTACTCAACTAATTCCCACGGCTAATCATCTCCGGAAAACGCATCTCCAATTTTATTCATCAAAGTAGATACCGGCCCTTCCATTTTATTGGTGTTGTCATCGATCGTTTGGTGATTAAATAATTCTCCTGTTTTTAATCCAGGTGGTAAAAAAAGTAGTATTGTATGCCTTTCGCTGCTCAATAAATCCTCCAGCCCTTTTTCCTTTTGTAATGCTGCTGCGTAGTCGCTTTGTTGAATCACCTGCAGATATCCATTGGCAACCTCGTCTAATTTTGTGTTTATATAATTACCATCTTTTTTAGTAAACTCCGTAATATGAATTAGAACCGCCGCTTTATTGGTAAACATTTTATCCAATAATTCTTTTGTGCTCTTTTGTTCTTGTATTACCAAAGCATTTTCTTTCGTTCGGGTAGCTTCATACAACCCTGTTAAAAAAATTACCAATACCGATTGGCTAACAATATCAAATAAATTTTCATTTTCGGGTTGGCCGGTTGTTGCATCCATTTTTTGGAGCGCAGGATATTTTAAAAATTCCTGTAAGTCCTGGGAAAGGTTCATGTTTTTTATTTTTAAATAATTAAGGAAAAAGGTTGGTATGAAGTTTAAAATTTACTAATAAATCCTTTTTTAACTGTTTGGTTTTATACAGCCCTGGCAACTTCTTGCGTGAATTTTTGGTCTTCTGCCTTGTGCCTGCTTGTTTCATCTTTAAACAATGCCACTACCAATATCTTATTCAAGTTTTCAACCACCACTGCATTATCCGCTTCTATCCAACTGCTGGCAATTTTTGTTGAGGTACACGACGTTACAATAAGAATAGCCGCTATTAAAGTTGGAAAGATGATTTTTTTCATACTTAAATTATTTTTTAGCTGCAAATTTTTATGAGAAAAAAGTAATTTCTACATAAGCAAAGATGGTTAAAGCGCACGCATCTACTGTTGCACAGTTATTGAAATATGTTGCATCATTCACACATTCAGGCTGTATAAAGCAATCTCATTCGGAATATTGCTGCAGAATTTGTAGCAGTTGACTTGTCGGCACAACGCCAGACTGCCGCCACTTTATCACACCATTTTTAAAGAGGATGAGGGTGGGTACGCCCTGTATCTGATAGGCAGAGGCTGTCTGCGGACTTTTATCAATATCTATTTTTAAAATGATTAGCTTATCACCGGTTTTCCTTTTTAGCTCTTCTAAAATTGGTTTCATTGTTTTGCAGGGGCCACACCATTCTGCAAAAAAATCTACCAGCGTTGGGGTATCGCTTTTTATCATTTCTGAAAATTTATTAGCCATAATTTATTTATTTGCTTTTTCTTTTTTTTTGAAGAATCTTCTTAGTAAAAAATTGTGCTGGAGTGCTTCCAGGTTTTCATCTAATTTTTGACTGCTTGTTTCCAGGTTTTTCAACGTGTTTGTTATAGAGGAAGCGGCTGATGGATCATTCAATAATACGCCGGCGATATTGTCTTTTTGATTTAGCCGTTCACTGACCGTTTTTAAATTTGCAGCAAACGCAGTGACTGCATCTGCCGACTTCTCCAATTGCGATAACGTCCCTTTAATATTTGCATAAAAAATGGTATCCGCAACCAGGTCATTGATTGAATTACCGGGCTTATTAATTTTGTCTGAGAAACTTTCCAGATTGTCTAAAACGGTTTTGCTGGCTAAAGAAACGGTTTTAAAATTTGATACCGTAGCCTGTAAATTTTCAACAGTACTGGTAAGTTTATTGGCCATGGCGGGATCATTTAGCAGAGTTGCCAATACACCTTGTCCACTGTCTATTTTTTTACTGATACTTTTAAAATCTTTTGTTATTTCCAACAGGTTTTTATTATTATCCTGTAAAGTTGTTAGCATATCATCTGTACTTAATGCGGTTGTTACCTGTAAAAAATCATTTGTTACTACATGAGGCAAAGTAGAATCTCCACCATAAATAACCACGATCTTATTGCCTATCAATCCATCTGAGCCTATTTTTGCCATCGCATCTTTATAGATATGTGGTTGTGCCTCGTCCTCAATGCTCATGGTAACTTCTACCTGAGAACTTCCATGAAAACTGATTTTTTTTACAGTGCCAATTTTTACACCAGAAAACCACACGTTACCGCCTTTTAATAATCCACCCACATCATTAAATACTGCATGTATGGTAAATGATTTTACAAACGTTTTTTTCTGTCCGCCTAATGTAAATATGGTAGCAACCAATATTGCCAATCCTATCAGTATAAATATTCCAACTATTACAGGACGGTTATTTTTTATAGTACTCATTTGCTATTGATAAAATTATAATCGTAAAATATCTTTGTTACTGGATTCTCTTTATTAAAAATTGCTTCGAAAGTTCCGGGTATTAAAAATTTACCTTCCACAATCATGGTTACTTTATTGGCAGTGGCTTTGGCACAGGTAAGGTCGTGGGTGATGATGATTGAACTGGCATTGTATTGCTGCTGCACTTTAACAATAAGGTTGTTTATTTCAATACAGGTAATAGGGTCAAGGCCGGAAGTTGGTTCATCATACAACATAATTTCCGGCTTCATAATAAGCGTACGGGCAATACCAATCCGCTTACGTTGGCCGCCCGAAAGTTCCGAAGGCATTTGATTGATGGTTTTTGATAACCCTACATCATTCAACACTGCTTCAATCGCAATATTTACCTCTTTTGTTTTTAGGTTTCGTTTGTTTCTTATCAGTGGAAATGCTAGATTTTCTCTTACACTCATGCTGTCGTATAAAGCACTGCTCTGAAAAGAAAATCCAATTTTTAATCGCAATGCCTGCAATGCCTTTCCATTAATTTTATCTACTTCCTGTCCCAGCACTTTTACCGTGCCGCTATCAGGCTTTAACAAGCCTGAAATAATTTTTATTAATACAGATTTCCCGCTACCCGAACGGCCAAGAACCGCAATATTTTCTCCTCTCAAAATATCAAGATCAATTCCATTCAGCACAACATTGCTATCAAATGATTTTTTCAAATTCCTTATAGAGATTACTGTAGTCTCCCCATCAATAGTCGATTTGTCCTTTTCCATTAGTTGATCAGCATCCATCTTTTATCTTATTGCATTTACAAATTGTACGATCACCATCTCTTCAACAAATATCAAAAACATAGAAAGTACAACAGCAGTATTTGCTGCCATACCCACACCCTTGGTACCATTTTTTGCAAAATAGCCCTGGTAACAACCAGCCACACCAATAGTAAATCCATAACAGGTAGCTTTAAAAATAGAGGAAATAATATCAAGGAATGAAATGGTTTTGAAAGCACTATTGATGAAAGCTGGAAAGCTCGTTAATTCATTCTGGTGAATATTAAGGTAAGCACCTAACATACCGACTAAGCCAGAATAAAGTACCAATACAGGAAGCATCAAAGTGACTGCTGAAATTCGGGTAACTACCAAAAATTTGAAAGGGTTTGTACCCGATACTTCCATGGCATCAATTTGCTCAGTTACTTTCATAGAACCTAACTCTGCTCCTACATTTGATCCAACTTTGCCAGCCACAATCAATGCAGTAACCAATGGTGCCAATGCTCTGATCACCGCAATCGAAATTAAGGAAGGTAACCATGAAGTCGCTCCAAATTCTGCTAAAGATGGCCGGGATTGTTTTGTAAAAACTAACCCTGTAATAAAACCCGTTAAAGAAATTAACGGCAAAGATTTGCACCCAACCTGGTAACATTGGTTGATAAGTTCTTTAAATTCAAATGGAGTTGAAAAAGCTTCTTTGAAATATTGCAGGATGAATTTGTTAACACTATAAATAGCAGTAAAAAAATCATCCATCTTTTTTGAAAGGAAGTATTTCTGCCTCGGTAAAACTTCGATATTTTCTGTATCCGGCTCCATTGCTGATTATTATTTGGTTTCTAATACCATGCTATCCTGTTTCAATGCTGCATTGGGGGAGTACGAACCAACATGTGGACTAATAAGAATAATTTTGATTGCTTCCATCTTCTTGTCACTGATTATTGAAAAAAACTTAGGCAACGTTAAGATCCTTATTAAGATAAACATACGTTATGGACCGAAGAAACCCGTCACTCTCTTTAAAAAGCTTTATTTTTCTTCTAACGATTTTGAATTTAATTGAAGGCTAATCTTTTCCTTTTTATTTGTAAGCTACTCCTATAATTTGAAAGCTTTCTCTAATGTGTGAATGATGCAACTTTTTTATATTATAATGTAATATTTGCCGGGTTTTTCATTCTCACCTTTACTTATTGATAAAATACTTCAGCGGTTCAATATTTATACGGTATCCGGCAGAGGGGTTTTGCCTACAAGTTTTGTTAACTTTTGGAATAAAAGAAATGAAGCCGAAGAAATTACGTGGAATACACCGGACGTTTGGAATGTGAACAATAAATAGCAGGTAGAATATCCTAATGGTTTGGTCATCTAATTCAGTAGAATTTCTACATTAATAAATAAACAAATAATTTTTATGCTATTACCCAAAGCAAAAGACAATAGTAAAAAAGAAATGAGTAAAGCAGTAGGTGCCAACATGCTTGAATTGTAAAAAGACCCGAAAGGAAGAAGCCAAAAGCAGTTGGTTGCCATTGCTTATTCAGAGGCAAGGAGAAAAAAGAAAATTCAATAGCAAAAATCCCCTGCTGCCTGGTGGGCATTTGAGAATTATACTGTGCTTTTGAAATTGCATAAAATAGTTGGGCTTTAAAAATTAATATCGAAAAAATTAAAAATGAACCAATCAGAAATATTAAACTGGAGATATGCTACCAAAGCAATGACAACAGAGGTGATACCAGATGAAAAAATAAATTCAATCTTAAATGTTACGCTGCTATGTCCTACGTCCTCAGGTCTGATGCCTTTTCATATTATTTTGATAAGTAACAAAGTGATGAAGAAAAAAATATGGGCGATTGCGCATAACCAACCTGTAGTAGAGCAGTCACCACACTTGATGGTTTTTACTGCCTGGGATAGCTAGACAGAAGAACGAGTGAACCAGCATTTTACTTACATGAATAAAAAAAAGAGGAATGCCGGATTCCACAACAGATGGCTACAGAAAAATGTTGCTGGCACTATTTAAAACGCAAACTAACGAACAACACTTTCAACACGCTGCAAAGCAATCTTACATTGGTTTAGGCTATGCTACCATTGCAGCAGCAAATGAACAGGTAGTTGCTACACCAATGGAAGGATTTAGTGCTGAAGCGCTCGACGAATTACTAAACTTAAAAAAGCAGGCTTTAAAAAGTACGGCAATTTTAGCCTTGGGCTATAGAGATATAAAAACAGATTGGTTGGTAAAACTCAAAAAAATTAGAGAACCATTGAGTGAGTTTGTCACAATAATAAAATAGCCCAACATGAAAGTAGTTTTAATTGTACTTGGTATTTTGACGACTTTATTAATTATTTCGCAATTATATTTTACAATGGCAAAAACGGAAACACAACCATATCGAATCATCAAATCAACAAAAGATTTTGAAATACGCCTTTATCCGCCTGCTATGATGGCGACTGTTACGATGAATGCAAAAACATACAAGGAATTATCCTCCGCAGGATTTAGAAAATTGGCATCCTTTATTTTTGGTGGTAATACTGCCAATAAAAATATTGCCATGACAACGCCTGTTCACATGGATATAAATGATTCACTTTCATCTATGAGTTTTGTAATGCCATCCGGGTACACAAAAGATAATTTACCAACACCAAACGATGCTAACATAACCATAAAAACGAATAAGGAAGAATACGTAGCCGCCACTGAATTTGGTGGATATGCCAATAACGAGGAAATAAAAAAATATGCAGTAAAATTAGAAACTGCTTTGAAAGTAAATGGTATTGAGTATTTCGGAAACTTTCGTTTTTTAGGGTACAATGCGCCGTATCAATTTTGGGGAAGAAAAAATGAGATCATTGTAAACGTTCGTTGGGATGGAAAATAAAACAGCAGCCAGGATATAAATATGAGTAACAAAATAATTGCACAAATTATTAAGGCCGGTAAAGATTACAAAACGGGCGACACTACCATTACAGCGTTGCAGCCTTCCACGATGGATTTACTTGCCGGGGAGCTTACCTTGATATTAGGTCCT
>JBBQKO010000085.1:0-15428 GCA_038327005.1 Chitinophagales bacterium | reverse complement strand
GGAGAAAAAAAATTATGATGAAATTGATGGTGCTCCTGAAGAAAAAGAAAGGGGTATCACGATTAATACTGCTCATGTGGAATATGCCACCGAGGCACGTCACTATGCGCACGTGGATTGTCCGGGTCACGCAGATTATGTTAAGAACATGATTACTGGAGCTGCTCAGATGGATGGTGCTATTCTTGTAGTTGCGGCTACAGATGGTCCAATGCCACAAACTAAAGAACATATCTTGTTGGCACGCCAGGTTGGTGTTCCCCAGGTGGTGGTTTTTATGAACAAAGTTGATTTGGTAGATGATCCTGAATTATTGGAATTGGTTGAAATGGAAATTCGTGAGTTGTTAACTTCTTACGGTTTTGATGGCGATAATACACCAATCATTCAGGGTTCTGCAACAGGTGCTTTAGCTGGGGATGAAAAATGGATTGCAAAAATTAACGAATTGATGGACGCTGTTGATAGCTACATTCCTTTGCCTCCAAGGTTGGTTGATTTACCATTCCTAATGAGTGTGGAAGATGTGTTTTCTATCACTGGTCGTGGTACAGTTGCTACCGGTCGTATCGAGAGAGGGCGTATTAAAGTAGGTGAGGCAATTGAAATTGTAGGTTTGATGGAAAAGCCTTTGAACTCGACTTGTACTGGTGTAGAAATGTTCAAAAAATTATTGGACGAAGGTGAAGCCGGAGATAATGCAGGTTTGTTGTTGCGTGGTATTGAAAAGACTCAAATCCGTCGTGGTATGGTTCTTTGCAAACCAGGTTCTATCACTCCGCATACTGAATTCAAAGGTGAGGTGTACGTTTTGAGCAAAGAAGAAGGTGGACGTCATACTCCATTCTTTAACAAATACCGTCCACAGTTTTATTTCCGTACTACAGATGTAACTGGCGAAGTTACTTTGAACGCTGGTACTGAAATGGTTATGCCTGGTGATAATACTTCATTAAATGTTGTGTTGATTCAGCCAATCGCTATGGAAAAGGGTTTGAAGTTTGCGATTCGTGAAGGTGGTCGTACCGTTGGTGCAGGTCAGGTTACTGAAATTGTAAAATAAGATGCCCCCATCCCCTAAAGGGGTGAAAATGGAGGCCCTGAATAGAACAAAGTACCTTTGGTAAATAACCATTGGTACTTTGTTATTTTTAAAGTTCTTTAATTTTATAGTGCCTCAATGTCCCTTTCACGGGATTTAGAGGCTTTTTACACGGGAATGGTGCAACGGTAGCATACGGGTCTCCAAAACCTTTGATCTTGGTTCGAATCCTAGTTCCCGTGCTATATATTGTGATAGTTTGATAATGTGCGGATTTACTATTATTCAAAACATCGCCTTAGAATTAGCACATTAGCCAATTAGCAAATTAAATATTATGAATAAACTGACTACGTATTTAAAAGACTCATATAAAGAGTTAGTTGAAAAGGTTACCTGGCCAAGTTGGGAACAATTGCAACAGTCTACTATGATTGTGCTTGGTGCCACCGTATTTATTACTGCCATTGTTGGTGTAATGGATTTTGTCGCCAACGGGTCTTTAAAATTTATTTACTCTTTATTCAAGTAATCAAATATGGAAGAATTAATTATACAGGATAAAGAAAGCAAATGGTATGTGCTTCGTGTGGTTAGCGGAAAGGAGCGCAAAATAAAGGAATACCTGGATAAGGATATCATTCGGAATGGTTGGTCTGAAATTATTAAGCAAATATTTTTACCAGTAGAGAAAGTTTATAAGGTACAAGCTGGTAAGAAGGTAATGAGGGAGAGAAACTTTTATCCAGGGTATGTAATGATTGAGGTTGCTGATAATAAGTTGAATGATGATATGGTCCAGCACATCAGCAATATTAGCAATGTAATGCATTTTTTAACTGATGGTAAGGGTAGTAAAGGCAATATTATTTCTTTGCGCAAATCCGAAGTTAATAAGATGTTGGGTAAAGTAGATGAGTTGGGCGAAGGTGGAGGAATTACCATGAGTGAGCCTTTTATCATTGGTGAAACGATTAAGATTATTGATGGACCATTCAACGACTTTAACGGAATGGTGGAAGAGGTGAATGATGAAAAAAAGAAATTGAAAGTGCAGGTGAAAATATTTGGCAGGGCCACACCGGTAGAGCTCAACTACATGCAGGTAGAGAAATTAGCATAATTTTTAAGGGGCCGCATTTTGTGGCTTTTTTGTTTAAACCATTAGTATATGAAAAAGTTTGTTTTATTAATACCGGTTTTAGTTCTTGTGTTTTCAGTAATAGCCCAGCCTCCAAAAGGACTTGCAAGTAAAGGAATGACCTTTGGAGTGAGAACCACTGTTGATAGTGCAGTTAGTGTAAATAATCTATCGGCTCTTTTACAGGAGAAATCTTCTGTTGATGTAAAGGTTAAGGGAAAAGTAGTGGAGGTTTGTAAGGCTGAAGGGTGCTGGATCAAAATGGAAACTGCCAACGGCCCGATGATGATAAAAATGAAAGACCATTCTTTTTTGGTTCCATTGGATTTGAATGGTAAAAATATTGTTGTGCAGGGTACTGCAACCTTTAAAGAAACAACTGTTGAAATGTTAAAGCATTACGCAGAAGATGCCGGAAAAAGTAAAGAAGAAATTGCTGCAATAAAGGAAGGGCGCAAAGAGACTTCCATACAGGCTACCGGCATTTTGGTTTTATAAATTTTGGCATCACCAGGTAGATTTTATTTTATCCCGAAACTTTCGGGATTTTTTATTTTAAAGCATTTTTTTAATAATATTCCCTTACCTTCGCCGCCCCAAATAGTTCTTATTAGAAATCCCGATGGTTATTGGGAGAATTGGGAGTTGCGATAGTTGTCGCAACGTTATCACCAAAAAAAATATATCATGGCAAAAGAAATTACCGGCTATGTCAAGCTCCAATGTAAAGGAGGACAAGCTAATCCGGCACCGCCAATCGGACCTGCACTAGGTTCAAAAGGTGTAAACATCATGGAGTTCTGTAAGCAATTTAACGCTAGAACACAGGACAAACCAGGGAAAATCCTTCCCGTTCTTATCACAGTTTTCGCTGATAAGTCTTTCGAATTTATTATTAAAACTCCACCGGCCGCAGTTCAATTGATGGATGCAGCTAAAATCACAAGTGGCAGTAAAGAGCCAAACCGTGTGAAAGTTGGTAAGGTTTCGTGGGCGCAGGTAGAAGAAATTGCCAAAGACAAAATGGCTGACTTGAATGCCTTTACCCTTAATAGTGCCATGAGTATGATTGCTGGTACAGCACGTAGCATGGGATTAACTGTTGAAGGAACAGCGCCTTGGGAAAATTAATTATCAACCACAAAAATTTTAGAAAATGATTACTAAAAAAAGAAAATTAGCAAACGCTAAGGTTGATGTTAACAAAGCTTATACCTTAAAGGAAGCTTGCAACCTGGTGAAAGAAATTAACACAACCAAATTCGACAGTTCTGTTGATTTGCATATCAAATTGGGGGTAGATCCCAAAAAAGCTGACCAGGCAATCCGTGGTACAGTTTCATTGCCTCATGGTACCGGTAAAACTAAAAAAGTGTTGGTGCTTTGTACTCCGGATAAGGAAGAAGCAGCAAGAGCGGCAGGTGCTGATTTTGTTGGTTTGGACGAATTCATTACCAAAATTGAAGGTGGGTGGACTGATGTTGATGTTATCATCGCAACACCATCTGTAATGCCTAAGATTGGTAAATTAGGTAAAGTATTGGGTCCACGTAACCTGATGCCGAATCCAAAAACAGGCACTGTTACCAATGATGTTGCCAACGCTGTAAATGAAGTTAAGGGTGGTAAGATCGCCTTTAAAGTAGATAAAGTTGGGATCATTCATGCTTCTATCGGGCGAGTAAGTTTTGGCGCTGATAAAATTGCTGAAAACAGTCAGGAATTGATCAATGCTATCATAAAGTTGAAACCATCTTCTTCAAAAGGTACTTACCTAAAAGGAGTTAGCATGGCAGCCACAATGAGCCCGGGTATTTTAATTGATACTAAAACGGTACAAAATTAATTACGGTAGAAGCGGTAGGTGTTAGCTTTTACACAAAATATTTGTTATGACAAAACAGGAAAAAAATGAAGTAATAGAAGTATTGAAAGGGAAGTTTGCCCAGTACAATAATTTCTATATTACTGATACAGAAAGTTTAACGGTTGCTCAAATAACTAAATTGAGAGGTCATTGCTTTGATAAGCAGGTTGAAATGAGGGTTGCAAAAAATACGCTTATTAGAAAAGCATTGGAAAGTTTGGATACAGAAAAGTATGCTGGTGTGTACGATTCTTTACACAATGTTACAGCGCTTTTATTCAGCGAAAATCCCAAAGAACCAGCTTTAATTTTAAGTGGTTTCAGGAAAGAAAGCAAAGGTGAAAAACCAGAGTTGAAAGCAGCTTTTATCAATGGCGACATCTTTGTTGGTGATAACCAATTGAAGGCGTTAACGATGATCAAAACCAAGAATGAATTGATTGGTGAAGTTATTGGCTTGCTACAA
The DNA here is from genome assembly GCA_038327005.1 of Chitinophagales bacterium. GTDB lineage: Bacteria > Bacteroidota > Bacteroidia > Chitinophagales > Chitinophagaceae > Ferruginibacter. Next base: position 10,912 of record JBBQKO010000085.1, on the reverse strand, counting down.
GCTCCAATACAGCGTGTATTAGGTGCATTACAAAATAAGGATGCAGCAAAGGAAGAAGAAGCGGTTGCCGTAGCTGAAGAGGTTACACCTGTAGCGGAAGCTGCTGCACCAACTGCAGAATCTCCGGTTGCGACTGACACAATTGCTCCTCAAGCAGCAGCGCCAGCAGCGGAATAATTTAGTTTATACTGTTCATTCATTTGATAAGTAATAGGATTACACCCTGGCCGATGGGAAAATAAGGCATCAACAATTTTTTTAAACTCCGCCGGAGTCCAAAACAATGAAGGCGGAAAAAATTTAATTTTTATGGCAGACGTAAAAGTATTAGCTGAAAGCTTAGTAAGCTTAACAGTAAAAGAAGTTCAGGAATTAGCAGAGTTTTTAAAATCAGAGTACGGTATTGAACCGGCTGCTGCTGCAGTTGTAGTAAGTGCAGGTGGTGGCGAAGCTGCTGTTGTTGAAGAGAAAACATCTTTCAATGTAATTTTGAAAGCTGCAGGTCCAAACAAATTAGCGATTGTAAAAATCGTTAAAGAATTAACAGGATTAGGTCTGAAAGAAGCTAAAGATTTAGTAGACACAGCTCCAAAACCAATTAAAGAAGGGGTTGATAAAGCAACTGCTGAAGAACTTAAAACTAAATTAGCTGATGCAGGTGCAGATGTTGAAATAGTTTAAGAAATTACATATACTAGTATAAAAGGCCGGAGAGAAATCTTCGGCTTTTTTGTTATGCTAAAGATTAATTTTAAACGTAATTTTTAAATAGCCTTTCGGGTCGTTTCAAAATCATTCTTTAAAACAAGGCCATCTTTATTTACAAAACATCGAAAAGGGGTACAGGGGGTAAAATCTAAAGTGATACATTCTTATTTACCGAATTCTTACACTGTTAATTACCGATTACAAAAAAAGAACTTTATACTAAAATTCCATTTTACCTCTGTATAAATTGATGATTTCTAGGTTTTGTCTTTCAATAACGTTCTAAGTGTTTATCAGAATTTACCCTAAAAGGTAATTCGTTTAATTTAAATGACTTTCATCTTTGAGTCTTTAAATTTTAGTTAGCTTTAAACATGCGAAAAAATTGCAAAAACATGCTATGTTTTTTTTTTCTGGTAATGATCTTTCCCAATGTTATTTTTTCTCAAACTTTAAACGAAGATTCTTTAAGAAAGGTAGCAACTTCAGGAAAGACTGATACAGGAACTATTGATGCCAACAAACTATTAAGCGTAATGATTCAGGAAGACAAGCCTGACGATGCTATTCAACATGGGCTAGTGGCACTGAGTAAGGCTAAAATTATTAATGATAAATTTCGGACTGGGCAAGCATATATGGCAATTGGCGTTGCTTACGATTATAAAGGCAATTTGGATTCTTGCCTGTATTATTTAAGGGAAGCTTCGGACATCTTTAAAACCATTAACCGTAAAGATTTTTTGGCAAATACGATCAGCAATAAAGCACTGGCTTACTATTACCGGGGTAATTATCAACTGGCATTGCAATACAATTTGGAAGCACTTGAATTGAGAGAACAAGTTGGCGATATAAAAAATATAGCAAAATGTTATCTTAACATCGGCCTTGTGTATCGATCGCAAAAAGATTATTCAAATGCAATTAAATTTTACAAACAGTCTTACCATATAAAAAAAACAATTAATGATAAACAAGGAATGCTCAATTCCCTCATAAATATTGGGGCTGCCTATCAAAGCGATACAAAATTTGATAGTGCTTATTCGTATGGACTTCAAGCTTTGCAATTGGCAACTACACTAAACAAACCGGAAGATATTTTAGCAAGTAAGGCAAATATTGCAGCGGCATTGATTAATTTAAAACGGCCCGATGCAGCGTTGCCTTATTTACAGCAAGTGGAAAAAAATGTTGAGTTTAATAATAAAAAATCACTCATTACAAACGCAGAATCTTACGGAGATATGTATTTACAGAAGAATGATATCGCTGCTGCAATTACATACTATCAAAGTGCATTAGAACTGGCCAGAAGTAACAACAGAGTAGAGCCAATGGAAGTTTTTTACAGAAAATTGGCAAAATGTTTTTATAAACAAAAAAATTATAAAATAGCCTATGAGTATTTTGATTCAAGCAAGGTACTCTCTGATGCTTTATTGAATGCAGAAAATAGCCGCCAGGTAAATGAAATGAGTGCTGTATATGAAACTGCTGAAAAAGAAACGCAGATAAACAAACTTAATACTGAAAACACTATTAGTCGCAGCGAAGCAAAACGAAGGCGGAGGGAACGGAATTATTTTATTATTTCTACTATTTTGTTTTTGGGTCTTGCAGTAGGTACGTACAAAGCATTTGCAAATAATAGAAAGAAAAAAGAGTTGTTGAATACTCAGAATATAATAATAGAAAAATCACTGAGTGAAAAAGAAATACTGCTACGGGAAATACATCACCGGGTGAAAAATAATTTACAAATAGTAAGCAGTCTGCTAAGTTTGCAATCAAATTACATAAAGGATGAACATGCGCTTGTTGCTATAAGAGACAGCCGCAACAGGGTACAGAGTATGAGCCTCATTCACCAGAATTTGTATCAGGAAGAAAACTTAATGGGCGTTGATGTAAACGATTATATTTCTAAATTGGCAGACAATCTTTTTCAATCGTACAATATCCATCCCGATAAAATAAAATTGGTAAAGGAAATCGAAGCAACAAATTTGGATGTAGATGTAGTAGTTCCAATAGGATTAATTTTAAATGAACTTTTAACCAACTGCCTTAAGTATGCTTTTAACCCCGGCGAAGTAGGGGCAATAAAAGTGGTATTGAAAGAACAGGATGATGTGCTGCATTTATCGGTTTATGATAATGGCGTAGGGTTGCCCCAGGACTTTAATCCGGAAACTAAAAAATCGTTTGGTCATAAAATGATACTTACTTTTTTACAAAAATTAAAAGGAGAAATGGAAATGTACAATGAAGATGGTACCAAGGTAGATATTACTATAAAGAATTTTAAGAAATTAAAATGAGCGATATAAAATTGTTAATAGTAGAAGATGAACCTTTGATTGCTGAAGATATTGCGCAGTGGTTAGAGAGGAATGGTTTTTTTGTTTCCGCTGTTGTGTATTCGAAAGAAGATGCTATGCAGCAATTGAATTTCAATTTGCCAGATATAGTTTTGTTGGATATTAACCTTAATGGAGAAATGAGCGGAATTGAAATAGCAGAAAAAATAAATACAGTTTACAATATTCCGTTTATCTTCATCACTTCTTATTCGGATAAGCAAACACTGGAAAAAGCCAAATACACAGAACCTTCGGGCTATATTGTAAAACCCTTTAACGAAGCCAGTTTGTACAGTACAATTGAAATAGCCCTTTACAACCATGCCCAAAAAAGTAAAAGAAAATTTCCGGCTTTATCTTTTAATAAAATTAATAATCATTTAAGTGATCATATTACTGAAAGGGAGTTTTCATTGCTGCAATTAATTTATGATGGCAAAACAAATAAGCAAATTGCCGATGCATTATTTATTTCTACCAATACGGTAAAAAAACACATCAATAATACTTATCTAAAATTGGGTGCCAGCTCCCGAGCAACTTCCATTACAAGACTTAGGGATCTAATGTTATTATAATCTAATTTTTATTAGAAACTAACCAAAGGGTAAGCTAATGGTTTGTGTAAACGACAATTTTTGTGTACTATCTATTTACATAAAATTGGTACATAATACGTTACTTCTTTTTACTTATTGTAATTTTTTTTACAACCACCAGCAGCCAAAGTACAGGCAGATTTTAAAAAAATTTGGTGTCATTTTTATTTCTGCCAGTGTACCTGGTAATGGTAGTGATGCTAAGTAAAAGCTGGAAAAGTTCAATTATTAAACCCGGATAAATTCGATAAAAACAAAACTTGCCGATGTGAATTTTCTAAGCCATTTAGAAAGAATTAAAAATGAGCAACCAACGATTTTTCTCCATTCAATAAACAATACTGCCGTAATCCTCAATTACGTGAAAAAGACGATAAGTCAATGGTCTGGTGGAATAAGAATAATACTCAAGTATGCTCAATTGCCATAAAAAATAAAGATGGCAAAAGGTACCTCTCTAATGTAAAAGTATAAATTGGGATTTTTATAGCGAAGCAATGGTAAAAGAGTGTATGGCGGCAAAGTATCAATGATTTTGCGTGTAAAAAAACTACCCCAATGGGTAAGCTATTAAGATTTATATAGATCAATATTTACATAACTAATTTGAAATATTGAAATTAAAAAAATAAAAAAGAAGATCTTTTTTAAAATGATTGCTTTTACAGCAATATGTTTTACAGCATCTGCCCAGCAGGGCAACACACAAAGAGAAAGGGTAAAGCAGGGTGTTAAAAGTGGAGAAGTAACAAAAGAGGAAGTTGCTAGAATACGGGAAGAACGTAAAGAAGTACGGGCTACAGTGAAAGATGCAAAAAGCGATGGCGTATTTACTAAAGAAGAGAAAAAAGAAATGAAAGAACAGCGTAAAGAAACAAAAAAAGGCGTTGTAAGGGCAAAAAATAACGGTAAAAAAGTAAACTGATTTTTTAAAGTATAAATCAACTAAAATGAAAAAAATATTAACAGCGGTTATTGTTTGTTGTATAGGAACATCCATTCAGGCACAAAATGTAGGCATTGGCACTGCCACTCCCAATGCAAGTGCAAGGTTAGAAGTAAATGCAACCAATAAAGGATTGCTTATTCCTAATATTGCCTTAACCTCCATAACAGATGTGGTAACCATTGCAACACCGGCAATATCGCTGTTAGTATTTAATACCAATAATGCTTTGCCACTTGGCAGGGGCTATTATTACTGGAATGGTGCCACCTGGATAAAATTATTAATACCCAGTGATATGAGCAGTTTAAATTATTGGGGGCTTTCAGGAAATAGTGGAACTACTAATTCCAATTTTATAGGAACTACTGATAAAAAGAATGTTCGCTTTAGAGTAAATAACCAAGTAGTTGCTGGTTTAGATACTTTAGGAGGAAATTTATTTATGGGTCTAGGTGCATTAAATGCAGCAGGAACAAACAGTAATAGAAATATTGCATTTGGTACCGGAACACTAAATATTTCATCTATAGGCGATTACAACATTGCCTTGGGTGATTCTGCCATGAGCAATGTTTCCTTTGGAGCTGGTGCAATAGCCATCGGCCAAAATGCTTTAAAAAATGCAAGTGCCGGAGGTATTGCAATTGGTCGGTCAGCCTTGGAAAAAAATCAAGGTACCGATAACGCAGCAATTGGTAACCTTGTATTAGCTAACAATACTACAGGTAAGACTAACATCGGTATGGGAGATAATGCTCTTGCATCTAACCAAACCGGAAGCAGTAATGTTGCTATCGGTGTAAGTGCATTGTTGCTTAATACCTCAGGTTACAGTAACATCGCAATGGGCGCAAGTGCGCTTTACAACAATACATCAAAATCTAACCTTGTAGCCATTGGCGACTCGGCATTATTTAATAATGGAATTGGGGCTACAGCTTTTCAAGCGGATGGTAATACTGCCATTGGGAGCAAAGCATTATATGCAAATACATATGGAAGCGATAATACCGCCGTGGGATATCAATCTCTTTTTTCCAATACATCTGGTGGCACGAACACTGCATTTGGGGCAGCTAGTCTTCGTAACAACACTCAAGGGACTTCTAATGTTGCTCTGGGTGTTGCTTCTCTTGGTGCAAATACAACAGGAAACTTTAACACTGCCACAGGACAATCATCCCTAAGCGCAAACACTATTGGGTTTGATAATACTGCAACCGGCTATCTGGCATTATTGGGAAATACTACGGGCTATAGTAATACGGCATCAGGCGTTAGCGCCTTAAGATCAAACACAACTGGTAACAATAACGTGGCTGCAGGTGTTGATGCTTTGTATTCAAATACGATAGGCATGAGTAATGTTGCAATAGGTAAAGATGCACTTAAGAATAATATCACCACGAGTAACCTTGTAGCCATTGGCGATTCGGCATTATTTTCAAATATTGCCATTCAAAATACTGCTACAGGTTCCAAAGCGTTATTTGCAAATACAACCGGTATAGGTAATACAGCCAACGGTTCTAAAGCTTTAATATCAAATACAACTGGAAGCAGAAACTTTGCGGCAGGGGTAAATGCATTAAATTCCAATATAACAGGTAACAGTAACGTGGCAGTAGGTAACGATGCCCTAAGTAAAACCACTATTGGCGAACAAACCGCCATCGGCGACAGTGCCCTTGCAAAAAATACTACAGGGTTTAAAAATACAGCGATTGGTTTTAAAGCCCTGCTGACCGGTACTTCAGGTGTGGAAAATACTGCCATTGGTTACAATACCCTTCGTTATCATGCAACCTCCGGCGAAGATAATACAGCAGTAGGCGCTGAAGCCATGGGGAAAATTACCAGTGGCAATAACAATACAGCCGTTGGGGGTTTTGCTATGGGACAAGCCACGGGCGGAAGCAACAACACATCGATAGGCGGTTTTTCACTTTTAAAAATTACGAACGGAGGTAATAACAGTGCATTCGGTGTGTTAGCATTGCAGGCAAATACTTCAGGCAATAGAAATTTTGCGGCCGGTGTAAATTCATTGTATTCCAATACCACAGGGAGTAGCAATGTTGCAGTGGGTCACAATGCGCTTTATACAAACACCACCATTTCAAATCTTATAGCCATTGGAGATTCTGCATTACATAACAATGGTGCCGGTGCCGTAAGTGGTTCATCACAAGGCACCAGAAATTCTGCAATTGGTTCCAAAGCTTTATTTTCAAACACAATAGGTTTATCAAATACAGGAGTTGGTAATCGGGCATTATTTTCCAATACCGCCGGCACCCACAACACTGCATTGGGCGATAGTTCACTTACAGGAAATACAATCGGTTTTTTTAATACAGCAGTTGGGTCATTTTCTTTAAAAAGTAATGCAGGGGCACTAAGAAATGTAGCTGTTGGTTATAAGGCATTAGAAATAAATAATATAGGAAATGATAATACAGCAGTCGGCACAGCCGCATTACTTTTTAATACCGACGGCAGATGGAATACTGCATTGGGTAGCAATGCGATGCTAGCAAACACCACAGGAAATAATAACACTTCTATTGGAATACTTACACTAAATACCAACACATCCGGGTACAGTAATGTGGCAATAGGTGTAAGTGCTTTAAGTAAAAATACCACAGCATCTAATTTGGTGGCGGTAGGCGATTCTGCTTTGTTTAATAACAACTTAGGGGTTGGAAATACAGGCTTAGGTTCAAAAGCACTTTATTCCAATACAACCGGTTATGATAATACTGGCAATGGCATTAATGCACTTTATTTAAATATAGCTGGTTATGGAAACACTGCTAATGGTTCAGAAGCACTTTATTCAAATATAGATGGTTATAATAATACTGCTAATGGTTCAGAAGCACTTTATTCAAATACTTTTGGCGTTAAAAATACTGGCATAGGTTCGAAATCTCTTTATTCAAACACGACAGGAAATTATAACAGTGCCAATGGTTATCAATCGCTTTTTTCAAATATAACAGGCTATAACAATACTGCCAATGGATATAGATCACTCTATGCTAACATCAATGGGTATGAAAACACTGCCCATGGTTATCTATCGCTTCATTCCAATACAAGTGGGGATTATAACAGTGCAAGTGGTAATCAATCGCTTTTTTCAAATACAACAGGGAATTTCAATACCGCAAATGGTTATCTATCGCTTTATTCCAATATGGGAGGTACAGATAATACTGCAAACGGCTCACAAGCCCTTTATTCAAATTTAAGTGGTGCTTTTAATACCGCCAATGGCAAGGAGGCACTATACTCAAATACCACAGGAAGTTTTAACACTGCAAATGGTTATCAGGCGCTTTATTCAAATACAACGGGCGTTCGCAATGTTGCAGTGGGCGATTCGGCTCTCCGAAGCAGCACTGGACAAAATAATGTTGCCGTTGGCTCCAAAACACTTAAAACAAATACAATTGGTGAAAGAAATACAGCTTTGGGTACTGGGGCAGATGTAACAGCAAATAACCTTAATAATACTACAGTAATTGGCTTTAATGCCACCGTAAGCACAAGTAGCACAATGGCGTTTGGTAATCTTAATGTAAATAATTGGGTGTTTGGTATTAGTGCAACATCTGCAGCAGGGCGTGCATTGGAAGTAGGTAGCGGTGCTAGCAATGGCAACGGTGCATTCCTAACAACCGGCGGTGTATGGACAAACACCAGCGACATAAATAAAAAAGAAGATTTTACAAACTTAAATGGAACGGATATTCTTAAAAAAATAGCAACCCTACCTATTACCCAATGGCGTTACAAGGGCACCAACGAATACCATGTGGGACCAATGGCACAAGATTTTAAAGCCACCTTCAACCTTGGCAATGACGATAAAAGCATCAGCACTATTGACCCAAGTGGAGTTGCATTATTAGCCATACAACAATTGATAAAAGAAATTGAACTTTTAAGAAAAAGAATTGATGCATTAGAGAATCGAAAATAAATCTTCACTAATTAAAAAATTAAAATGAACCTCTTTAACATCCCTTACGCTGGCGGTATTTGTTTTGTACGGCCCGAAAATATTATACGGATAGAGGCATCCAGTAACTACAGCAAAATATATTTTTCTAATGCCAAACCCATGACGGTTGCTAAAGTGCTGCACTGGTTTCAGGATAATTTGCCGTCACAAATGTTTGCAAGAGTACATCGCAGCCATTTGGTAAATAAACTTTTTATGCTGCAAATTAATGGTACTAAACATAAAATGCTTTTATTAAACAATGGCGAAAGTATTGCCATAAGCAGACGAAAAAGAGGAGGATTATTTGCATAGTCTTTTCATAAAATATATCTAATCAGGAAAAGAATTTAAAACTAAATCACTTAAAGCAGTTGCTGATCTTAAAATCGTTTAATTTTTTTACTTCCCAAAATAGCTTTAAAAGCCGGAGAGAAATCTTCGGCTTTTAAGTTTTACAGTTTTTATGGAATCGAATTATGCTGGCAGGGCTTTATGCATTAAATATTCGGACTATAACAAAGCAATATATGGGCTTTTTTCACACCGAAATATTCGAGAAAATGTCCATAGTTACATTTAAGTAATTTTGATAGAATGCTGTATAGGAAGTATTAGCTTAAATACCATGAAGTGCTGTTTGTTTCTAAAAGCCACCCCTAAGTCACTTTAGTTTGATTAGCTTAGCAGCGAGCACAGATGCTATAATAGCAGCAAAAATTTCAAATTGTATTGATTTTAAACAGAATTGAATTGCTATTCTTATTTAATCATAAGTGTTTGTGTAACTACCGCATTATTATTTCCGGTAACTTTCACAGCGTAAACACCTTTTGGAAAATACTCATTAATTGACAGCGTAGATTGGGCTGCGTTGGAGGAATAAACGATTTTTCCGATAGAATTATATAGTATGACTTTTGCCGGTAAAAACTGGCCGGGGATTGTAACTTTAAAATTATTATCTGCTGGGTTAGGATATATACTTACTGCCAGGGTATTTTGATTTTTGACCAATGCGGTTTCTGAAAAACTAATACTTCCTGTAATCTCAGTGATTTTTATCCTGTAATAAATAATGCCTTCCTGAACAGATCTGTCAGTGTACATATATGTATTGCTACTACTGCCGTTCCCACTTAAAGTAGTTACATCTGAAAAAATCCGGGAGTCTTTACTCCGTTGCACTGTATATTTGATAATGCCTTGTTCGTTTGAAGATGTCCATTTAATTACCGACGAATTAGCACCCGTAGAATGTAATGAAAAATTAGTGAGTTTAACAGGCACCGTTCCCAGTGAATATACAACACAGCCATAGGTAGCACCCGGAATAGCGGATGCAAAAAGCAAGGGTGTACTGCATGGTACACAAACAAATGCACCATCTACACCAGGACCGCCAAAAATTCCAGGTATAACTGCAGAGGTGATGATGCGAATGGGAGATCCTCCATACACATTTACAACAACGCCCTCAGGCCAATCTTTCAACAGTACACCGCATCCCTGGGCGCATTGGGGATAAGCACTTACAAATGCAAAGGCATTTGGAGGGCACTGTGAAAATGCATTAGGGGTAATTAATATAAACACCAAAAGGGATAGTAGGAGATTTCTCATTGTTTGAATTAATTGAATCTATCGGTAACTAAACGACGGAAATTGAGGGTTTAGTATAATTACCAATGGTAATTACACCCTTTTTATGTTAAAAGGTTGAAAGAACTTCTATTTTGGCTTTTTCGGCAATTTCAAATGATCTTAATTTGCTGTGATGTTAATTTGCTGAAATCACGAAAGCGGATGGGATTTTAAAAGCGACTTATTTGAAGCACATTTCACACCGATAGTTTGATTGTTAATCGAACGAATCGCCCGAAAACGATTCTTTACTTCATTCTTTGCTCTGCCAAAATTTCAAAAAGCGGCGAATTATCAAAAATCAAACCAAAATTGTAAAATTTAATTGAAGGATTTCTATATTTAAATACAATACCTTACCTTTGCCATCCTTTAATTTTGGGTTAGTAGCATTAAGTTATTTCTTGCCCCCAATTAGAGAACCTTCTCAGCATTAAAACGTTTTAATTACAATATGTCTGCAACTAAATCACCCGCCGCACAGCGAATCAATTTCGGAAAAGTTGAACTCCTGGCGGAAACTCCCGATTTACTCGGAATCCAGATTCAATCGTTTAAAGACTACTTCCAGTTGGAAACTACGCCCGATAAGCGTAACAACGAAGGATTATTCCGTGTGTTTAAGGAA
>JBBQKO010000084.1:0-15630 GCA_038327005.1 Chitinophagales bacterium | reverse complement strand
ACCTCCTTACCGTAATTTTTAAGGAATTTTTATTAATCGATGCGGTAATTTCCAGCATGATAGGAACCATCTTTGGAGGAATAATTAATTTTTTAATTGGAAGACACTGGGTATTTCAATCGACAGAATCGGCTTCATTTTTTCAGGCAAAAAGATACTTTATTGTATGGATGGGGAACCTTATTTTAAATGGGTCTGGAGTTTTTGTATTAACTGAGCTAATGGGTATTCATTATATCATTGCCAAATTAGCAACATCATTAGCAGTTGCAGTTGCCTATAACTACCCTATACAAAAGAACTATGTGTTTAAAAATATTGATATTAATGAAAAGGATGAAACTAATAAATAAGGCAGTGCTTCTATTTACACTGTTATGTATTGGACTTTTGTGCAATGCGCAAACAGTTGTAAAAGGTTTTGTAAAGGATGCGGCAACAATGAAACCCATTCAATTTGTAAGCATATATTTCGAAGGAGGAAAGGGCGTTACCACCGGCGACGACGGAAGCTATTCAATTGTAACCAATCGGGACAATCTTAAGATACTCAACTTCTCTTTTACGGGTTATAAGAATGTATCAAAAAAAATAATTATTGGTAAAGAACAAATAGTCAATGTAGAACTTGAACTCAACCAATCATTACAGGAGGTAATTGTAAGAACAAAAAAAAGAGGTAAATATAAAAACAAGGACAATCCTGCGGTAGAATTAATTGACCTTGTAATAGCGAATAAAAGTAAGAACCAGATAAAAGCGTATGATTTTATTCAGTATCAGCAATACGAAAAGCTATCGCTTTCATTGACCAATAAACCTGAGAAGCTGATCAAAAACAGACTTTTCAAAAACTATAAATTTATCCTTGAAAACATAGATAGTACCACCATTGAAGGAAAATCATTGTTGCCCATCTTTCTGGAAGAGAAACTTTCGGATATCTATTACAAAAAAAATCCCGAAAAAAATAAGACACGATTGCTGGGAGAGAAAAGAGTAAACCTGGCTGATTTTTTAGACGACAAAGGTATTAGTCAATATGTAAACAGGCTGTATGCAGATCTGGACATTTATAAAAATAATTTACTGGTACTTAACTCCCAGTTTCTAAGTCCGATTGCTGATATGGGGCCTTCCTTTTACCGGTACTATATCAGGGATACGGTAGAGTTGGAAGGAATAAAACTGGTGAAACTATATTTTACGCCACGCAACACCACTGATTTGTTATTCCGGGGTACTATGTTCATCACGTTGGATGGCAATTACGCTGTTCAAAAAATCAGTATGACGATCAGTAAAAATGCCAATTTAAACTGGGCGAGAGAACTGAGGATTAACCAGGACTTTGAGAAGGCTGCAGACGGACGTTTTCATGTAATTAAAAGTAGCATGCTGGCCGAGTTTGCACTTACCAAGAATGCATCTGGTGGCGTATTGGGAGAAAGAACAGTATCTTTCAAAAAATACCTGACAGATGTTCCTGCGCCGGACAGCATATACGATGCAAGGGATATTGTTGACCGTATTAATCCTGCAGCAGCACCGGATAGTTTTTGGGTAGCCAACAGGCACAGTCCTTTGTCATCGGTAGAAACCAAATCGTATTACAACATCGACAGCATGAAAAATATGCGATCGTATAAACGATTCGGTGAAATTGTATCATTAATTTTCTCAGGATATTATTCTTTCGGGCCATGGGAACTGGGCAACACAAATACATTTTATTACTTCAATCCGGTAGAGGGATTTACGCTAAAACTGGGCGGAAGAACAACTCCTAAATTCAGCAATTTTATTTATTTTGATAATTATTTTGCCTATGGCTTCAACGACAAAAAACTGAAATACCTGTCCGCAGTCAGCTATTCTTTTAATCATAAAACCATTTATGCCTTCCCGCTCAATTATATAAAAGTGAGCTATCAGTACGATACCAATATTCCGGGGCAGGAATTACTGTTTGTAAGAGAGGATAATTTCCTGCTTTCTTTTAAAAGAGGCAACAATAACAAATGGTTGTACAACAATTACCTGAAAGCACAGTATGTAAGGGAGTTTGGGAAAAACCTGCGCTACACATTTGGTTTTAAAAACTGGAAACAAACACCAGCCGGTGATATTACTTACCAAAAAGTATCAGATAATACCTTTGTAAAAGATATAACCACGTCTGAAATTTCCGGCGAATTCCGGTGGGCACCCCATGAGCAGTTTTACCAGGGAAGAAATTACAGGATCCCTATCATTAACAAATACCCCATTTTTAATTTGCGGGTTATTGCAGGTGTAAAAGGTTTATTGAATGGGGAATACAATTACAAAAATGTAAGTCTTCGCATCGACAAACGCATTTTTCTTTCTCAACTGGGATACACAGACTTTTCTATTGAAGGTGGCCATATATTTGGACAAGTTCCTTTCCCTTTGCAAACCATTCACCGGGCCAATCAAACCTACGCTTACCAGGTAGACTCTTATAACATGATGAATTTTATGGAGTTTGTTAGTGATCGCTATGTTGCTTCTAACCTTGACTTTTATTTCAACGGATTTTTCTTTAATAAAATCCCCCTGATAAAAAAACTAAAGCTAAGGGAGGTGGCCAGTTTTAAAATATTATATGGTGGGTTAAGGGATGAGAACAATCCCGATAAAACGGATGGCATGCTGAAATTTCCGACAGACGTAATAACAGGTCAACAAACTACCTTTGCACTTAACAAAACACCCTATATTGAAATGAGTGTAGGCATTGCAAATATTTTCAAATTAATAAGAGTGGACGTGGTGAAAAGACTTACCTACGTTAACAATCCAGGCATCACTACCTGGGGCCTGCGCACAAAAGTGAAATTTGATTTTTAACCAATAAATAATTACACCATGGCAAATGAATTAGTAAGAGATCGGCTCCAAAAAATGATCTACACGGTCATAAATCCATTGGTAAAAGGATTAATCAAACTTGGCTTTACACCCAATATAGTGACCATCACAGGATTGCTCCTTAACATTGGTGTATCCATCATTTTTATAATGGGTGCTGAAGAAGGCAACCGTGGCGATTTATCCTATGTTGGATGGGCGGGCGCATTGATATTATTTGCCGGACTGTTTGATATGCTGGATGGACAGGTAGCCCGGCTTGGCAATATGAGTTCCACTTTTGGAGCTTTGTTCGATTCTGTACTAGACAGGTACAGCGAATTGATCATGTTCCTTGGAATTTGTTATTACCTTGTGTCACATCATTATTTTTTTAGTTCGTTGTTTGCATTCATTGCATTGATTGGTTCTATGATGGTAAGCTACACCAGAGCCAGAAGTGAAGGGCTTGGCATAGAAAATAAAGGCGGTTTAATGCAACGGCCTGAACGGGTCGTATTAACCGGCCTTGCAGCATTGACAGCCGGTATATTGGGAAATTTTATAGGCGGTGATTATAAATACTTTATTCCTGGCACCAACTTTCAACTATTTGAAACGATTTCTGTATTTACTATGCCGCTTACCATCATGGCGGTGCTAACCAACATCACTGCTTTTAAAAGACTGGCCTCAGCTAAAATAGCTTTGGATGAAAAAGATAAAAGACAACAACGTTAATATGCACACAAAAAAAATAAGTTTATTCATTATCAGCCTAATCACTTTAGCGTTTCAAGGAGTTGCGCAGGTAGAATACTTTCCTGTACCAATCCTAGACAGCAAGCAGTTATTTTACCTGCAACGCACTTCCAATACGAATACCATAGTGTATGAGTTAAATCTGCAAAACGGCAGTATCGATAAAGAAAATCCAATAAAGGAATACTGGATTCGATACCAGGAAAAAGGACAACGGGAAGATCTGAATTACATTCAACGTAAATTTGCATATGGTATTAAATCAAAAAAGATTGCAGAAAATCAATACGAATTAAGTTTTGTATCCTATAAAAAATACAAGATGATTTTGAAACTGGCTGCGGATAATAAGTTTTACGTTTATACCAATATCAACCAAAAACCCGTTATCTTAAACCGCATATTTGTAAAAATTAATGGTGGTTCGTTTTGGTTGCCCAATGTGGAGTATGTTGAAATTTCCGGAATAGATCCAGGCACCCGTTCGGTAGTAAAAGAAAGATTAAAAATTTAATGAACCTGCATCAAAATTGAGTAAGATGAAAAAAAATTATGTATCTAATTCTGAAGAGTCGATCAGGTTGTTTAAAAACGGTCTATTTGATAGTCTTTCAAAAGTGCACTTTTCGGTCCCCCTTTATATTTTCATACCCATCATTGGCGTATTTTGCTACCTGGCATTTAGCAATGGCCTGGGGATAGGCAACTTTGCCCTTTACTTTGTAGGAGGTTTGTTAATCTGGACGGTCACTGAGTATTTTTTACATCGCTTCATTTTCCATTATCATCCTACTTCTGAGTTTGGCAAACAACTACATTTTATTTTTCATGGTGTACACCACGATTACCCAAAAGATAAAAAAAGGTTGGTAATGCCACCATCAGCCAGCATTCCACTGGCTACCGCATTTTATTTTTTATTTTCTACAGTATTGCATTCTTCCTTTTTATTTACATTTTTTGCCGGATTTTTATTGGGATATCTTATATATGATATGATGCATTATGCCATGCACCATCACAATTTTAAAAACCCTATTTTAAAGAAGATTAAGCAGCACCACATGTTGCATCACTACCAGGATCCTACAAAAGGATATGGTGTAAGTTCTTCCTTGTGGGATATGATTTTAAATTCGGGGTTTCCCAGGCAAACGAACAAAAGTTAATGAACAAAAAAGAAGTGAATTTATTTTCCCGCAATAGTATTTCAATTGCGTTCCTGTTATCAATCGGTTATCTGCTTCTTTCCTACTTTTTGATACCCTTCAAAACAGACCAACTGGTATTAATTGCAATCTTTAATGCCTGTTTTTTTTTGTCGTCTGTATCCCGCAAATTCATCATCGGTTTTTCAATATTTATAGTATATTGGATATTGTTTGATTACATGAAGGCGTTTCCGAATTATAATTTTAACAGCGTACACATACAGGATCTTTACAATGCGGAGAAAATACTTTTCGGCAGCCTACATATTGGAGCAATCCTTACGCCCAACGAATATTGGTTACAAAATGGCAACACTCAACTGGATATACTTTCCGGCATTTTTTATTTATGCTGGATACCAGTACCGCTGGCATTTGCAGCTTTTCTTTTTTTTAAAAACAAAGACCTGTTTTTACATTTCTCCCTTACGTTTGTGTTAGTAAACATGATAGGCTTTGCCATTTATTATGTGTACCCGGCAGCACCACCCTGGTATTATCAATTGAATGGCAACAATTTCATTGCGGGCACATTAGGGAATACTGCCGGCCTCCATAAATTCGACGAGTATTTTAATGTCGGCATATTCCACAGCATCTATGAAAAGAGTTCCAATGTATTTGCAGCAATGCCATCATTACATTCCTCCTACCCGGTAATTGTTTGTTACTACGGTATAAAACAAAAGGCTGGTTTTGTGATGAATTTTGTATTTGTAATAGTCGCCATCGGAATATGGTTTGCAGCAATTTACACCAGTCACCATTACGTATTGGATGTGTTGGCGGGGATTACCAGTGCGATTACAGGAATATTTATTTTTGAAAAAATACTATTATCAAATAAAGAATTTAGTAAGTTTTTGAGTTTTTATAAAGCAAGTATTTAGCAGAAAAATAACTGCATATCAGATCAGATCAGGTAATTCGTACCTAAAAAAATACTGCCAATCATCCTGCAATGAGCTTTTGATCCGTCTTCCCCCGATTGCCAAAAATTATAAAAAACATTGTCTCCTATTGGACGAGTTGGAAGTAACCAATCGCTCTTTCCATTACTGAATAAACCGAGTGGTGTTAACAACATACAACAATTGTGATGGGTTAAGAAAGATTGATACATTGTATTTCTTATTGCAAAAAATTCAAAACCAAATTCGGATTCGGCAATCTCATCCTGGCATACTGGGCAAGAAAATAATGGCTAAGCTATAAACCATTAGCGGTACAGTATCGACAATAATTTCCTGCCACTACCGATATCCGCAGCCAGTAGGCCTTCCGTTCGGTCAATTAGTTTTTCAACAAAAATATTGCACATTAAAAAACCCGGTCACAAAAGTGAACCGGGTAATTTTACGATTGCTTGCCAGCTATTTGTACTATTATCACTACGTTAAAAGGTAGCTATAAAAGCAGTATTGACTTGATTATCTCAGGAACAACATTTCCCTGTATTTTGGCAGCGTCCAGTAAGCATCATCTACCAACAATTCCAATTTATCTACGTGATAACGGATATCATCAAAATGTTTTCCTTTGATATCATCACAATAGGCAATTGCCTTCTCTCTGGTATCTGTTATTTTATTGGCCTTCTTTCTTGCTTCAATCATTTCTCTAACACCCGTACTCATTGAGTTGATGTGATTGCTGATTTCTTCTAAAATACTCATCTGGTTAGTGTAAGCTTCAGGCTTTAAACCAGCAGCTTTTAAACCATTGATGTTTTCGATCAATATATTCTGGTACTTTACTGCAGATGGTAAAATGACCGATGTTGCCAACTCTCCCATTGTTCTTGCTTCAATCTGCACCTTTTTGATATAAGCCTCCAGCATAATTTCATGGCGGGCTTCCAGCTCAGCATGTGTATAGATGTCGTTGCTTTCAAACAAGGTTTTAGCAAGATCAGTTACATAAGCATCCAAAGCCAGCGGAGTTGTTTTCACATTTGGAAGACCTCTTCTTTCTGCTTCATTTGCCCACTCCTCGCTGTAACCATCTCCTTCAAATAAAACAGTTTTGCTTTCTACAATGTATTTCTGTATCACATGCATGATAGCGATTTCTTTCTTATCACCTTTTTCAATATGTGCATCTACATCCTTTTTAAACTGCTTCAAGGTTTGAGCAACAATAGTGTTCAACACAGTCATATTGATGGCACAGTTGGCAGCCGAACCCACTGCACGGAACTCAAATTTGTTACCGGTAAATGCAAATGGAGAAGTACGGTTTCTGTCGGTATTATCCAACATCAGTTCCGGAATAGTTTTATGAATATCCAGTTTTAACATGGCTTCGTCCTGCTCATCAAACTTACCACCAACACGGGTTTCAACCTGGTTCAATACCTCAGTAAGATACTTACCGATAAAGATGGAAATGATCGCCGGAGGAGCTTCGTTTGCACCTAAACGGTGATCGTTACCAGCACTTGCGATAGATGCTCTTAATAAACCTGCGTAGTCATGAACCGCTTTGATTGTATTTACAAAAAAGGTTAAGAACATCAAATTGGTTTTTGGAGTTTTACCGGGTGCTAATAAATTCACACCGGTATCAGTTGCGATACTCCAGTTGTTGTGCTTACCACTACCGTTGATGCCGGCAAATGGTTTTTCGTGCAAAAGTACAATCAGCCCGTGACGCTTGGCTACCCTCGTCATCACATCCATCAATAAAGTATTGTGATCTACTGCGAGATTTGCTTCTTCAAAAATAGGCGCATTTTCAAACTGGGAAGGTGCAACCTCATTGTGACGGGTACGTAAAGGAATACCTAGTTTGTAAGCTTCCGCTTCGTAATCTCTCATGAAAGCGTAGATCCTTTCTGGTATTGCTCCAAAATAATGATCTTCCAATTGTTGTCCTTTTGCAGGTGCATGACCAAATACCGTACGACCGGTCATAATGATATCTGGGCGGGCATTTGCCATTGCGGCATCAATTACAAAGTATTCCTGCTCCCATCCAAGGGTTGCAGTTACTTTGGTAACATTTTTATCAAAATATTGAGCTACATCAACCGCAGCTTTATCTAAAGCAACCAATGCTTTAATCAATGGTGTTTTTGCATCCAGTGACTCACCTGTGTATGAAACAAAGATGGTAGGCACACAAAGTGTTTTACCATTTCCTATTTCCATAATAAATGCCGGAGAAGATGGATCCCATGCAGTGTAACCACGAGCTTCAAAAGTTGCTCTTAACCCGCCTGATGGGAAAGAAGAAGCGTCTGGTTCCTGCTGAATTAAAGCACCCCCTTCAAATTCTTCGATTGGCGTACCGTCACCTTTTAAAGTAAAAAATGAATCATGCTTTTCTGCAGACTGATCAGTTAATGGTTGAAACCAGTGTGTAAAATGTGTAACACCCTTGCTCTCAGCCCAGGCTCTTAAACCATTTGCAATCTGGTTACCCATGTTGCGGTCTATTTTTTTACCACCCCTGATAGAGGATACTAAACTTTTATAAGCCTCATCACTTAAAAACTGGCGGGCAGTTTTAAGGGTAAACACATTTTCACCGAAAATTCCTGTAATTTTTACAGAGGCTTTAACATTAACTTCCGGATTGGACCGTAAGTTTTCAATTGCTTTGAAGCGTAATGATTGCATTGCTTTTTGTGTTTTAGAGCCACAAAATACGGTAAAAAATTTCATTAATCTATACTTTACTAAAAATATTTCTACTTTTTAAGGCAATTTGTTGAATATTATAAATATTATTATTTTTCTTAACCCATATAGAAAGGGATTTTATCTTATAGGTTTAATCTGCATTATTCTACCAAAATCGTCTGTACATAAACAATTGCCTACAGTGGAAAATGAAACATTTGGTTTATTGGCATCTAAACCTACGCCCTTCAAATTGATTAAAATAAAAGCACCTACAATTCATTTGCCGGCCTTTGAATAACCTGATTTGCTTTTCAAAGTATTTGTCGGGCCTTAGTTAGAATGTTTGTATGCTTTTTTGAAATTGAGTGAGTAAAAAATGGAATTCTTTTCTTTCCAATAAAAATATTCCGAAATAGAATACCCCTTTTTTTAGCGGAAACTCAAAACACATTTAAGCAAAAGGGCACTTAAAAAATCAACAAAATTCCTATTTAATAAAAAGTAGGACTCGTTAAATCTAGTCAAAGGAAAAACAGTTTTCAAATTCCGTTTACTAATAGGTCAGATAAAATGGATTTAGGATCAACTTAGCGTGAAATATTTTTATAGATAATCACCAGTTTTACCAGAAGCTAATTTGAGCTGCGTTTATCATATGTATTTTTCGGAATTGATTTAAACCAGAGTAGATCAAAATAATAAATTTTCAGATGGACTTAAAAAAGGAATACAGGTTGTACTTTCGCACTTTGTTATACAATTATGGAAATAACCGTTACAACCGCAGAACAACTTCGGCTTACTGCTGAAGAATTTGAATTGATACAGCAAAAGATTGGGCGCATCCCCAACTTTACTGAACTATGTTGCTTTAGTGCCATGTGGAGTGAGCACTGTAGTTATAAAAACTCTATTAAGTGGCTGAAAACTTTGCCAAGAGATGGACAGAAAATGCTTGTAAAAGCAGGTGAAGAAAATGCCGGGCTGATGGATATCGGCGACGGATATGGAGTAGTATTTAAAATTGAAAGTCATAACCACCCGAGTGCAATTGAACCATTCCAGGGGGCTGCAACAGGCGTTGGTGGAATTCACCGTGATATCTTTACCATGGGAGCAAGACCGATTGCATCTTTAAACTCATTGCGTTTTGGTAATTTAACTGAATCCAAAACCCAGCATTTATTAGCAGGTGTGGTACATGGCATTGGTCATTACGGCAACTGTTTTGGTGTGCCTACTGTGGGTGGCGAAATCTATTTTGAAAGTTGCTATCATACCAATCCATTGGTAAATGCCATGAGTGTGGGCATCTTAAAAAATGGCGACACTATTTCAGCAACTGCAGAAGGAGCAGGCAATCCTGTTTTCTTTGTAGGTAGTGCAACTGGCAAAGATGGCATCGGTGGGGCGTCTTTTGCATCCGCAAACATTACAGCGGATAGCGCAGAAGATTTGCCGGCCGTGCAGGTAGGTGATCCATTTCAGGAAAAGAAATTATTGGAAGCATGTCTTGAAGTGATTAAAACCGGGGCCATTGTTGGTATGCAGGATATGGGTGCGGCGGGCATTATTTGTTCTACTGCAGAGATGAGTGCGAAAGGCAATTCAGGAATGAGGATAGATCTTGACAAAGTACCAATGCGCCAACAAAATATGAAGGCATGGGAATTATTGTTGAGCGAAAGCCAGGAAAGAATGTTGATGGTGGTTGAAAAAGGAAGAGAAGCAGACGTAATTAAAGTATTTGAAAAATGGGATTTACCCTGCAGTGAAATCGGTGTGGTTACCGAAGGTGGTGTGCTTGATTTTTACATGCATGGTGAATTAGAGGCATCGTTGCCAGCAGTTGAATTGGTGTTGGGCGGTGGCGCTCCACAATATGAAAGAGAATATACGAGACCGCAATACCTGGATCAAATTGAAGCGTTTGATGCAGTGACCATTAAAACCCCGGAGGATTTAAAATTAGTTGCCGGGCAATTGATACAATTACCAAACATTGCGAGTAAGCGTTGGATCTATACCCAATATGACAGCATGGTAGGTGCCGGTACAGCCAGCACGAATGAACCAAGTGATGCAGCCATCGTAATTGCAAAACCTACCAATAAAGGGTTGGCATTAACAACCGATTGTAACAGTCGCTATGTATTTGCAGATCCCTACAAAGGTGCAATGATAGCCGTAGCAGAGGCTGCAAGAAATATTGTTTGTAGCGGAGGTGAGCCGTTGGGTGTTACCAATTGTCTCAACTTTGGTAATCCATATAACCCAGAAGTTTACTACCAGTTTGTAAATGCTATTAAAGGCATGGGTGAAGCCTGTATAAAATTTGACACCCCTGTCACTGGTGGTAATGTAAGTTTTTACAACCAGTCGCCTGATGGCCCTGTTTATCCCACTCCTACTATTGGAATGGTTGGTTTACTGGATAATGTAGATCAAAAAATGACAATGGATTTCAAGAAGGCCGGAGATGAGCTTTATTTAGTTGGGCAAAGCTATAATGATATCAACTCATCTGAATACCTGCACAAAATTCACGGTGTAGAATTTAGTCCGGCACCACATTTTGATCTCGAAGAAGAATATCAATTGCACCGTAACATCAAGGTTTTAATCAAAGAGCAATTGATTGAATCAGCACATGATATCAGCGAAGGCGGATTATTTATAACGCTTACTGAGAGTGCGTTTAACAGAAACCTGGGATACAATATTTCAACCAGCAAAACCATTCGTAAAGATGCATTTTTGTTTGGTGAAGCTCAAAGCAGGGTGCTTGTATCGGTGGATGCTTCAAAGACTATAGCCTTTGAAGCAACCTTAACTGCGGCGAATTTCCCATTTGAATTATTGGGTAGCGTAACAGAAGGTTCAATCAATATTGATACAGAAAACTGGGATACCATTTCCGATTGGAAAAATAAATATGACAACGCAATCGGCAGTCTGCTAGCAGGACACGAATCAGAACAGGCGTTGATAGCCCTTTAATACAATGGTTGATGGTTGATGGTCAAATAAATTCACGACCTTAATGTAACCATCAACTTTCAACCATCCACTTTCAACATAAGCAATCATGAATAAAAAAATAGCCATCATTGGCGGCGGAAATTTAGGAACAGCCATTGCAGAAGGATTGATCAAAAGCAAATTTTGCAAGGCCGTTGACATCACCTTAACCAAAAGAAACATTGGCACCATCAAACATCTTGCGGATAAAGGCGTGCAGGTAACCACCGATAATGCAGCGGCTGTTCGTAACTGTGAGCTGGTAATATTAGCCGTTAAACCTTTCCAGGTAAGTGATGTATTGAATGGTTTAAAGAAAGCCATTACACCCAGGCATATGGTGGTTTCAGTAGTTACAGGCGTATTGCTGTCAGAAATTGAAACAACCATTAAAAAGAAAATCCCTGTTTTCAGGGCCATGCCCAATACTGCGATTGCCATACAGGAAAGCATGACCTGCATTAGCTATTCCAATGCAACTGTAGCCCAGATAAACTTTGTAAAAGAATTATTTACCAACCTCGGAAAGGTAACATTGATCGATGAGAAACTGATGGACGCAGCTACGGTACTGGGTGCCTGCGGTACTGCCTATGCAATGCGGTACATACGTGCCAATATCCAGGGCGGAATAGAAATCGGTTTTGATTCTGCCACAGCAAATTTAATTGCTGCACAAACGGTAAAAGGTGCGGCAGAATTACTGTTGCAAAATGGCACACATCCCGAGCAGGAAATTGATAAAGTAACCACACCAAAAGGCTGTACGATTGTGGGATTGAATGAAATGGAACACCAGGGATTTAGTTCTTCGCTGATTAAAGGAATTGCTACGAGTTACAATAAGATTGTTAAGGGGTAAACGGATTGATGGTTAAATTATTTTTATTGCAAGATGATTGAATATTTAAAAAAACTTTTCAATTGCACTCTTTGCAATCGGTCTGACCTTCGGTACCGACCAATTCACCCTCATCTCTCACCCCTCATCCTTCACCCCTCATCCCTCATCCCTCAACCCTCATCACTCATCTCTCATCGCTCATACCTCATTCATCACCTTGCGGCTCTTCTGTAAAGATAGAAGGCCAATATTCCAAAAATCATATTAGGCACCCATGCTGCTAGAAATGGTGTGAAATTTCCTTTGGTGGCAAAAACCAGTGAAAACCGGCCAAACAGAATGTAGAGTACACTTAGTACAACACCAATGGCTAATTGTGCGCCGCTTCCCCCCCTCACTTTACGGGAAGCGAGTGTAGCTCCAATCATTGATAAAATGATTACTGATACCGGAATAGCGTCCCTATTATATCTTTCCACCAGCAGGGCGTTAATCCCCTCGGACCCCCTCATTTCTTCTTTCCTGATTAATTGTTTTAATTCGGGTGTAGGAAGCCGGTCTTTTAAATAGTCATCTTTTCTTAAATCTAATGGCTTAAAGTTGTAGTTCATTAAAAGCGTGGCATGATGTTTTACCGTTTCTTTATCTCCTGTAAAAAAACGTTCCATCACACTATTCATTTTCCACTTTTTGGTTGCCGTATCCCAGGCAATATTTTCTGCACGCAGGTTGTACTTCAATTTATTATGAATGATTTTCTGAATAAAAAAATTGCCACCGGTTTTACTCGTAGTATCATAATATTTAATACCGGCATATTCATTGGAATCCAATCGGAAATAATAATTTTGAGGAAATGATCTTGGATCAGAAGGAGAATATTGATCGATGTATTTTGCTTCAAAAGTACCCCAGATAGCATTTGCACGTGGTAATACAAACTGGTAAACTACCCAAAGAATCACTGCTAAGAAAACGCTTCCAATCCAGTAAGGAAAAAGAAACCGCCTGAAACTTACACCACTACTTAGTATCGCAATTACTTCTGACCGCTCCGCCATTTTGGAAGTAAAAAATATTACAGCGATAAATGTAAACAAGGGAAACAGCATTGCATCAATGCGGGGAACAAGGCCAAAATAATAATCAGTAATAATTGTACTCACAGGTAATCCGGACCTTACAAAATCATTCGTTTTCTCACTGATATCAATCACTACTACAATGGCAGAAAACAACACCAGGCAAAAGAAAAAAGTAGTCAGGAATTTATTTAGTATGTAGCTGTCTATTTTCTTCATTTAGTTATATAGGCGCAAATCTAACCTAAAACGGGGAGCCTGAAAAATTGCGTTGAGGCTACAGTACCCAAAAAGCTGTTAAGAAAATTGAAATGAAATTTACCTTTCGCTGTTTAGCAAAGACTTTTAATTTTACTCAAATGCATTTTACCTGCTTAGGAGAAAACGGGATTAATCCAAGATTTTTACTTCTGTCCTTCGGTTCATTTGTCTTCCCTCCACATCGTCATTTTCTGCAATGGGTACGGTAAGTCCATAACCTTTTGCTGTAACTCTTTCCATTGCAATCCCTTTTGCTAGTAAATACTCCCTTACTGCATTGGCCCGGTTGGTAGATAAAATCATATTGGCTTCAGCCTTGCCCACATTATCCGTATGGCCGCCTACTTCAATTCGTTCATCTTCTTTTCTTTTCAGGTAGTCAACCAAATCGTCCAATACGGTGTAGGCTTCAGGCTTTAAGGTTGCCTTTCCTGATTCAAAAGTACAATTGTCCAATACAAATGATTTAGGTGCTTCAAACTGTATATCTACTTTGAAAGCATTTTTGTAAAACTGGTTACCTTTTAAAGCAGGAATATCTAACACATTATAACTGGTAGAATCATTGAACCCTAAAATAAATATTTCAAACCGGTCGCCGGCAGGCAGACGGAGCGAAAATTTACCCAGGGAATCACTAAGCCCCTGGTACTCCCGTCCATTTAATTTACTTCTGAAAATAACAATTTCATGATTGAGCATTTGCCCCGACTTTGCATCCGCAATGGTAACATTTACCGGCGCATCTTTTGGCAGGTTCATAGGCTGGGTTTGCTGGGCAAAACTAAATAGCGGCAAAAATAAAATGATAGAAAAGTAATAAAAATGCTTCTTCATAGAGGTTTAATTTTAAATTCAAATTAGATACACACGAGACAGAACTTATCAATTTTTAAGCCACAACCAACTTTCGAAAATTCCAATTCACTGCTTTCGCAACACAGGTAATCAATTGAATACTTTACAAATACAACTTTTCTACTTTACAACTTTGCGAAAAATACTACAGTCGCTGTTGTAAACGAACCACCATCTCAGCTTTCCAGCTTTCAAAATCACCTGCCAGAATATGTTCCCTTGCCTGTTTAACCAACCAAAGGTAAAATGCCAGGTTATGCACGCTGGCAATGGTAAGGCCAAGAAACTCTTTGCTCTTCATCAGGTGCCGTAAATAGGCTTTGCTATAATAACGACTCACCTCACAATCAATACCATCATCAATTACAGAAAAATCTCTCTCCCACTTTTTATTGTCAATATTGATAATGCCATTACTGGTAAACAACATCGCATTGCGTCCATTTCGGGTGGGCATTACGCAGTCAAACATATCAATTCCCAGTGAAATACACTCCAAAATATTCCAGGGAGTTCCAACGCCCATTAGATAACGTGGTTTTTGAATTGGTAGTATATCGCAGCAATGCGCTGTAAATTCGTACATCATTTCAATCGGCTCCCCTACACTCAATCCGCCAATGGCATTTCCCATGGCATTTTTATTTGCAACAAATTGCGCTGATTCGGTTCGCAGGTCTTTATAAGTGCTACCCTGTACAATAGGAAACAGGTTTTGCGTATATCCATATTTGTCAGGCGTTTCGTTAAAACGGGTAAAGCACCGGTCGAGCCAGCGGTGTGTTAGCTCCATGCTTTTTTTTGCGTAGTTGTAATCGCTTGGATAAGGTGGACATTCATCAAAAGCCATAATAATATCGCCACCGATGATGCGCTGGATATCCATTACTTTTTCTGGGGTGAACAAATGCTTGCTGCCATCAATATGCGATTGAAAAATAACCCCCTCTTCATTTATTTTGCGATTGTTGGCAAGCGAAAAAACCTGGTATCCGCCGCTATCGGTTAAGATGGGTCTGTCCCAGCCCATAAACTGGTGCAGCCCGCCGCCAGCTTCCAGCGTTTCAAGACCGGGGCGCAAAAACAAG
>JBBQKO010000083.1:0-15698 GCA_038327005.1 Chitinophagales bacterium | reverse complement strand
GGTGATCAGCCAGGTAGTTGGTTACATGGTTAGTAAGTTTTATGGCGTTAAGTTTATTGCAGAACTAAAAAGATTTGGCCGGGGTAAAATGATTTTGTTGCTGGTGGGGATTTCATGGCTGTCTTTATTCTTTTTCGCCATAATTCCTGCACCCTACAATATTCCCGTGTTGCTACTCAATGGCTTTCCGTTGGGTTTAATCTGGGGCATTGTGTTTTCATTTGTAGAGGGTAGACGGGCAACCGATTTTATTGGGGCAGCCCTTGCCGTTAGTTTTATATTTTCCTCTGGTTTTGTTAAAACTGTTACCGGCTTTTTGCAGTTGCAATTTGCCATTACCGATGTGTGGCTGCCTTTTTTTGCTGGCCTGGCATTCTTAATTCCGCTCCTGTTGTTTATCTGGTTACTGGAAAAAATTCCGCCGCCTTCCGAAGCTGATAAATTGTTGCGTACAGAGCGAAAACCAATGCTGCTGCATGAACGGAAAGAATACGTGAAAACTTTTTTTCCGGGCATTCTTACCTTGTTGATCATTTATGTTTTCCTTACCATCTTTAGAGATATCCGGGATAATTTTGCAGCCGATATGTGGGTAGAGATGGGCTTTCCCAACCAGCCGGAAAAGTTTGTAGCTACTGAAATCCCTACCACCATCATAGTGTTGGTACTGATTTCAGCAATGATATATATCCGGAATAATCTGAAGGCGCTGATGATTTCGCATATCATCATTGGCACCGGTTTTTTATTGGCGGGCATATCTACTTTAATATTTATGCAGGGACATTTATCTCCTTTTTACTGGATGATGCTGGTAGGACTTGGTTTGTATATGGGCTATATTCCATTCAACTGTGTATTGTTTGAAAGAATGATTGCCACTTTTAAATATGCAGGCAATGTAGGCTTCCTGATGTACCTGGCTGATTCGTATGGCTACCTGGGAAGTGTAGCTGTAATGCTCAGCAAAAGTGTATTCCATATCCAGTTGAGCTGGACCAGTTTTTATTCTTACGGCGTTATGGTGCTATCCGTTGTGGGTGTGATTGGCACCCTCATTTCTGCCTGGTATTTTAAATCGATATTCAACAATAAATTTCATACAAATGAAAAATAAACAGGCAATCGTTATTGGTGCCGGAATCGTAGGGTTAGCCACTGCAAGGGCATTGTCGCTAAAAGGTTTTTCGGTTAAAGTATTTGACCGTACCCAGCAGGCTGTGGGAGCCTCTATCCGGAATTTCGGAATGGTATGGCCCATCGGGCAACCAGAAGGAAAGATGTATAATCGTGCAATGAGAAGCCGGCAAATCTGGCAGGAAACCTGCGAAGCGGCTGGCATCTGGCATGAAGCAGCCGGCAGTTTACACCTTGGCTACCATGCAGATGAAATGCAGGTGCTAACAGAACTGAATGAAATTTTTAACCAGCAGGGACGGAAAGTATCTTTACTCAGCAAAGCGGAAATCACTCAAAAATATGATTCGGTAAATCCGCAAAATTTGATCGGGGGATTATATAGTCCGGAAGAATTAATTGTGGATCCGAGAGAAGCCATCGCAAAAATACCGGCCTATTTTACAGAGCAATTTGGTATCGAATTTCATTGGGGTAAATGTGTTAGCTATGTCGCCGATCAAACGGTTTACATCGGCAATGAAGAAGAGCATGAAGCAGACATCATATTTGTTTGCAGCGGTCAGGATTTTGAAACGCTCTATCCGGAAATCTTTTCGGCCATCCCCATCACCAAATGTAAACTGCAAATGATGCGGCTGGTAACGCAACCCGATAACTGGCGCATCGGTACATCGCTGTGTGGCGGTTTATCACTGATTCATTACAACAGTTTTAAAACAGCGCCTTCATTGAATGCACTGAAAGAACGTTATCAAAATGAAATGAGTGACTACCTTGATTGGGGCATTCATGTGATGGTGTCGCAAAACGGAAGGGGAGAGTTAACCATTGGCGATTCGCATGAATATGGATTAACCTTTGATCCGTTTGACAAAGAATTTATCAATGAAATGATATTGGATTATCTGCACCAATTTGTCCATTTCAAAGACTGGTCGTTGCTGGAAACGTGGAATGGTATTTATCCAAAATTAACCAATGGCGAAACAGATATTTTTATGTCGCCTGAAGCTGGGGTGTATATTTTAAATGGTCTTAGTGGTGCTGGCATGACTTTAAGTTTTGGGTTGGCAGAGGAAGTTATTGAAACAATTTAATGGCCGACCTTCAATTTATTTAAAGCGTTTTTTTATAAGCCAACTGTTACGCCCGCAAAGGATTAACTTAACCGCATAATTTTTTCAGATGATTATCATGAACGATTTTGTCTCCCAATTTGCGGAGCAGTTTGCACAGTACAATCATTTAAGCCCCTGGCAAGTTACGAATGACCTGCCTGCCATTTTAATGGAGCTAATTATCGGGCTGGATAGCAACTATACAATTGCAGATGGTATTGCCATTCATACCACTGCTACGGTAGAATCCGGCGCCGTTTTAAAAGCACCGATGGTGATAGGAGAGCATTGTTTTATAGGTGCTCATGCCTATTTAAGAGGCGGTGTTTATTTGGCAAATTCAGTAAAAATAGGACCAGGGTGCGAAATAAAAACCAGTATCATTTTTAACAACACTGCCATTGCCCATTTTAATTTTATTGGCGATAGCATCCTTGGCAGCAATGTAAATTTTGAGGCTGGTGCCATCACCGCCAATCATTATAATGAGCGGGCAAATAAACTAATTCCAGTGGTTTATCATTCAGCCATCATTCAAACCGGTGTCAATAAATTCGGTTCATTGGTTGGCGATCATTGTAAAATAGGCGCCAATGCGGTATTATCGCCGGGCACGTTGCTTATGCCCAATAGCATTGTAAAGCGCCTTGAATTGGTAGACCAGGTGAGTTATTTAAACAGTGCCGGGCGCTAACCATTTTGCAACTTCCGGTGCTTCATAATTTTCCATCTTATCCAAAATCGCTTCAATGTTTTCGTCCACCAGTAACATCTCCTTGTTAGTTGGTTTTAAAAAACCATTGTCTACCATGGTTAGTATCAATGTGTTTAACGGGTTGTAAAAGCCATTCATATTTAAAATACCTACCGGTTTTTTATGTAAGCCCAACTGTCCCCAGGTAAGCATTTCAAACAATTCTTCCATCGTACCAAAGCCGCCGGGCAAGGCCAGTGCTCCATCGCAGAGTTCGTTCATGATTGCTTTTCTTTCATGCATGGTTTCTACCAATATCAACTCGGTTAGTCCTTGATGCGCCAGCTCTTTTTGTTGTAAAAATGTGGGCAATACACCAATTGCTTTTCCGCCTGCGGCCAACACTGCATCTGCTATGGCGCCCATAATGCCCACTTTTGCACCGCCATATACCAGTTCAATATTTCTTTTCACAAGTGCTTGTCCAAGGGCTTCCGTGGTGTTTTTAAAAATTGCTTTATTGCCCATGCTTGAGCCGCAAAAGATAGTGATCCGTTTCATGATTCGATTATTTATACTTGATTTTATATCCTAAAATGATGGCTGCAAATAAAAAAGTGACTCCATTGGCAATAGCTACCGGAAGGTTATTCGTTAGCAATCCATAGCTAAGCCAAAGCAGGGTGCCCAATGCAAAAAGGGAGTACATGGAAAGTGAGATACCAGAAGTGTCTTTTGTTTGAATGGTTTTAATTGACTGGGGCAAAAAAGAGCCAGTGGTGCAAAATGCGGCTGAGAGCCCGGGTATGGTAATCAATTCCATCAATTATTTTTTGCAAAATAATCGAATTTTTCACGCAAGCTTACGTTTTAAATTTATACGCTGGTAAAATCAGGTGCCAAACGAGTCGTTTGATGATTAAAGGATAGCCACAGCATCGCTTTTAAGAGAATCGGGTGCTGTTGAATTTTGACTAGTGGAGAACGGATGGGCTTTAATTGAATAAACGGGTGTCTAATAAATGAGTAGAACATGCAAAAGACAGCGGTAACAATGCTGATTTTTATTTATGGGCATCTCTAAAAACTCATTTTTTTATTTTACCTCACCTTTAATTCCTCTCCCCCGAAAAATTCGGGGTCTTCGACAAAAGAGAGGAAAAGGTAAGTTTTTAGAGATGCCCTTATGTAATAATTTTTTTTAAATCCCCAACTCAACCAACCGGGAGTCGTAGCCGTTTTATTTGGAGTCATATTCAAGTTAGGGTATAGGGATATAAAAAAGCTGCCATTGAAAGGCAGCTTTGGAATCCATTTTGTTGGAATTAAGACAATTATTTTGCCGGTGTGGCTTTGGTAGCTTTTTTTGCGGGTGCAACAACCTTAGATTTAACCGATGCAGCAACTTTAGCCTTGGCGGGAGCGATCGCTTTAGACTTAACCGGTACCTTTTTCGGTGCCGCAGCTTTGGTTTTCGGCTCCTTCACAGGGGCTTCTTCTTTAATTCCTTCTGTTAATAGCTTGGCCGCTTTTTTAATTCGCTTTTCAAATTTTTTATCGCCAATTTTTTCCTTCAATGCTGGTAATGCTTTCGTTAATTGATCGACAATTTCTTTCAGCATGATATCTTTGGCCGATTCTTTTTTACTGTCTGTTAATTTTTTGTCTGACATGGAATTTATTTTTAAATGATAACACAAATTTAATATTAGAATATTTAATCCAATGTTAAGTTTTTGTATAATCCAATTTATTAGTTAATGAGGAGTTGCTTAAACAAGGGGATCAAGTAAATAAAGTTGCTCTAAAACAACAGTTTAGCTGATGCTGGTATTGGTTATATGGAAGCACAGGTGCTTGTTTGTCGTGGCTCATAAAATATCCGAAATTTTGGATTGTCAATCTTAGATCATCGGTATTGTTCAGAAATGGTGTAGCAAATCTTGTCATTGATTCTTCTGAAAATGTCGCCGTTAATTTTATGAATTTCTTTTCGTTTCCTCCTTAGCATCAATCTTCCTTGTTCATCAAAATATTGGGGTTGAGTAAAATAGGTGAGAATATAATATTTTTTGTAGCCAAAAAGCGATCGGGAAGCAGATGTTTTGATGGAGATAAATACAAGCGATTTCTTTTTATCGTCCACATAATAGTCGAGGTTATTGATCCAGATGCAGCGGATTGATTGCATATCAGCTACCAGTTGGGTAATTCTGGCTGCATCTAAATGATATTTAACCAGGGTATCGGTAAGCCGTTGCTCCGTTGCTCCAAACTCGTAGCGATAAGTGAGAGCGTCTGTTTTGATTTCAAAGGTTAATGTGGTAAAAGCCTTGTTGTTAAATGCAATATTAAACGGCGTTTGTTGAATGATGGATGAATAAGATGTTTCTATTTTACTAAGTGTCTGCTCATGTTGATAATAGTAACGGGTACTGTAGTTTTTAGCAGTACTGCAGGAGCTGCTTAAAACCACGATCCCAAAGACTGATACAATTGCCATTAAATATTTCGCACGCATTCGGTTATTTTTTTGTGTAATGAGCTACCCCAAAAGTGATTTTCTTTAATAGTGCCGCCGTAAGCTCTATCAATGTACTACCGCCATAATCCCAGTAAACAAGGGTTATTTTATTTTCTGTCTGCCTGATTTCCTTTAGCACAATATAATGCGTAGGAAAACCAGGTTTTATTCGCACATTATTTTTTTTATGCACTAGCCGGTTATTGATATACAGCACCACACTGCCTGTTTTAAGTCGCTCGCTAATATACGAAAACAGATTGCCAACATGGGGATGAAGCAGATCGGCACCTTTTGCTTTTACTTTATACTTGAGTAATTTTTTTACCATGCGGTTAAATTTGGCGTAGTTAACCGAAGCCCACATCCGGTCTTCATCGCCGGGATCATACCGCCGGTTTAAAATATTCAGGTAACCTTTATAGTGATCTGCCAGGCATAAATACCACATTTGTTCAGCGGGGCGAACGTCTAGCACGCCTTTAAACCTTAGTTTGCCTGCAGCTATTTTAATTGGATCGGATGGCTTAAAATGGGTAGTGCCATAGCTGGCTTTTCCTTCCTGGTACAATTTTAAAAGTAACTGAGCATAACCCAGCGGATCTTTTTGTATAAAAAGGTAGGTCAATGCCCCATAGCCGCAAAAATTGGTACCTCTTCCCTGGTAAGGACTGTGCGGTTGATAAATATTTGTTTTTAGATTTTCGAGAAACAGACCCGGCTTTACATTGGGCCAATAGGCACTTGGAGCTAAATTTTTGATGGCATCTACAAAAGCAATTGCCTCTTCAATAGAAGATATTTTACTGGAATCAATTGGTAAAGGTGGAACAAAATATCCCTTTGCAGTACCACCCAGTAACAGATACGAGGCTAATGCGATGAATGTTGTTTTATTAAAAATGTAGGTTTTTTTCAAATTGTTGGATTGCAATTATTCAAAGGTCAATGATTCAAAACATCAATCAACAATTAATTTAAAAACAGTAAAGTTTGGCAGAAGCATTTATACGCTAAATGATTCAACGCAGAACCTATCTGGTATTGCCTACGAGTCTGTAACCAAATTTACCAATGGGGCATAATTAACGGGCATAGGAAGAAATTACGGCTGGTTGCTGCCTTTATTTTAATCCGCCTTCTTTTTTCGTAAACTGTATAAAACTATTTGTTTTCAACCAGGCCCTTATACCTTGCAATGGTATTATTGGCCTCAATTAATTTCAGTTTCAGATCGTACATTTCAGGAAGACCAGCCTTCATCAAAGCTTCTGTTTCTTCATTGCTTTTTTGAAGCAGTAAAATGTTCTCATCCAAAGTCCGGATCAATGCATGCGATTCCTGTAGTTTTTTTCCATATTCAAGTTCTGCGGCCTGTTTCATCTGGTGGGCCATGTGGTTTTCCTTTTGAATGGTTTCTTTCATTAGCTTTTCACTTTCAAGATACCCTTCGGTGCTACGCTGTAATTTGCTCAGTTTATTCAATTTGACGGAGCGTATTATCCAGGCTGTAATAAAGCCGGTGATAAAAGCAACGCCTGTATATATATAGGTTTGTATCAAAATAATGATTTTAAGGGCTACAAAAATATTTCATTAGAATTAAAATAAATGGTTATTTATCACAATTCTACGATAGGCTGGGTAGGTTTTTATGGAAATATATATGGAAAAACCAGGCTACCTGTCTCATTCAAGGCAGTAAGTTTTAGTTGAAATGATATTAACTAGTTGATTTTCAGCAATGAGAAGATGGATTTGCTATTCAGTTTGCCTCCGGTACAAAACCATTTATCTTTTAAGATAATTGGGCTGAAACATAATTTTAGTACTTTGTCTTCGTTTATAATGTTATTTTTATTTTGATTCGAGATTCAAAAACCGTGAAAATATGAAGTATCTGCTACTGTCTTTCTCCTTATTTCTTTCTGTACATCTTTCTTACAGTCAGATCAATTACATAGCTGCCAATGCAGTTAATGCCTCCGCAATCTATACGGATTTGGGAATCAATGGAACTGAAATTACCACCATCTCTGGTAGTTATGATGATGCTAATTCTTTCCCGGAAAATATTGGTTTTTCCTTCGGTTTCAATGGAACAACTTTTACCCAATTTGTGTTGAATTCAAATGGAGTAATCAAACTGGGAGCCAGTGCCCCGGCAGGTATTAGTTTGTATGATGCCCTTGCATCGTCCGAGGAAAACCTGATTTACCCATTTAATCTTGACCTGATAGCTGGTACTTTGCCTGAATACCGGGTGCACACGAGTGGTTCGGCTCCCAACAGGATATGCACCATCCAGTTTAAAAATCTAAGAGATTACAAATCGTCTCCATCGGCCGAACAGTTTTCCAGCCTTAATTTTCAAATTAAATTATTTGAGACCTCTAATAATATTGAATTTGTGTATGGCAGTTTTGTTGCTACAAGTGCTGCTGTTCAGGATTTAGATATTTCGGTAGGAGTTAAAGGCGTTGATGCCGCTGCTTCCGTAAATGTAACAAAAGCATCTACCGATGCATGGTCGGCAGCTTCTTTTATCAATGGGAATTATACTGGTGACACGCACACTACCAGGTACACCGTATTGCCTGATGCCGGCAGAACTTACCGTTTTGTAAATGCCCCAATATTGAACAATGATGCTCAGGTATCCAATGTTTATGCGCTTACAAAAATTCCGTTATCGTATGGTACACCGCATGTAATCAGTTCGCTTATTGAAAATAAGGGTGTTGGCATCATCAGTAATTTAGTAGTTACATTAAATGTTACCGGGGCCAATACTTTCACCGATACTAAAACAGTCGTTTCATTGGCAGCAGGGGCTGTTAATACTGTAAACTTTGCTGGATTTACTCCCACGAATGCGGGAGCAAACGTAGTTAAAGTAACCGTTGCAACCGATGATAACAATAATAACAACAGTATCACGGTAAACCAGAATGTGAATACAGCTACCTACAGTTATGCCGATAATGCTGTTAATACCGGATCGGAAGGTTATAGTGCAGGTCTTGCTGGCATGTTTGTTACCAAATATTCATTAACCGGTATTGCTTATGTTCAAAACGTAAATATTTTTATTCCCAACCTG
This sequence comes from Chitinophagales bacterium, assembly GCA_038327005.1. GTDB lineage: Bacteria > Bacteroidota > Bacteroidia > Chitinophagales > Chitinophagaceae > Ferruginibacter. Next base: position 7,119 of record JBBQKO010000083.1, on the reverse strand, counting down.
GCTGTTAATGTTGGCAAAACCATTTATGCGGTAGTGCTGGATCCTGCCGGTGCTATCATTGGACAATCGGCTAATTATACCATCGCTGCAGGTGATTTGGATGCTTATAAATCCTTTACTTTTAATGTGTTACCTTTTATCAGCGGGGGCGATTTTTTTGTAGGGCTTGCACAAACAGCCAATGCGGTGCAATATTTTCCACTGGCTTTGCAAAGTGAAACGCCTGCACGCCCGGCTACTTTTTATACAGTTCCCTCATTGGCCGGTGGCATTGCTCCGTCAGAGATTACATCTTTGGGTAAGTTTATGATTGAAGCGGTTGTATCAATCAATGCTTTACCCGTGAAAATTTCAGACTTTGAGGGAAATATTCAAAACAGCAACGCTTTGTTAAGCTGGCTAACTTACGAAAAAACAAACGATCAATTTGAAGTGCAAAAATCTCCTGCAAAGGGTGCAAACTGGACAACAATCGGAACCGTAACTGCTTTTTCAAATGGGGGGCTTGCCAACAAATACCAGTTCACAGATGCAGGCATCGGCAGTGGTAAATGGATGTATCGTTTAAAAATAACTGACAAGGCGGGTAGATTTACCTACAGTCCGATTATCGTACTGCAATTAAAGGATAAATCGCTTTTTGTTTTGGATCAAAATTATCCGAATCCTGCACTGGATGTAACGATGATACGCTACGAATTAATTAAAGACGCACTTGTTTCAGTGGAGCTATACAGTATGGATGGTAAAAAAATAATGGCCCTGCAAAAAGGTAGACAACTGAAAGGGGCCTACAATATTCCGGTAAATACAAAAACACTGTCAATGGCGGCAGGAAAATATATTTATCGTATGGTGATACAGGATGCCGCTACCGGTGAGGTAAATACGCAATCCAGGGCGATGAATGTAATCCGGTAAAAAAGCATTTTTAAAAGACTAAAAAAATTAAAAAAGCGTCCTTTCTGTTAATCGAAAGGACGCTTTTTTATAACTGCTTATTGAATCATCTGATCACGCATTATTGTATATTTTAATCACCGGTTCCCGGATTGCAGCGGCATCTTCCGTGCAGTAAAAATGGATGACATTTGCAATGGCTTCGGGCTTCACCCAGGTGTCAAAATCAGCGTCGGGCATAGCATTGCGGTTGGGTGCTGTATCAATGGTGCTAGGTACAATTACACTGGTAACCACGTTTGTTCCTTTTGCCTCTTCATTCATAATTTCAGCCAGCCGAAAAATCAGTGATTTTGCCAGGCTATAGCCAACCATTCCTTTGCCGGTTGCTACGTTTAGTCCGGGACGTGAGCCAATCATAAAGATGCGGCCACTTTTTTGCTCCATCATTTGCGCAAATACTGGTTTGGCAATATTGTAAGCCGTTTCAAAATTCAACTGGTATTGCTGTGCAATATCACTGGTGCTGGTATCTGTTATTTTTCCCATTGCAAAGCCACCCACCGTTAATACTGCCGCATCAATTTGTTGATATTTTGCAAGCACATCCGCTACAAATTTGTGCGTAGCGGCTTCATTTTTTAAGTCCACTTGTATTTGTTCAAACTTGCTGTTTTCAATTACTGTTTTTTCCTTCTCCCGCGGATCAACTGTGCCAATCACGCTAAAGCCTTCGGCCAGTAATTTCTTTACTACTGCTTGTCCCATATTACCGGTTGCCCCGGTTACAATGACTGTTTTCATATAATAAATTTTATACAGCAAGTTAGCTGATTTCTGGAAGCGGGAATTGATATAGGCTGTTTATTCGCATTGATGACGGCCGTAAACGAAGACACGTCTACCTTTTACGACTTGCTGTTGGGCTGGTGTTCATTACCCGTCTTGTTCGGAGTCGCAGCCGGTTCGAAAAAAAATAGAAGTCACAACTGAAAAATGAAGATGGTACCTCCACTGGAAATAGTAGATGATAGAGACTTGCAGCCAACTGTATAACGTTAATTCAACATTGAAGTCAACCGATTACCTGCTGTATTTAATCCAGTGGATTACTGATGAAATCCTAAGTACATAATTTGCAAATCTTGTCAACGTGTAATTTTTGTTATCACGAAATCTTCAATACAACATGGTTCTGGTCTACCTTGAACTGCTGCTTTTACGTCCCCGCTAATAGTAACTGGTAAGTTGTCTATTTGAAAGTCTGCTATTAAATTGCAGGGATTTAGTTTTACGTCAAAAGTGCCTTGTTCAATGATATAAAAAGTTCCCGCTGGTAGTTGTCTTATTGTAGCAGGTTTATCAAATATTTGTCTATACGTTGTTGCAGTATTTAAACAATCCTTTTTCCTGCTCTCCTCTTTTTTGCAGGAGTTTAAAAAAAAGCAAAAAAGTCCAACAAATAATGAAATGAATACAGCTTTTTTCATAAATGTAAAATATGGTTAAAAATCTATGACCATCTAAAAAGGTATTAGGTTGCATTGACGGGTTCGAAAAATAAAGCAGCCAACATTTGGAGCAATACCAGTCTTCAATTGGCGCAAAGCAGATATATTATCGGATAAACCAGTATGATTTTTCTTACTATGATGCTTGTGTTAAGTACCGTCATCCTTGAATAAAACCATCCATCCAAAATAAATGAAAAAAGGGTCAATTGGTGCAACCAATAGGGGCTTTAGTTGCTTTCATTATAAGGTCGATTGTATATTTTCGCCTCCAATAATTTTTAAACTAAAAGAATTCAATGATTACCTACATTAAAAAAATAAGTTTTGTTTGGATAGTTATTTGTCCGATGCTGGTGGCAATAGGCCAGGATAAGCCAACAATGCCACCGGGGACAGGTCCGGATAAAGCTGTAGTGGAAACGCCGAAGACAGGACCTAAAGCCTACAAAGATGTGATAACGACCAAGGCGATTACCAGTAAAGGTTTTTTTACGGTACATAAAGTAGAAGACAAATACTATTTGGAAATATCCCCCAAATTATTTGGCAGAGACATTTTGATGGTGAACCGTGTTTCCAAATCTTCTGTTGAAAGTCCAAAGGCTTTTGGTGGTTACGCCGGCGACCAGATTGGTGAAAGCGTCATCCGTTTCGAATCGGGGCCAAAAAATAAAGTCTTCCTGAAAAATATTTCCTACGATGTAAATCCGGATAGCTCCGGGGCGATGTACAAATCGGTGATGAACAGCAATATGCAGCCCATCACCATGGCGTTCGACATCAGGGCGATTGCGAGTGATAGCATGGGCAAAGGCGTTGTGATAGAGATTACAGATATGATTACCGGTGATAACGAGGTGTTTGGTTTTTCAGGATCCAGTAAGAGTCAATTTAGGGCAGGCGCTTTTCAAGCGGACAAATCCTACATTATATCGGTGCGTCCTTTTCCAACAAATATTGAAATTACTACCGTAAAAACATTTACCAAAAGTTCAGAGGTTACGTTTTCAGCACCGGGAAGTACACCAAGACCACCAAGCACGGCAACTGTTACTTTGGAGATGAACAGCTCCATGTTATTGTTGCCGGAAAAGCCTATGAAAGCTCGCTACCAGGATGACAGAGTAGGGTATTTTGGACCGAGGTACACGGATTACGATGCCAATCCGCAGGGAGTAAAAAGTATTCAATTGATCTCCCGCTGGAGACTGGAGCCAAAACCGGAAGACATGGCGAAATATAAAAGCGGACAATTGGTAGAGCCTATTAAGCCCATCATTTTTTACATTGATCCTACTACGCCTAAGCAGTGGGTGCCTTACCTGATACAAGGTGTGAATGACTGGCAGGTTGCATTTGAACAGGCTGGTTTTAAAAATGCCATCATGGCAAAAGAAGCACCTACCAAAGACCAGGACAGCACCTGGAGTATGGAGGATGCAAGAAACAGTGGTATCATTTATAAACCATCCCCTGTAGAAAATGCCTATGGCCCCAGCACCGTAGATCCTCGCAGCGGCGAAATAATGGAGAGCCATATCGGATGGTTTCACAACGTGATGAAATTATTGCACGACTGGTATATGATACAGGCCGGTGCCATCGACTCAAGAGCCCGTAAGATGGTTTTTGATGATGATCTGATGGGACAATTGATTCGGTTTGTATCATCACACGAAGTGGGACATACGCTCGGTTTGCCACACAACTTTGGTTCATCAGCGGGTGTGCCTGTAGAAAATTTACGCAACAAAGCATGGGTAGAAGCCAATGGCCATACGCCCAGTATTATGGATTATGCCCGCTTTAATTATGTGGCGCAACCAGAAGATAATGTTGGACCCGCAGGCATTTATCCACGCATTGGTGAGTATGATAAATGGTCGGTTGAATGGGGCTATAAATTGATTCCGGAGGCGGCTACTGCAGCAGATGAAGTGCCCATTCTTGATAAGTGGATTGAAGCAAAAGCAAACGACAGCCGGTATTATTTTGGCCGCCAGGGACAGCAGGATGATCCAAGAGACCAAAGTGAAAGTATTGGCGACAATGCGATGAAGGCGTCTAACTATGGTATTAAAAATTTACAGCGCATTCTTCCTAATTTAATAACCTGGACCAAACAACCCAATGAAGATTATAGTGCACTGGCAGACATGTATGGTGCTTTGCTGGGACAGTTTAGAACGTACATTGGACATGTAACTTATAATTTTGGTGGCGTGTATGAAAACATTAAAAAGAATAACCAGTCAGGTAACGTGTTTGAATATGTGAGCAGGCAAACACAAAAAGAAGCGGCTGATTTTATTGGAAAGCATGTATTCAATACACCGACCTGGGTAATCAATAAAGAGATCGCCGGTAGAACGGGTGTAAATTTCACCTCTTCCATTTTATCGCTACAGGAAGCTGCTTTGGCAAAGATGCTGAGTACAACTACTATGAATAAAATGTTGAATGCTGAAGCTTCCATCGGTAGCCAGGCATATACAGTGTTTGATTTATTGACTGATTTAAAACAAATGGTTTTCACCGAACTGAATACCAAAAAGCCGGTGGATATTTATCGTAGAAATTTGCAGAAATCCTATGTGGAAAGATTGGGTAATATCATTAAACCTGCCCAGACAGGTACCACTTCATTTGTCATTAGAGGTGGTAGTGCCGAACCAGTAATGGATACCAAAAAATCGGATATCATCTCTTATTTAAAAGGCCATGCCCGTGAGCTGAAAGCGATGACAGATGCCGCTGCTGCCGCAAGTATTGACCGTGCTACCCGGTATCATTTACAGGATTTGAGTGATCGGTTGAAGAATATACTTGATCCAAAATAAACAAATCATTTTTCCGTATTTTAAAAGGCATCTGGTTTTAAACAGGTGCCTTTTTTTTATGAGGTGTTTTTTGAGCTGCTAACCAATCTGGATATGCTTTGTTTATCCTGATTAATGAAGGCGAAAACTGCAACTGGCTGTAAGATAATTCAGGTAGTTCTCTACGTCGGGGTTTCACAAATTGCTCTTTTGTTTTATTATATCCGGTCTGACCTTCGGTACCGACCGGAGTGTGGAGTGTGTATCCCGGTCGGCACCGCAGGTCAGACCGGGTTGTATCGATATTTTCAATTCGATATAGAAATGCAACGTATTTATCCTGATTGATAAAGGTGAACACAATGTTTAATATCAAGCGAATCGAAGCTCTTTTCTACGTTGGGGTTTCACGCAGGACTCTTTTGTTTTTTATAGGATATGAGGTGAAAACCCCGCCGGGACAAATGCGGTATAAAAATGTAGTGATCTGTTGCGAACTTATCCTGGTTGACGGAGGAGTAAAACGATGTGGTTGCAAACTAATACTGGCAGTTTTCCAGGTCGGTTTTTCAACGAGGGCTGTTTTATTTTTGTGGTGTATGCGGTTAAAACTTTGTGCTTATTCAATTAGCGAAGTGTTATTTACGTTTAAACCAATTTTCGATTTTTATTCCGTTTAATCGCTCAAAATCTTTGAGGTTATCTGTTATCAATATTAGTTTATTTTCAATTGCAGTAACTCCAATTAATAAATCAAATTCATCATGAATTGGTTTTCCAATTTTTTTCAGGCGAACTTTTTCTTTGGCGTATCGTTTGATTGAGCCAAAAATAGGAATAATAGAAAGTCCGTTTATGAAAGTTTCAACGGCTTTATGCGACTTTGAAGGATCGTCACTGTTCTCAGCTCCATATATCAGTTCTGCAACTGTGAGTTCGGAAATAAAGCAATTCTCCCTACCTTTTTCTTTAATGATCTCATCAAGGTTTAGTTTGCCACGAAGGAAGAAAACACAAGTGTTTGTATCAAGTAAATATTTCATCAGAATTTGATTTCTTTTTTTCTGAACTTTCTACTGGATCTTATATTTTTTACAATTTCTTCTGCCGTTTTAGAAGATGAAAATGCACCAAAAGATTGAAAGAATTTGCGGTCCTTCATCTTCTTTTCCAGTTTCAAAGATTTTGAAAGATTTTCAATCAGTTCAATTTTAGTTGAAGCACTTAGTCCTTCAAATAATGCCGAATATGATTCTACTATATGTTTCTCGGTATAATTCATACATCATATGATTTAAGTAAAAATACAAAAGTATCTCGGAATTATTGAACTGTGGAAATAGGTCGATTAACGTTAGATTTTTCTGTATTCTAAGCGGGCGTTTCACGGAGGCTCTTTTATTCTTTGTGATGTATGCGGTTAAAACCCCGCCGTTACTAATTACAGGCCCCGGCCTGTTCCTACAATACATTACACCTTTGCATACTTACCGGCCATTATCATTTGCCTAAGTGAAGCCATTCACTGCGTTATAAAAAATGTAGTGATCTGTAGCGAATTTATCCTGGTTGACGGAGTGGAAAATGTTGTAGTTGCAAACTGATGCTGGCAGTTTTCCAGGTCGGGGTTTTGCGGAGGGCTGTTTTATTTTTTGTGGTGTATGCGGTTAAAACTCCCGCCGTTTAAACTTTACGCCAGCGGCGTAACCTGTTTGTAGTCTCCGAAAAAGAGGTAATTTGCCCCAGAGGGGCAACCTGTTTAGCTCCAGGTTTAATCATAAAATTCGAATAGATATTCGTCTTTAAATTCAATGCCAAACAATTTCAGGAGACTGGTATATTCTGTTTTAAAGGTCTGCTTTTTATGATGTTCTTTTTGATTTAGT
>JBBQKO010000082.1:0-15740 GCA_038327005.1 Chitinophagales bacterium | reverse complement strand
AGTATTTCTAAATACAACCAAACAATGGTAACCATTAAACCAAATGCACCATACCACTCCATATATTTGGGGGCACCGGCGGCGGCCCCTTTTTCCATCATATCAAAATCTAAAATCAGGTTAAGCGCTGCAATGGCAACTACCACCAACGAAAAACCGATTCCCATCAGTGAGCCTTCATGCAAAAAAGCCATTTGAATGCCAAACATTCTAAGTACCATCGCAATTAAATAAAAGATGGCAATGCCAGCGGTTGCTGTAAAAATGATGGCTTTGAATTTTTCAGTTGCCTGTATTATTTTAAAACTATACAACAAATACATTCCAATGACAGTGCCAAAGGTTAAGCCAACCGCATTCATAATAATGTTGGGCATCTTTCCTGCAAAGGCCTCATTGTAATAGGCGGATATTGCTCCAATAAACAAACCTTGCAGCAGCGCATACAATGGAGCAAGGTAGGGAGACCATTCTTTTTTAAACATAATTACGAGTGCAATCACCAACCCACCGATTGCCCCTCCCCAGATCAGTGATTGTACATCACCACCGGTTGCATATTCTTTCCACGAATAAAAGGCGGTGCCCAGCAGCATTAAAAACATAAAGCCAAACTTGTTTAAAGTGCCCCTTACCGTCATTGAATTGTTGTAATCGATGTACGTTGTATTTTTGAAAGCTTTTTCTGTAAGTGTAGGATTACCAGATTTGAATAGGTCCATAGTTATATTTTTTAAGGTTTAAAATTAACTCATTTCATGTTATCCCTGTCAAAAAATATTTGTTGGGGATGTTAATTTTTGTTGTCGTCCAATGACTGGTAATTTTTGGAATACATCGGTTGGTTCTAAAAAACGGGCGTTCCATCCACTGGGTGTTTAAACATGCACCAGATACTATTGAAAGATTTTCTTCGTTGGTAATAAAAAATAATTTCACCGTAACTTGCAGTAATTTCTAATGATTGACCATATGATTAAAGAACACGTTTTAAAAGAAGTAGTAATCAAATTTGCAGGCGATAGCGGCGACGGTATGCAATTAACCGGCAGCCAGTTTACCAACAACACCGCTCTGTTAGGCATCGACCTGGCAACCTTTCCTGATTTTCCAGCCGAGATACGTGCCCCGATCGGCACCTTACCCGGCGTAAGCGGATACCAGTTGCGCTTTAGCAGCGACCGCATTTTTACCCCCGGTGATTTATGTGATGTATTGGTAGCCATGAATGCTGCAGCCTTAAAAGTAAATTTAAAGGGACTAAAGCCCGGAGGTGTAATCATTGCCAATATAGAAGGCTTTGATGCAAAAAACCTGCGGCTGGCAAATTACCCCGAGGGTATCAACCCGTTGGAAGATAACAGCCTTGATTCTTACGAGCTGATTAAATTGGATGTAACCAAAATGACCCGGGAAGCACTGAAGGATTTCACCATGGGGATGAAGGAAAAAGACCGTGCAAAAAATATGTTTGTACTGGGCTTTCTATACTGGATGTACAACCGGGAAGTAGATAATACCATTCAATTTCTAAAGGATAAATTTGGCAAAAAACCCGAGATATTTGAAAGCAATGTAAAAGCATTGCAGGCAGGTTATAATTACGGCGACACTACCGAAACATTTACTACCCGCTACAGCGTTGAAAAGGCAAAGATGGATCCGGGCATGTACCGCTCTATCATGGGTAACCAGGCTTTGTCTTATGGTTTAATTGCAGCCTCTCAAAAAAGTGGTTTGCAGTTGTTCCTGGGCAGTTACCCCATTACGCCCGCCTCTGATATTTTACACGAACTAAGTAAATATAAAAACTTTGCCATAAAAACTTTTCAGGCAGAAGATGAGATAGCAGCGATCACTTCCTGTATTGGTGCCAGTTATGGGGGCAGCCTGGCTGTTACTACTACCAGTGGGCCCGGCATTGCGTTAAAAGCAGAGGCAATGGGGCTGGCAGTAATGCTGGAAATCCCGCTGATCATTATCAATGTACAAAGAGGCGGACCAAGTACTGGTTTGCCGACCAAAACCGAGCAGAGCGATTTGATGCAGGCGTATTACGGCCGCAACGGTGAGTGCCCGATGCCGGTGATATCTGCCTCTACACCCAGCGATTGCTTTAGTGCCATTTATGAAGCGGTTAGAATCAGTGTTCAACATATGACCCCTGTAATTTTCCTAAGCGACGGTTATATTGCCAATGGCGCTGAACCATGGAAATTTCCGACCGCAGCAGAGCTTGCTGAAATCAAGGTGTCCTTTGCGTCACAAAACATTGCGTCAGATCTGGATGTAAACGGCAAATTTCAGCCGTATAAAAGAGATGAGAAATTGGTACGACCATGGGCGATACCTGGTACGGCTGGTTTGGAACACCGGGTAGGTGGTTTGGAAAAACAGGATGTTACTGGTAATATCAGTTACGATTCAGACAATCACCAGTTGATGGTTAAAACCCGGCAAAAAAAGGTAGACCTGATTGCGGAATACATCCCCGAGCAAAAATTAGATAGTGGAGAAGAAAAAGGAAAAGTACTGGTGATAGGTTGGGGAAGTACTTATGGCGCTATAAAAAGTGCTTGTAAAGAATTACAGGAAGACGGTCATTCCGTTTCTCATGCACACCTGCGATACATCCGGCCTTTCCCTAAGAACCTGGGTGACATCATAAAAAACTTTGACCATGTACTAATTCCAGAAATTAACAATGGTCAATTGATAAAAATCATCCGGGATGTGTATTTTGTTGACGCAAAGCCTTACAATAAAATAATGGGAGTAGCCATTACTAAAGGTGAATTGATTGAAGAGATTAAGAAGATGATGTAAAACCGGTACGGTCATAAATTTTTAAAAAAGGTGCTGATGAATCAGCACCTTTTTTAATATCGGTAATTCAGTAAAATGAAACTTTCATGTATTAGAATCGTTGAGGAGTATAACCATGCTTGATTTTTTCTCTCCCAAACGTCATCCCTACCTTGATGTTAAAAGTGAAATAAGCATCATTGTCAGTAGGATCGCCCCGCCGTTGGCCACCAACAGGATTGATCGGATACTCAGGATTGGTCTTGCTTCTCCGGTCGTTTAAAGCCAGGGCATTGCTTAATTGTGTACCTGATAAGTATTTTTGAAAAACCTTTGGATCTATATATCGGGTACTTAAATCATCCAGATAATCTGTAGTTAAAATCCGGCTCAGTGCTTCTATGCGCAGATTAACCCTTGATGAAACTTCGTACTTTAATCCGGCGCCAACAGGAAAACTAAGTTGTGTAAGCTTGTAAACCTTTCGGTCTGGGTATTCTGCAAACCCTTGTCCTTCTGTACTCAGCGGTTGCAAATCAATCCAGGCGTTATTTAATTTGGCTTGAGGATTAAACGAAAAAAAACCGACTCCCGCAGCAAGGTAAGGCGACAATCTGGGTGGTTCATTATCTCGGGTAAGCCAGTTGATAAATATGAATAATGGGTGAAACTCAGCTATTACTGACACCTCAGTTATTTTACTCTTGAACTGTAAACTACGTTCGTAACGACCCTGCGTTGTTTGACGTACTGAAAATAAAATACTATCGTAGGCTTTTATCTGTCCAAAAGTACCTTCCAACCGAATTCCTACTGCATATTTATAAAGGGCATTTAAATAAATACTTCCATTAAACTGGTTATTACCAATGTTAAGGTCTTTTAGAAAAGGCTTTCCATTGCCTTTTCTTCCCCCCACATCTGTCAAACAATTCATCACCCCTAATGAACCACCCACCTCAAACATCAAAGGAGTGTCATAGTAGTCCTTATCAAAAAAATAAAATTGTGCAGAAGCTGTTTGATTGAACGAAGCAGTTAATACTGCTACAATAACGATAAGCTTTATACTCTTCATGAAAATAAAATCATTTATTAATATTAAATATATAAAACAAATTTAACCTCGTGGCAATTTTGCTACAAAATAAACGAATGTTTTGTAATTAAATTTTAGCCTTATGCTTCACATTGTAAAATTTGCAGGCTTCCTTTATTCCACATTCGCTGCATTTAGGGCTTCGTGCAGTGCAAGTGTACCTGCCGTGAAGAATTAACCAATGATGCGCCTTGTAAACATAAGCAGTTGGGATATAACGGATCAATTGTTTTTCGGTGGCAAGTGGTGTTTTTGCATTGGTCGTTAATCCAATCCGGGCACTCACCCTAAATACATGGGTGTCTACTGCCATATTGGGTTGGTTGTCGATCACCGAGGTTATTACATTCGCAGTTTTTCTACCAACGCCGGGCAATTCAACCAATTCATCAACCGTCATTGGTACTTTGCCATCAAATTTTTGCATCAACATATTGGCCATTCCCACCAAATGCTTCGCCTTATTGTTCGGATAAGAAATGCTTCTGATCAGCGCAAATACATCCTCCACACTTGCTATGCTCAAACTTGCGGGATCTGGATATTTACGAAAAATCGCAGGCGTTGTTAGGTTAACCCGCTTATCGGTACATTGGGCAGAAAGTATGACTGCTACCAATAATTGATAGGGACTATCATATAGCAGTTCTGTCTCTGCATCTGGAGTATGTATTAAAAAATAATCAATGATGTATTGGTAACGTTGCGGCTTAGTCATAAAAAAATCGTCCCGTTTTTTGCGGGACGAAAGTAAATTAAATACCCAATTGGGCTTTTAAACTTCCGATGAAAGTTGTGAAACCGATCTTTCGGCGTAATTTAAAATATTATCTACAGCAATTTTGCGGGGCGAAAGTGATATTTTTTCCAAACTACCAATAGCTGAAGAAATAACATCATACTTTTCACGTAGATTCCAATCGGATTCTAACGCTGCCTTCAAAACGGCTGATTTTTCCGGAGAAGATTCTTTATACAGAAACTGTACAAGGTCTTCCTGTGTAAAACTGTGCATAGGCAATTTTAGTTGCTTGTTTAAAAATATTATTCAAATCCTGTTATATAAACGACCTTACCGCCTGATTATTGTCTTTATATGTGAATTATTTGTTAGCATCCCCAGGCGAAATGATAAACAAATCCTCGTTATCCTTCTTCATTAAATACTTTTCCCTTGCATATTTTTCAATGGTTTGGGCATTTGTTTTTAGCTGGCTCAATTCGAACTTAGTTTCTTTGATGGTTTCACTAAGATGTTGTTCGCTTTTTTGTAATTCTTTAAGCTTTGCTTTTCTCTTAAATTCTGAAATGAGATCCTTTTCATTAAAAAAAATCATCCATACAAGGAAAAAGCTTCCTGCAAGCAAATATTTATTTTTTAAAAAGTACAGACGCCCTAAACCCCTCCATAAGAAGGACTTAGAAGAGTCTGTATTATTGAAATCATTGTCCATTTTTAAGTCATCGTAGTATCCTCCATTCGGAAGGATGCACCTGCTATTTACCAAATTTAATCTTTCCTTTTGGATAAATGGCAGTGTCTCCCAGCAATTCTTCAATACTGATCAATTGGTTGTATTTTGCAATACGGTCAGTTCTGCTGGCAGAACCAGTTTTTATCTGGCCACAATTTAAAGCAACCGCAAGATCAGCAATGGTGGTATCTTCTGTTTCACCACTGCGATGACTCATTATGGTATTATAACCAGCTTGCTGGGCCATGCTTACGGCATTGATTGTTTCAGTTAAAGTACCAATCTGGTTTACTTTTACCAATAAGCCATTTGCAATTTCTTCTTTGATGCCTCTTTCTAAACGGGTTACGTTGGTCACAAACAAATCATCCCCAACCAACTGGCATTTAGAACCAACTTCTTCAGTTAGCATTTTCCAGCCCTTCCAGTCATCCTCAGCCATACCATCTTCAATGGAACAAATTGGATATTGCTTTACCCAGGTTCCCCAATATTTAACCAGTTCTTCGCTGGTCATTTTCTTGCCATCACTTTTATGGAAAATGTATTTCTTTTCTTTTGCATTCCACAATTCGCTATTAGCTGCATCCATTGCAATCATAATTTGGCTGCCTGTTTTATAACCTGCTGCCTGTATGGCGGTTAATACTGTTTCGATAGCCTCTTCATTGCTTTGGATGTTGGGTGCAAATCCACCTTCATCACCTACGTTTGTGCTAAAGCCTTTTTTCTTCAAGACTGTTTTCAATGAATGAAAAATATCTACGCCCCACTGAAGACCTTCGCTAAAAGTAGAAGCTCCAATTGGCATTACCATAAATTCCTGGAAATCGATTTTATTATCCGCATGTGCTCCACCATTCAGGATATTCATCATTGGTATCGGTAAAATCTTTGCATTGGTGCCTCCAATGTAGCGGTACAAAGGAAGATTGGCTTCCAAAGCAGCCGCTTTTGCAACCGCCAAACTTACCGCCAACATCCCGTTAGCACCTAACTTACTTTTATTTGCAGTGCCATCCAATGCAATCATCATCGCATCAATTCCAGCCTGGTCAGACACATCCCATCCCAACAGGTTTTCTGCCAGAATAGTATTTACATTTTTTACTGCTTTTAATACACTTTTACCACCGAATAATTTCTTGTTGTTATCCCTTAGCTCCATGGCTTCGTGGATACCAGTGCTTGCTCCACTCGGAACGGCAGCACGGCCTAAATTTTCATTTTCTGTTATTACGTCCACTTCTACTGTTGGATTGCCACGGCTATCCAAAATCTGGCGGGCATAAATGCTTGCGATGTAACTCATGATTGTATTGTTTTATTGATTAAAATTGTTTTGAATGGTTGTTGCGGTTAAGGTTCTAAAAATGTCTTCCAGGCTATTGCTTTCAGTTTGTAATGAAACAATGTTGAGGTTGTTTTTTATACTTAACTCCAGAAGCTGCTTTTTTACAACATCCGGGTTGGTGGTTACTAATTTGTATTGGGTATCTTCCGGTTGATTTGTTCCTTCTGAATGGACTTGCATTAAATCAACCGCTGTAACAAAATTCAATGCTGCAAGCATCTCCGGTGCTACACTTTCTTTAAAAGATACGACTACAACAGATTGGTCACTGTCGCCCTTTTGCAAATTACTAAGCTTGTCGTCGGCTACTATATTGCCCTTATTGATAATGATCACCCGGTCGCAAATGGCCTGTACTTCCTGTAGTATATGCGATGAAAACAAGACTGTTTTATTTTGTCCGAGTGATTTAATTACTTCCCTGATTTCAACAATCTGGTTTGGATCCAATCCTGAAGTAGGCTCATCCAATATCAGTACTTCGGGATCGTGTATCAATGCTGCTGCCAAACCTACCCGTTGTTTATAGCCTTTACTTAACTGACCGATTTTTTTATTGGCCTCCAGCGTTAATCCAGTTGTAGCAATCGCCCGTTCAATTGCCTGTTGCTGATTCTTTATTTCGTGGATATTTGAAATGAATTCAAGATACTCTCTTACATACATGTCAAAGTAGAGCGGGTTTGCTTCCGGCAAATAACCAATTTTTTTCTTTGTATTCAATGATCCGGTGTTTACTTTTTCTCCGGAAACTTCCGCAGATCCTGCATCTGCCGCCAGATAACCCGTAATCATTTTCATAGTAGTGCTTTTTCCGGCTCCATTCGGACCTAAAAAGCCAACAATCTCTCCCTTATTAATTTTAAATGAAATGTTATTAACGGCTTTTTGGGCGCCGTACATTTTAGAAAGATTTTGAACAATGATTGACATGTAGAAAATTATGATGCAAAAATAAAAACGTCAGGTGGAAAAACCCGACGTTTCGATTATTAATTCGTACTATTTTTTTCTTCGTTACTATCCGGCCCTTGTTGGGGTCTGTTAGGTTGATTACCACGATTTTGAGGTGGACGTTGAGGCTGCCTGTTTGGCGGCGGTCCTTGTCTGCCTGCATTTTGCTGTCCACCTTGCCGCTGTTGTGGCTGCTGCCCATCACGTGGCGGACGTTGTTGATTTTGTCCTTCCCTGTTTTGAGGTGGTCGTTGCTGCCCCTGACCGCCCCGGTTTTGAGGAGGACGCTGTTGGCCATGCTGCCCTTCCTTATTTTGTGGCGGACGCTGTTGACCCTGCCCTTCCCGGTTTTGAGGTGGTCGTTGTTGCGGCCGGTTTTGATTATTGCCGCCCTGTGGTGCTCCCGGTCCTCTTTGTTCATTTCCGCCAGGCCTGCTGCCTTGCGACCTTCCTCCCTGTTGCTGGCCCTGACCTCTTTCGTTGTCTCTTCTTTTGCGGCTGGTCTTTTCCAGGCTTTTTAAACTGATCTGTCCTACTACATCCACATAAGTTGGTTCTATTTCCACAGGCTTTTTACTCACCACTTCCACTGTTTCCAGCTCATCGGGTTTTATCCCCTGGCGATTGAGCGCCTTTATCTTTTTAGCACTTTCAATGGTTAACGGATATTGCTTATTACTGTCGGGCATGGTGTACCACATCAGGCTCCTGAAAATGTCCTTCTTTACCAAAAACGCACGGTTTCTGGCTACTTCAATCATATCACAATCATCCGGAAAATTTTGTAATGCATCCAGGTAAGTATCCAATTCGTAATTCAAACAACATTTTAAACGACCACACTGACCACTCAATTTTGTTTGATTGATGCTTAAATTCTGATAGCGGGCTGCATTGGTATTTACACTTTTAAAATCGGTAAGCCAGGTACTGCAACAAAGTTCACGGCCGCAACTACCAATTCCGCCTACTTTGCCAGCTTCCTGGCGGGCACCAATCTGCTTCATTTCCACCTTTACCTTAAACTCACCGGCATAAATTTTTATTAACTCCCTAAAATCAACCCGATCATCCGCAATGTAAAAGAAAGTTGCCTTTCGGCCATCTGCCTGTATTTCAACCTCGGCTACTTTCATATCAAGGTTCAGTTGCTTGGCAATGGCACGACTACGGATCATCACCTCTTTTTCCCTTGCCTTTGTTTCCTTGCATTTATTCAAATCCGTTTCATTCGCCCTGCGCAAAATCTTCTTGATATCAGCACTTTCTTCCTTAATATTATTTTTTTTCAATTGTAAACGAACCAGTTCGCCGGTCATATTTACGCTGCCTACATCAAAACCACTCACCCCTTCAACGGCAATCATATCGCCCTTTTCAAAAAAATAAGTGGTTGTGTTTTTAAAATAATCTTTCCGGCTACCATTGTTAAAGCTTACTTCCACAATCCGGCAACCGCTTTCGGGATCACTAAACGGAAGATTTGCAAGCCAATCATGCACATTCATCCTATTACAGCTTCCGCTTGCACAACTTCCATGACTTTGACAACCTCCGGGGGTGCTACCTGTTCCACAACTTCCACATGCCATATTTAGCTTAATTAAAAAGTAAAAAATAAAAAAATCCAGAAGAGGGGAAAAAAGGACGATGGAATAAATGTATCATTCCGGGAAAAACCGGCATTCTGCAATTGGCAATCATTTACCCGGCTATATTTCTTTGGTCAACTTCATTGGCGTCGCACTCTTGTACATTTGCAGCCTTGCGGAGCCGGTTTAGAGCGCTTATTATTTATACAACTTTATCATTCGGGTAGTTACACCTGTTTAATAAAAGTATTCCGTATAAATCAGACCCGTTTTTAACAACGGGGATTCAGATTACACAATGATGTTGGTATAGCAGAGAAAGACGTTACATAAAGCAAACACCCAATCTCAATTCCAGTCACGTCCTCAGACCCTTTTCCTCAATTCATCAAAATTAATGAATTGTTATTAATAATATGATACAACTTAATGGAGAGTGCATGAAACAGCATTTTACCGTTGGCGTTACGCTCAATGTAATAACTGGCCTTGTCCAGTTCATGAACAATTGCTTCCTGCTGGTTGATATTGCACAACTTATTTAACCGAAGTGCAAAATCCCTTTCATTGTCTGCGATCGAAAACACGGCTGCATCATTTCCACCCACCACTGCTAACCGAACGGCCTGCTCCAGTAAATGGGTGAAGTATTTTAAAAACTGTTTCTGCTTTTCCCGGCCTTGCTTGCTCATATCGTCGATCCACTTTACCTGGCCGGCAAGATTTTTTTTAGAGATCATATTCAACCATTCTCTCAGCGTTGCCTGCCAGTCATCTTCCACATGTTGCAATAACTGGAGCGCTTCCCGATAGTTGCCTTCACTCAGGGCGGCTATCTGCTGCGCCTTTTCAATAGGAACCGCAGCATTCATTGCCAAAGCTGATTCAACCTCTAAATTAGTCAATAAGGGAATTTTCACTAGTTGCGTTCTCGACAGAATGGTAGGCAATATCAGGTCTTCATTTTCAGCCACCAACAAAAACAAGGTATTGGGTGGCGGTTCTTCAATCAACTTGAGCAGCTTGTTACCGTTTTTCGTAAGATATTCCGGCATCCAGATAATCAACACTTTATACTCGCTCTCAAAACTCTTTAAGCTGATTTTTCGGGTAATGTCATTGCATTCCTCAGAAGTAATGTTCCCTTGCTTATTTTCGGCACCAATAAACTGCAGCCAATCAAATACATTTCCATAAGGATTAGCAGCTACAAACGTGCGCCATTGGGTGATGTAATCAGTGCTAATTGGCTTATCACCGGGCTTTTTAGGTATCACCGGGTATGCAAAGTGAATATCAGGATGAACAAGTTGGGTTGCCTTTATGCAGCCGTTGCAAACGCCACAGGCATCCATTTGAAGGAGTGGTTGTTGATTAACAGGCTCAGGATCTCCAAATAAAGATGGTTCGGGAGCCGCAACTTTCAGACGTCCGTTTACCTTTTCACAAACAATGTACTGGGCAAATGCCATCGCCAATGAAAGTCCGCCATTTCCTTCCTTTCCTAAAAACAACAAGGCATGGCTCAGGCGGTTATGCTGCACCATTTGAACCAATTGTTCTTTCGTATCTTTTTGTCCTATTACTTTTTCGAATTGCACAACGCAAAGTAAAATAAAAAAAGGCATCCAAAGTTTTAAAACCCGGGATGCCCTTTAATATGTTTTTAAAATTTATAACTTACTGGTAAGTTCTGCGCTCATTGGGGTAACCCCACTATCAAACTTAGCTACCATTTTGCCATTCTCATCAATCAGGAACTTATTGAAATTCCATTTAATTTCAGCATCCAACACACCATTTTCGCTTTTGCTGCAAAGCCATTTGTAAACGGGGGCTATATCATCACCTTTTACAGAAATTTTAGCTGCCATCGGAAAAGTTACACCATAATTCTTTTTACAAAACTCTTTAATTTCTGAATTGGAGCCTGGTTCTTGTCCACCAAAATTATTGGCCGGAAAACCTACAATTACCAAACGATCCTTATATTTCTCGTTCAATGCTTGCAATCCTTCATACTGTTTTGTGTAACCACACTCAGAAGCGGTATTCACAATTAATATTTTTTTGCCTTTAAACTTGGCAAAATCAATAGTGGAGCCGTCCAAACCCTCAACTTTAAAATCATAAATTGATTTTTGGATAGCTTCGGTTGGTGTTGATACTTCATTGTTCATAGAAACAGTATTTGTTTTTGCCATGCAGGAAAAAAGCACAGTAGAGATTACCAATAGTTTTAACATAATTAAGTTTTTTTAATAAACGTTTAAAAAGAGATTTTGTTGATGCTAACAAAATAAGTCTGTTACTGCTTCTCGTAGCACCCGAGGTCGGGTAAGCCATTGTTTCGGTTGTTATCGTCCAGGTCTTTCAAAAAGCCAGTGTTAACTCCCTTATTAATTCCCGGAGCCTGGGCGTTAATCGTAATATGAAAATCAAAGTAGCGTTTTGAGACGGCAATACTGTCAAACAATGGATCCTGATTTTTAATTGGTGCGGTAAAAATACTGTTACCGGGATCATTTTTAGCTTTGTACAAACAATGATCAAATGTAACGTTGAAATTATCCGTTCCCTGCTTTCCAATACTGAGCTCATCATCTACCGTACTATTTTCGGCCCAAAAGATACAATTGCGAAAGGTTGCCGTTAACTTATTTGTAAATATGGCCCCATTCTGCATCGCAAAATTAGCAACAGAAAGTACCGGATTTTTATGACTAAAGTAGGGCGAATAAGCCACTACTGTGCAATTGGTAAACGAGTATTCGCCACCATAAATAATTTGGATATTTTTACCACAATTGCTGATTAAACTATTGTCTACACGCATACTGCTGTTAACAGAAAGGATGCCCGCATCGTAGGCGTTGTCAACAATACATTGTTGCAGAATAATTTTAGGATTTGCATTTCCCGAAGGTTGCTCCGCCACCACTGCCTGGTAGGCATTTTTTACAGTGGTGAATTTTAAGACATTGCTTTTGCTGCTACCCCTGAAATAAATGCCGGGCCAGCTTGCAGGATAATCCCTGTATTCATCATCCAGCCGGTCGCCGGAAAATACAACCGTTTCCTGCTTTGTTCCATTTACCAGCAGCGTGCCATCCACAATTACCGGCGCATTGGCATGAGCATAAATTCTGCAACCGGGGTTAATAGTAAGTACCGCTGTTGTATCTACCTGCAAACTTCCTAAAATTACATAGGGAAGATTATTGGTCCAGGTGATATTGCCTTTTATAATTCTATTTCGCAAAAAATTCGCATTCTGTCCAAATGCTTCCAACTGTACAAAACGACTGTTCCCGTTGTACATGATCTGGATACTATCTTTCACGATAAAAGGCAGGTTGGCAACATTGGGGTTGATGTTAACGGTTACAAAAACATAGATACTGTCATTGGCTGCTATTTCAATATCGTTTACTTCATTTGATAACCTGCCATTCACATTTATTTTATAGGCTGACGTGGCGCCTCCCATTAACTTAACTTTGCTGAGCAGCAATTTTTGGTTATTGGTATTGCTTATTCTGAACATTTTTGTAATGGATCCAATGCTGGTAAAAACGGTATCATATTTCAGACTGCCTACACTCGTAGCCAGACCTGCATCACTGCTCGTGATGAAAGAATCTTTTTTACAGGAAGTAATAGACAAACAAAGTGCCATTACTAAGAGGCAATAAGTAGCATTTAGGCTGAAATTAAAAAAACCGCTCTTTGTCATGAACCAAAATTAAAGTTTATTTCCCAATCGGTGCAACCGGTGTGTGAATCAATAAATGCCCCTAATTCCAAATCGAAATTATTGGCTGCTTTTGCCAAAAAGACAAAGCGTATTAAATGACGCTACCTTGTAGCAGATGATATTGCAGCGAGACTTATTTTCACCTGATCCACTTCCAGCATACTTTGGCAGCAGGCTTCTAACGTAGCTCCTGTTGTAATTACATCATCTACCAGCAATACACTTTTGCCCACCATCAATTCCTTGTCTTTTATTATAAAGCTGTCGGCTACATTCTCCCAGCGTTCTATTCGGTGCTTTTTCGTTTGGGTTTCTGTAAACCGCTTCCTGTTTACATTGCCCATAAGTACTGGTACATTCATTACTTCAGACATTCCTTGGCATATAACCGCTGCCTGGTTGTACCCTCTTTTCCTTTCTTTATCAGGATAAAGCGGAATCGGCACCAGGTAATCGATGTTTTTAAACCGGTTGCTGTTCAACAAACTTTTTGCCATTAATGCGCCCAGGTATAAACCTACCTCCTGGTTGCCTTTATATTTCAGTTGATGAATGAGTGTTTGTACAATAGATTCTTTGGCAAAATAAAATTCGCTGTGTGCAGCAACTAACGGAACCCTCCCCCAAAAAAGTTGCTCTATTGGATTGGAAGCGTGCTGTGCATAATTAGTATGTGGTAAATCTGTAATACACCGTAAGCAAATTAAATTATCTTCCTGAAGCGAATCACTTCCGCAACCCAGGCATACATGGGGGTAAAACAGGTGAATTGTATCGCTAAAAATTGATTTTAAAAATTGCATATAGTACGATGCCCCAACCCAAAAATAGAGTTATCTGAAGCGTTTTGCTAAATGAAACATAGAATTACCGGATATAAAGAAAACGCCAAATGATTTAAAATGCAAGTCTTCTTAAAAAAGAATGTTGGGATTTAATTTCCAATCGATTGCTGATTCATTTAAAATGTACTCTAAAATAAGTATTGATACAATTCCTCTACCTTAGCCAGCGGGACAACTTCAATATTGAATTTTAATTTGCCAAACGATTTGGTGTTGTATTTACTGACAATAATTTTTTGAAATCCTAATTTTTCGGCTTCAGCAATTCGCTGCTCTATCCTGTTTACGGCTCTTATCTCACCACTTAAGCCTACCTCGCCGGCAAAGCAAAAATGTTGATTTACGGGAATGTCTTCGTAACTACTCAACAACGCACAAACGATGGCGAGATCAATGGACGGATCTTCTACTTTTAGTCCACCTGCAATATTTACAAACACGTCTTTTACGCCAAAATGAAATCCTCCTCGCTTCTCCAGAACAGCCAACAGAAGTTGCAAGCGCCTTAGATCAAAACCAGTAACGGTGCGCTGGGGTGTACCATAAACGCTCTGTGTTACCAGGGCCTGCCCTTCAATTAGCAAAGGTCGCATGCCTTCGATGGTTGCGGCAATGGCAATACCACTTAATTGCTCTTCTTTTTGTGTAATTAAAATTTCTGAAGGGTTAGTCACTGGCCGCATGCCTTCGCTGGTCATTTCATAAATACCCAGCTCAGAAGTGGAGCCAAACCTGTTTTTAAGGGTTCGTAAAATGCGGTAAGCGTAATTGCGGTCACCTTCAAACTGCAATACAGTATCCACCATGTGTTCTAAAATTTTTGGGCCGGCGATATTGCCGTCTTTGGTAATATGCCCAATTAAAAATACCGGGGTTTGCGTTTCTTTTGCAAAGCGTTGTAATTCGGCTGCACATTCTCTGATCTGGCTTACGCTTCCGGGGCCACTTTCTACAAAAGGCGACTGCAATGTTTGAATAGAATCTACAATTACCAATTGGGGCTTCAACTTTTTTATCTCCTGAAAAATCGTTTGGGTATTGGTTTCGGTCAATAAGTAAAACGATTCACTTTTAATGCCAACCCTATCTGCCCGCATTTTAATTTGCTGCTCACTTTCCTCGCCACTTATATAAAGCGTAACCACATCCTTTAATTGTAAGCCGATCTGTAAAAACAACGTAGATTTTCCAATACCTGGCTCTCCGGCTACCAGTACGATACTACCTGTTACAATACCGCCGCCCAATACCCGATTCACTTCTGCGTCCTGGGTAATGATTCTTTTTTCTTCAGCACTACTTACGTCATTAATTGAAATGGTCTTTAATTTTCCAATGCCATTGTATTCCTTCCATTCGTTGTTTTCCTTTTTTTCATTCCCTTTTACAATAACTTCTTCTACAAAAGTATTCCAGTTATTACAAGATGGACATTTACCTACCCACTTGGTACTTTCATAGCCACAACTCTGACAAAAAAATGCTGACTTAGATTTGCTCATGATGTAAAAGTAAATTCTAAAAAATTGAAAATTGAAAATGATGAAAGCGAAAAGAAGAACAAACGAAATGCAGCAAACTGAAACCTATGTACCTCAGAGGAAATAATAATTGTAAAAAAAAACCGTTTGCTATTTATTGATTTTTTTCCTCAGGAGGATAAAAATAGCAATTATCTTATTACTTCATTAAAACTACTTTATAAATAAAAAATAATAGTTCCAACAAAGTAAAAGGGTCAGCATTTCTGCTAACCCTTTGTACTTACTAACCCATTAAATTCTATTGCTAAATTACAAATTGCCCCAACATAAAAAAATATTTTTTTTGTGATGTTGATAAGTTTATAGTTAAAACAG
>JBBQKO010000081.1:0-15746 GCA_038327005.1 Chitinophagales bacterium | reverse complement strand
GGATTTCGTAATTGCCATCAGCAAAAATGATATGCTGGATGATGAATTAAGGGCGGCAATAGCAAAGGAATTACCCCAGAAAATTCCGCATGTCTTTATTTCTTCCATTACCGGCCAGGGCTTACCAGAACTGAAAGACCTTCTTTGGAAAACATTGAACGCACCAGTTAAAGAAATTTAAAAATACCTTCCAACACGGATGGCCAGCAGTCATTTTTTTGTTCAACTGGCATTGAATGTTCAGAAAACCTCCGCAAAAACTGCGGAGGTTTTTTATTTGCTCTAATACTCCCCTACATATCTTTACGCAACAAAAAATTAATTATTTGAACCCGGTTTTTAAATATATCAAGGAATATTATGCCCGGGAGTTTAATCTATTTTATCTGCTACTAATAATTTTGATGCTGGGCCTTTTAATTTACTTTAACTACTGGCACGGACTGGAAAAACAAATTGAAGCCGGAGACAATACCAAACTGGCCGATTTTGCAGGGTATTATCTATTGTATCTTATTCCATTTACCACGGCGTTTTTGCTTCAACTATTATTTTATAAAGACTGTAGTTATTATAAAAATGCCTGGTTTTGGGTGATCCTTCTTTTGGCACCCGCTTTTTTTTCTTTCCGTGTAAATTTTAATTTTCACCGGAGTTGGGTTTTGCAGACTTTTACAGGGCCCGATAAATATTTTTACCTCTATTGCATCAACTGGATTGTAAGGGTATTCGTATTGTTGATCCCGGTGTTGATCATCTGGCTTATAATAGATAGAACCAATCAACCCTTTTATGGTGTTAAAGCGTTGGATAGCGTTAAGCCTTACGCCATTATGTTGCTGATAATGGTTCCGCTGATTGTTGTGGCAAGTACTCAAAAAGACTTTTTACAAATGTATCCAAAAGCGAAAATGATCCATGCCATGGAAGTGACTGGCTGGGCTGCCCGGTGGCGTTATATTGTTTTTGAATTAAGTTATGGATTCGACTTTGTAAGCATTGAATTTTTCTTTCGGGGATTTTTAATACTGGCGCTCATGCACATCTGTGGTCAACATTGCATTATTCCGGTTGCTTGTTTTTATTGTGCCGTCCATTTAGGTAAACCAATGGGAGAAGCCATCAGCAGTTTTTTTGGAGGCATGCTATTAGGCATCGTATCCTACAATGCCGGCAGTATCTGGGGCGGATTGCTGGTGCATTTGGGCGTTGCCTGGATGATGGAAATTGGAGGATTTCTAGGTGCTTTGTTTGGGAAACTGAAACAGGTATAAATATTTACGTCAATCACAATTTCAATAATTAACCAAAATATTTTCAGCGTTTATCATTAATATATAGTGTATTTTTAGATCTGCATGAAACAAATTTTATCCATTATTTCCTTATTCTCACTATCTGTCATTTTATGCAGTTGCCCTTACGACTCACCCTTTAATTTAGATCCGGAGCCTGTTCAAAACATTGATGAAAGCCTGCTTGGTAAGTGGGCCACCTTCGTAAAA
The DNA here is from genome assembly GCA_038327005.1 of Chitinophagales bacterium. Classification (GTDB taxonomy): domain Bacteria; phylum Bacteroidota; class Bacteroidia; order Chitinophagales; family Chitinophagaceae; genus Ferruginibacter. The sequence continues at coordinate 14,241 of JBBQKO010000081.1, read as the reverse complement.
AAATCAGGCAATGCGCCTGGATCAAAAGAGGAGCCTGTAAAAGTTATTTTTTCAAAACGAACAGATGTAGATTACGACATTGCCATTACCGGATACATTGATGAATTGAAACCGTATCATATAATATCGAATGATTCGATAAAAGGAACGGGCTATTTGTCCGATGTTGCAGGTAAACAATTCCTGAATGCCTATATTCATGGCAAGGTATATATTGCAGAAATTAAGAAAGATAAAAGCACCATTTCTATCCTCCCACTTTCCGAATACTTCACTTCCAAACTGATTAAAAACAGCAAAGAACTTCGCAAGGCCGTGGAGTTTCACTACCGGATAAAATTAACACCGGCACATGACGACATGTTTTGTTTAAGAAATTTACAAAAAGTAAATTGATTTTGAGTTGAATGTGAGTGGTGAATGGTCAATATTTAGCCATTGGCGATTCATCAGAATCTTTCAGGTTACCAGTCGAACCGTAATTTTATTCTTAGCATATCATAACCATCGTGTTGCCAACTTTTTAAACTAACGGTTGCAAAGGATAACACTGTTGCTCAATATTGGCAACTATTCAAATTTTCCAAACCTTTGAGTTGCAATACAACCGTTGCAAACGAAACAGTTGCAAATCATTTACATTTTAGTAATTTGCCATCTCAATAAATGATTGCTCCATGTTAAAAAGTAAAATCGCAGGTATCGGTATGTATGTACCAAAAAATGTATTCACCAATGATGACCTGAAAAAATACATGGAAACCAGTGATGAATGGATACAGGAACGTACCGGAATAAAAGAAAGACATTACGCACACCGAACAGAAGAAACCACCACTACCATGGGCGTGGAAGCTGCAAAAATTGCGATTGAAAGAGCGGGCACGACCGCAAAAGAAATCGATTTCATCATATTTGCCACCCTTAGCCCCGATTATTATTTTCCGGGATGTGGCGTACTTGTTCAAAGAGCAATGCAGATGAAGGAGATAGGTGCGTTGGATATCCGCAACCAATGCAGCGGGTTTGTGTATGCACTTTCAATAGCCGATCAGTTTATTAAAACCGGCATGTATAAAAACATATTGATCATTGGCAGTGAGAAACATTCCTTTGGGTTAGATTTTACTACACGTGGCAGAAATATCTCAGTAATATTCGGAGATGGCGCCGGAGCTGTTGTACTTCAACCAGCAGAAAAAGAAGGCCAGGGCATTATGAGTACGCATTTACACAGCGATGGAGAAAGCGCAGAATTATTGGCAATGTATAACCCTGGCACGCATGCCAACCATTGGGTAAAAGAAAAAATAGCCAATTACAATGAAGCAGAAATGGCAGACATGTTCATGAGTAAAGACATGATTGATCAAGCACAGAACTTTCCTTTTATGGATGGTCCGTCTGTTTTTAAAAAAGCGATTGTAAAATTTCCAGAAGTAATTATTGAAGCTTTATCCGTAAACGGGCACACAACAGCCGATCTTGATATGCTCATTCCACACCAGGCCAATTTACGAATCAGCCAATTTGTGCAGCAAAAACTAGGATTGAAGGATGAGCAGGTGTACAATAATATTCAAAAATATGGCAACACTACGGCGGCCTCTATCCCCATTGCGCTTTGCGAAGCTTGGGAAGAAGGTAAAATTAAGGAAGGCGACCTTGTTTGCCTTGCTGCATTTGGAAGTGGCTACACATGGGGCAGTGCGCTCATCAGGTGGTAAAAATTAGCTGAGCTACCAATTAAATAAATTGTCGGCCTTGTAACAAAAAATACTTCAGGTTTTTGTTTAATCGTTGGCAGCTTGTTGTATTTTTTAACCCGATAGATATTTCATGGTTACATCCCAAATCCGATATCTATCGGGTTTGGGATGTAACCATGAAATATCAGGCTTAACAATGGAACCGAATTCATCTACTTTTGCCAGTAATTATAAAAAATGAGCCGGAAAATAATTTACTTCATTAATCCCATTTCAGGTACCCGGGGTAAAGAAGATTTAATAAAAAAAATTGAAGAAAAAACAACCCTTCAAAATATACCATTCGAAATACTACCTACCAATGCGGAGGGTAATTATTTCTTTTTAAAAGAGAAAATCAGCAACGAAAATATTACAGACATTGTTATTTGTGGCGGAGATGGCACTGTAAGCCAGATAGCCGCCACCTTACTGGATGAAGACATTAAGATAGGCATCATACCGATGGGTTCCGGCAACGGACTGGCACTTGCTGCAAAAATCCCCGGACAGATTGATAAGGCACTTGACTTGGTTTTTACCGGAAAAGCAGGCTATATCGATTCGTTTTATATCAACGCTACTTTTAGCTGTATGCTTTGTGGATTGGGATTTGATGCGCAGGTGGCGCATGAGTTTGCCAAACAATCCAAACGAGGTTTACTTACCTATATCAAGCAAACCATCCTGAGCTTTATTGACGTGCAGCCATGGAACTTTGAAATCATCAACAAAGGAAAATCGTTTACGGCAGCAGCCTATTTTATAAGTATCGCCAATAGCAACCAGTTTGGTAACCAGTTTACCATTGCACCAAAAGCGAGTTTGAAAGATGGCCTGCTGGATATTATCGTAGTAAAAAAAATGAGCAAGCTCCGCTTTATATGGGCCGTGTTGCAGCAGGTACTAAATGGCAAAATAAACGATCATGATGAAAAGACTTTTCATGAAAAAGATGTACTCTATTTTCAAACCAATAAGCTCATCATTCATAACCTGGATGCAGCACCATTGCATATTGATGGCGATCCCTCTCATACTTCAAAAAAATTTGTAATTGAAATTATTCCGGATGCATTTAAATTGATCCAGCCTGTCTGATATTTGATTATAAAATTCGGTAACTTACAATACATAAATTTTTCATTTAAAAGTCATTCAAACATGCGTACTGTTGCAAACATTTTACAAAACAAACCACCGGTTTTTAATTTTATAGATGCTAATGCTAAAGTGATAGAAGGATTACAATTGATGAACTCTGTAAACCTTAGCTACCTGGTTGTTAAACACAAGGAAGCCTTTCAAGGCATTTTTTCAGAGAGGGATTATAGCAGGAAAGTAGTATTAAATGGTTTACACAGTTCTACCTGTTCCATAAAAGATGTGATGAATACTTCGTTGCCTATGATCGCCCTGCAGGATACCGCAGAAATGTGTATGCAACTTTTCAGTAGCCATAAAACCCGCTACCTGCTTGCTTTTGACGACAATGAATTTAAAGGCGTTATCACCATTTATGACATATTAAGAGAGGCCATTCAAAATAAGGAAATGGTGTTTGATAAACTGGTCCTGCAGGCTTTCACCGATGAACAGGATGCGATTTTTTAGTTGAATAAACTTAGTCTTTAATTAATGCCAAAAGGTCTCGCAGGACCTTTTGGTTATACTCACTTTTGAAGGATGCAATTACATCCCTTTTTTCTGAGGCTGTTAAATGGAAGTTCAATGCTGCACCCAATTCTTCCTTTTTGGGTACATACATAAACGTGAGGCGATGTAAATTAAAAAGAGCCGAATCCTTCAAATAACTATATTCATCTGCCTGCGCATAATCCTGAAAGTTATGCCAGTTTTTTTGCAGCATAGTGGCTGGCTTTATTACAATATCGGAAATAGATCCTTTCTCCAAAGGGTTCTCCCAATAATCATTCATCCGGTCTCTTATCTGCAGTATTATTACTCCCCCGGTATTTTCACTGATCCATTCTTTAAAATTATCAATAAACCGCATGGAGGTTTCCTGTCCGAAATTATCCTTTATACCTGCATCCATCACATCAATTACGGGGTTGGTAGGCAGCCACACGTTGGGCAATACATACGGAAAAGTTGCATTCATTCGAAGTGCAGTTAGCAGGCGGATATTTTCGGGATTTTGCCTGGCAAAGAAAGCCCTGAAATCCACCGCATCCGGACTATAGTTTTGATCATTGATAAAGCCGAGCGGCTTCATCATAAAACTAAGTGGTTGTGTGGCCAGCATCATTTTCCTGCCATCCCGGGTAATGATGGAGTTATAAATGATCATCGGAATATTCGCTGCCTTTTCATCGGTAGCATAGTCCCTAATTTGTTTGTTGAGAAGACCATTTGTATTTTCATTCAGCTTTTGTTCAAATGCATATCCCCTATCTTTTACATATTTATAAGGACCAATAGCAAATTTTTGAGCTGGCGCAAATATGTCTCTGCTAATCATGGAGGAGAATACGGGGTTCAATAAGTCTTGCGCAATATTGTTGGTATAAACCGGTTCGTGGATATTGAGCCCCGGCGATTTACTTCTTTCAGCATACAACTCCCTGAAATAAGTGGCTGATAGCATACCGCCGCTTGCACCTGTTATCAAAAATGTTTGCCGCATCAGTTTACCGGCGGTTATACGATCAAGTTGCTGTAAGGTATTCATCACAAAGGTGGCGCTTCGTAATCCGCCACCACTTACATTGATGAAAATCATGACCGGCCTATCAGACAATTGCTTCTTTTTCCAGTTCTCCAAAATACCCATCATATTCGCTTTGTCACGGCCAATCAACTCAGGTGTAACCAATGCCTGTAAAGATTGTTTGGAATAAGCCGGCCGTTCGCTTTTGTTATTGTAATTAAGTCCATAAGCCTTGTTTCGTGGATCAATAATTTCGAGTTGGTACAAAAAGTTCAACAGCATTACAAAGGCAATCAAAAACAATACACTCCAGCTTTGTAAAAAATAAGTAAGTGCGCCAATAACTGCCACCATTATTGCAAACAAAATAAGGATGCTGGCAGCGGCGGGCGCCTGAAAAAATTTAATATCCAGAAAAAAGCCTCCGGTAATTAAAAACATAAAGGCCAATATCATCACTACCATTGCTGCAAAATGGTGGTGTTTAAAAATAGTATCCAAAAACTGCTCACTGTAATGCCCAACCGGTCGTGCTTTTTTAAATCTAAACCGTCCGGTTACAAAATAACTGACCTTTAAACCAAAGCCATCCGATTTGGATAATACAGCAGGATTATACACTTTTTTAAAATGCTCGGGACTTGCAATAACAGGTGCAATGGATCGAAGGATCGTTCTGTCGGCCCCAAAAAAGAAAGCAAATGAGAAAGCAATCAATAGAACCAGTCCACCTAAAAATCCAATTATTAAAAACATCAACTCAGTACTGGTGAGCAATTCTTTGTATAAATTAAATTGAATGGCCTTTATTAAATAGAAGATGAGAAAAGCAAGGGGCAGGATTGAATTGTTGATACAATATTTTAAAAACGGTTTGGATGTAGCAGCAAGGAATTTAAACCGCTTGGTATGTAAAATAAAGGTGGTGATATTCCAACTCATAAAAAATACGCCCACAGCAATACCAACTAATGCAGCACTCAATGCATCTACCTTACCCATGTACTCTGGTACAAAAAATAACGAATCTGCACCGAAGCTTTTCATGAAACCACTGTTAACAGCACTTACCAAAACCCACCAAAAAATCAAAAGTATCTGGTACTTACGAAAATGTAGGATTAACAGTTGAAGTGGAAAGAAATAAAAGATGTTGTTGAATAAAGGCCGCATTAAAATCGTTTTGCTAAATGTACAACGATTAAAGTAAAAAAAAATTACTGTGGCTAAGGTGCGATATAAGATAAAGGTTGATTCAATGAACAAGAAATTGAGGCAGCGGAAGAAGCTGAAGCATCATAAAAGAAACTGTAAATTAAGAAAATTATTGAGTGCCCATTAAAAAGTCGCCCATTAAACAACTTGATATGTAGCCAATTGAAGAATAAAAGTAGAAAAAGAAGAATAAAAACCTTTGGGCGTAAACACGGTATTCTATTGAATACTTTTCCGATATCTTTGGATGGTGAAATATTGACCACCTCAAATTTATCGGGCCATCTTTCACATTTCACGTTTTACTAATCATTCACCATCCACACTTAACTCAAAACCAGCAATTAATACACACGAGACTTTCTTACAACAAATAGTAAACTTATCAATGTCAACACTACCAACATTGCAGTAAACTGGTGAGCTACACCCAGCCAAACTAGCCGATCATTATCAGTAGCATTTAGTACCGTAAATATCCCCAATACAACCTGCAGCGTTATCAGCAGTATCATTGAAAGACGCAGATTCGTAAATAATTTATTTCCCTTGATGGCCTTTGCTTTAAACCACCAAAACAACACCATTACAAAAAGCAGGTACGCAATCCCTCTATGTATAAAGTGAACCATAATGGGATTGTAGGCTAAATTTCTCATCCATGGTGTAAGCTCACTTAACCCAACCGGCAACATTTTGCCATTGATATCCGGCCAGGTGGGCGCAATTACGGCTGCCCGCATACCCGCCATGAATGCACCATATATTAGTTGCACAATCAATACGGCTAATATCCCAACCAATAATTTTTGCAGCGGAGCGTTTGCAATTTTTTGCACAGGCCCAACGAGGAACTTCAATGCAAACCATAAGGTGTAACTTAATAAACCGAGTGCCGCTATAAAGTGCGTGGCCAGTTCCACATGTCCTACAAAATATTTTTCAGGTACCAGCCCGCTTTTTACCATAAACCACCCAATAAAACCCTGAATGCCGCCCAGTACAAAGAGGATGACCATAGGCAGGATCATTTCTTTTCTAAATTTCTTTTTGATTAGAAAATAAACAAACCCAATTAAAAATACCATGCCCATCAGTCGTGCCCATACCCGGTGAAACCACTCCCAGAAAAAAATGGATTTAAATTCAGACATCGTAAAATTCTGGTGTACATATTTAAACTGGTCGGTTACTTTGTATTTGTCAAACTCTATCTGCCACGCAATATCATTGAGTGGTGGCAGGGTTCCGGTAATGGGTTTCCATTCGGTAATAGAAAGGCCGGATTCCGTTAAACGGGTAATGCCGCCAATCAGCACCTGTATCACAATCATGGCTACACCAATCATCAACCAGATAGCCACTGCCCGGGAGGAAGAGCGAAAAGTCATTTCATTTTTCATCGTATTATTCATTGCGGATGCAAATTTAGTTCAGCATTCATTGTTTCTCCACAATGAATTGTATTTTTATTCCTTTAGTTAATTTTTGTTAAACACATGTTATTACCTTTTTACCAAACCATTCATATAGAAGCCGGACTTGATGAAGCAGGCAGAGGTTGCTATGCCGGTCCTGTATTTGCAGCAGCAGTTGTATTACCGGCCGACTTTCACCACCCATTACTAAATGACAGTAAACAATTAAAAGAACATCAAAGAGATCTACTGCGACCCATTATTGAAAACGAAAGCATTGCCTTTGCAGTTGCTTCCATTGATAATGATGAAATAGATCTGATTAATATTTTACAGGCATCGTATAAAGCCATGCACAATGCCATCAATCACTTAACAACTAAACCGGGTTTATTGTTGATAGATGGCAATCGATTTAAGTCATATGCCAACATCCCTCATGAATGCATTATTAAGGGTGACGGCAAATACACTTCGATAGCAGCAGCGAGTATTTTAGCCAAAACTTACCGGGATGAATACATGCAACAACTGCATAAAGAATTTCCACAATATGGTTGGGATCAAAATAAAGCCTATGGAACAGCAGTACACAGAACTGCTATTGAAAATTTTGGCATTTGTAAATACCATCGGAAAAGTTTCAATATTTTACCCGGCCAGTTAGGATAAATTTACAACAGCAGAAAATGTCAATTCTTTTGATGGCTGCAACTTTGAAATATTTTTTTCCGCCAATTAATCTTCCGCCTGGTAACTGAACAGGATCCCGTTCTATCTATAAATTCCATGATGCAAACTACTTTTCCGTTAGGAAATTAATGCCTGATTCTTCTCCAATTACAGGCTCACCGATCATTTTGCTGCATGATTTTTTTTAAAAAATTTTTACTACCCATTAAACCTTTATCCCCATGCCCCGTCTGTATATGCGTAACCGGTTCATTTGAATTTAAAACTTAAAAAAATATTATTATGAAAACAAGATTCATCATAGCCTTTGTAGCCCTGTTAAGCGTTTCAGCTATTAGTGCAACTGCACAAAACAACCGCAGTTTACAAGACGAACAACAACGCATACAGCAGGGAGTACAAAGTGGACAACTCACTCACCGGGAAGCTGCCAGATTAAATGCACAAAAAGCACAATTGCGCAATGAAGCCATACGTTATAAAGCAAATGACGGCAGGATAGGTCCGAGGGAAAGAGCTGACCTGAGAAAAGATAACAGAAGGCTTAACAGAAATAGTTGCTTCCAAAAACATGACAGGCAAAAAAGATTTTAATCATTCAATCATTATCAACCACCACCTAAAACCAACAACAGTATGAAATCAAAATTATTATTCGCAACCGCAATCATTTTCGCTCTCGGTATTAGCACTGCAGAAGCACAAATTAGAAAAACGAATCGCAACCAAAATGCCCGTATTAAACAAGGTGTAAAAAGCGGAGAGCTTACAAAAGCTGAAACAAGAAATATATTAAATGATAAAAAAGAAATTCGCCAGGATGTAAAGGAAGCAAAGTCGGATGATGTAGTTACACCGGGTGAAAAAAAAGAAATTCGTCAGGATCAAAGGCAGATCAGCAGAAAGATTGTTCGCAAAAAACACAATAACAGGGATAGGAACTAAGGAAATTGAAAGGCAAAGAAATTCAACAAAGTAGTTAAGGTTAACATGGTATATTAAGTTTAGAAGTGTCGGAAAAAGCCGGCACTTCTTTTTGCCTGCTAATAACAAAAGTTCAAATACAATCTGTTGACCTGAGTAAAGATCATCACCCACCTATTTCCACTCCACTATTATTTTATTAATCTCCCAACAATAACAAATGTCTTACGCTTCCCATTCTCCCTTCCCCTTTCTTGTAATTGCCCAATCATCCGTGGTACAATCTACAATAGTGGATGGTATCATGCCACCGATACCGCCGTCGATTACAAAATCAACCAGATTTTCAAACTTCTCATGTATGATTTCAGGATCAGTATAATCTTCTACCATTTCGCCCGGTAATGAGGTGCTTAAAATGGGATTGCCCATTAAATCTAAAATATGGTGACAGATCACATTATCGGGTACACGAAGACCAATGGTGCTTTTTTTGCTTTGCAATATTTTAGGTACCAGTTTACTGGCGGGTAGTATAAAGGTATAAGGTCCGGGCAGGTAATTTTTCAGCATTCTGTATAAGGGTGTATCAATGCTTTTGGTATAATCGCTTAAATGGCTGAGGTCGCTGCAAATAAAAGACATCTGCACTTTTTGCGGATCAATATTTTTTATTTTACAAATTCTTTCAATGGCCTTGTGTTGCATGATATCGCAACCTAATCCATAAATCGTATCCGTTGGATACGCTATTACGCCCCCATCTTTAAGGCATTCCACCACCTGCTTAATTAACCGGGGTTGCGGATTTTCGGGATGTATTTGTATTAACATATTTAACGTGTTTTAAAAGCGCACCGGGTAAATAAAAATGTCAATGCTGTCCGGTGCCGGTATCATTGAACTTATTAAACCATTATGGAAATGGCACTTTTAACTTTCTATCCTCATTGTGCATTTATAGGATTGGCTTTTTAAACCAACCATTCAGAGGCAATGCTCCAAATATTAAGCCTCAAATTTGAACCTGATTTTGTATTGACTGTAAGCTCACCCGCTTTGTTTAAAAAATTACAGCTACTTGGCAAAAACACTTGATAATCCACTACTTTTGCATCAATTTTTAAACATTCAACTCCAATTTCCTGGTTGGCAAAATTAAACAAAATATCATGTCTTTAATCTCAGTTGGAACCATGGCGTTCGATGCCATTGAAACTCCTTTCGGAAAAGTGAATCAAATTGTAGGTGGCTCCGGAACCTATGTTGCCTATTCAGCAAGCAATTTTGTAGATACCATTCATCAAATCTCCATTATCGGATACGATTTTCCACAGGAAGAACTGGAAGAGCTGAAAAAACGCGGCGTGCAATTGGAAGGTGTAGAAGTGGTGCCCGACAAAAAATCATTTTTCTGGAGCGGTAAATATCATTTGGATATGAACAACCGGGATACATTGGTGACCGACCTGAATGTATTGGCAGATTTTAACCCAATCGTACCGGATAGTTACCAGGGCGCAGAATTTTTAATGCTGGGTAATTTATCCCCCAATATACAATTGAGTGTTATTAATCAATTAAAAGTAAGACCGAAGTTAATTGCCATGGATACCATGAATTTTTGGATGGACATTGCAATGCCAGATCTATTAGCAGTACTTAAAAAAGTTGATGTATTGATGATCAACGATGCGGAAGCAAGACAATTGAGTGGCGAGTTCTCATTGGTAAAAGCAGCTAAAGCAATATTGGAAATGGGTCCCAAATTTTTAATCATCAAAAAGGGAGAACATGGCGCATTGCTGTTTCATGAAGACCGTGTATTTTTCGCACCCGCATTACCTTTGGAAGAGGTATTTGATCCAACTGGTGCTGGCGATACATTTGCAGGAGGCTTTATGGGGTATCTTGCAAAAACAGGCGATATCAGCTTTGGCAATATGAAAACCGCCATTATTGTAGGAAGCGCCCTTGCCAGTTTTTGTGTAGAAAAATTTGGTCCCAACAGATTGAGAGAAATCACCAAAAAAGATATTGACGATAGATTAGCAGAATTTGTGCAACTGGTAAATTTTGATATTGACTTGGTGTAATTAGCATTCAATCATTTTACATAAACCGAAGCTAGTAAGACTTCGGTTTTTTGTTGGAAAGGAATACGAATTAGCAACGCATATGTTTTTTATATTTGCAACAGCCGTTAGCTTAGCATTAAGTACTTACGTTGACATTTGAAAAACCAGCAAACAGCAACCTTCAACTCATAAATAAAACGAAATGTTAGAAATTATTGCGCTTATTTTCCTTTGTAAAAAAATGGGAAAATTAGCCATTCAAAAAGGGCTTAAACCCGGCCTTTGGAAATTTTATACGGTGCTTGCCTGGATTGGGGCTGAAATGTTTGGGGTGATTTTAGGAATGGGATTTTATACCCAGGAAAATGACATCAAAGAAAATTTTTTGGGAATTATGTTAATAGGCCTTGTAAGTGCATTTGGTGGTTACCTGATCATTAAATCTGTACTTGAGAAAAAGCCAGATGCTTTTGATGAAAAAGACATCAGTAGCATTGGAACCGATGATCTGCAGCCACCAAGGCGGCAAACATAACTAAGGTCTCCGTACGCCCGATCGTTTGGCTACATTATTTATATCAGCCGAAGAAGTCGTATTGCATGCATTTTTTATATTCATTTTAGCATTTTGCAATCAGGTAATCTGCTCCGAATAACTTATTTTGTTTTTTTAAAAAACCACATTTACTGGTATGACAAAAATTAAGCTTTCCCGAATTGTTTTTTTACTGATTATCCTAACCTGCAGCAGCTCCATCGTACGGGCGCAATTTTATATTGATTCGCTCGTAAATATTCTGGATACCAGGTTCCCGCAGGAAAAAATTTATTTACATTTTGACAAGGCTTATTACAATGCCGGCGAAACGATCTGGTTCAAAGCCTACCTCACAGCCGATAATCTTCCCGCCGCATTTAGCAAAACGATGTACGCAGAATTGATGGATGAAAAAGGAAATACATTGCAAAGAAAAATGTTGCCAGTATTGCAATCGGGAGCAGCGTCGCATTTTGAATTATCCGATTCCCTCAATACTTCCCGTCTTTTTATTCGGGCTTATACCAGTTGGATGTTGAATTTCGATTCCTCTTTATTATATCTTAAGCCCATACAGATCATCCCAAAAACACCGGTAAAGAAATCACCGGTTGTGCTTACTTACGACCTCCAGTTCTTCCCGGAAGGCGGCGATCTTGTAAGTTCACTATCATCCAGGCTTGCATTTAAAGCTACCGACAACTATGGCACCCCCTTTCCGGTAAAGGGAGACATTGTAGATGGAAAAGGTAAAAAAATCACCTCGTTTTCGGCGTTACATGATGGCATGGGCTATTGCACTTTACAGCCCCTGGCAGGAGAAAAATATAAAGCCATCTGGAAAGATAAAAAAGGTGTAGCACGTGAAACGGCTTTGCCATCAGTTAAAGCAGATGGAATGGTACTAAGCACTATGCTCTCCGATAATCAACTTACCTACACCCTTAAAAGACCTGATACGGTCAGTGCCGCTTTCACTAGTTTTTATGTGGTGGCCCAGATGAGCCAGCGAATGGTGTACAGTGCAAGGATAAACCTTAGCAAAAAAACGAGTATCGCTGCACCAATTGAAACAGACAGCCTGCCCAATGGTGTGCTTCAGTTAACGATATTTAATGCGGCAGATATGCCCGTAGCAGAGCGGATTGTTTTTATCAATCACGGCAATTATTCATTTATAACGGATTTACATTCCGGTGAAAAAAGCCTTGCCAAAAGAGCACGCAATACCCTGCAGATAGATGTGGGCGATAATCTATTGTGTAATTTATCCATCTCGGTTACCGATGCCGGACTTAACCCGATTACAAAAAATGAAGAGAGCATTTATTCGCAACTCTTAATGAGCAGCGATTTAAAAGGAACGATTTACAACCCTGCTTACTATTTTTCAGGCGATACCGATTCGATCCGGCAACACCTCGACCTGGTAATGATGACCAATGGCTGGCGTCGTTTTAAATGGGATGATGTACTGGCAAGCAACTGGCCGGTCATCAATAATATGCCGGAAAACTACCTCTCCATCGATGGCAAAATACTGGGCTTGTCGAAAGGATTATTGTACCAAAAAGCACTGACCGGTGTATTAAAAACCAAAAACGGGGGTACCAATATTTTCAGCATGCCAGTCAGTAGCAAAGGAGAGTTTCTTCAGGATGGATTGTACTTTTTTGATACTGCCAAATTGTACTATCAGCTCAATAATGATAAAGACAAAACCCTGACCACCTCAGCAAGTTTTTCTTTTAAAAGTAGTTTTGTAAAAACGCCCGTGCAGTCAATGGCCAGCCTGGCAGCATTGAATGTGGCGGAAAAAACCGACAGCGCTGTAATTATTAAAAGCAGTACTATGGCCAGCCTGCAACGGAACCAGGTGGAATTTAATAAAATACGAACATTGGAAACCGTACAGTTAAAAAGCAGAACCAAATCACTAAAAGAAAAAATGGATGAGGAATATACCTCAGGATTTTTTAGTGGCGGAGATGGTTACACTTTTACTACTGAGGACGATCCGTTTGCCAAATCGGCCATGAGTGTTTTTGCTTATTTGCAGGGTAAAGTAGCCGGTTTGCAAATTTCAACTACAGGAGATGGCGGTGCAACCTGGCGGGGAAGTGCTACCAGCTTTTTTCTAAATGAAGTAAATGCAGACGTCCAAAGCCTACAATCCATTAATATGAATGATGTGGCAATGATTAAAGTATTCAGACCGCCATTTTTTGGCGCAATGGGCGGTGGATCTGGCGGAGCCATTGCGGTTTATACCAAGAAGGGAGCCAGTGCCAATTCCGATATCAAAGGATTACCATTTGCTTTAATCAACGGGTATTCTGTAATCAAAGAATTTTACTCCCCTGATTATGAAAAAAATCCGGAAGCCGATGTAAAAGATTACCGCACTACCCTTTACTGGAACCCGAATTTATTCTTTGATAAAGTTACCAGGCGTGTAACCATTCCTTTTTTTAACAGCGATAACTGCAAAAAAATTCGTGTCACGATTGAGGGGATTAATGAGGCCGGACAGTTGACAAGAGAAGAAAAGTTTATAGAATAATATTAGCAGATATTAATTGATAGGAAAGGGTACCAAATTTAAGTTTGCTACCCTTTTTTGTTGCAAGCAAATATTTTTTTTTGACGAAAAATACTGCTTATATCGACACCTTCCAACCAATCGTTGATTTAAATCAACTCCATATCTTTAGCTCTTGTTATATTTTAATGCTAATAATTGCATTCCAGATTAATCTCAGTACTACTGCCTGAGTACAAATCATAAAAGCCACTTCCCATTTTGGATGTCTGTAATAATCCACGCCTATTTCTCAACAGCTTTTATCGCCTGCACTGCTGCCAGCATTTCACTTAAAAATATGGCCGGCACTTTATCAAGCTGCACCAGATTTTCATCTTCTTCATTTTTAATATACACGCCCCATTTACC
>JBBQKO010000080.1:0-15752 GCA_038327005.1 Chitinophagales bacterium | reverse complement strand
CATATAATATCAGCGTATACCGCTCAACTGATGAAAACACACCATCCGGTTTGTTCTTTTGCAAAGCTTTTTTAATCGCCTCTGTGGCAATCGCCTCGTTTTCACAAAGTAAAATTTGATTGGCATCAACCTTTAAATTGTGCGCAAGGTGGGCATCCAAAAAGCCCTGTAATCTTTCATTGGTTACGGAAAGTTGTTTTGAAATGCCGAGGAATAAAATATTGCGGCAATTTTTTTCAAGTAAATGTTTGGTGGCTTCCAGCCCGCTTTCGCAGTCATTGCAGGTTATGGTTGGAATTTCTGGTTTGTCAATCACCCGGTCAAAAAAAACCACGGGCAACAGTTGTTTTAGATTTTCGATGTGACTAAAGTCTTTATCTGCACTACCGGCTACCGATATAATAACCCCGTCTACCCTGCCATTACTCAATTCATTGATGATCTCAACCTCTCTGTCATGGCTTTCGTGGGTTTGGTAAATCAATACGTGGTATTTGTTGTTGTTGGCAATTTCTTCAATTGCATTCAGCGCCAGCGTAAAAAAATAATTCGATACATCCGGCACTATTACTGCAATGGTTTTGGTAGCACCAATTTTAAGACTGGATGCCTGCGGATTGCGGTGAAAATTGATCCGCTTAACGAGTGCATTTACTTTGTCTTTTGTTTCCTGGCTAATCTGGTGACTGTTATTCAATGCCCTCGAAACAGTTGAAGGAGCTACACCTAATTGCTTTGCTATTTCTACGATGGTCATATAGAACAAAAATAACATCAAATATCAATCATTACAGAATAATTTTGCTTCCTGTTTTACGAGGCTTGAAGTGGTGTATCCCACCGTTGTTATGGAGAAAAGTATTGCGTCAATTTTAAATGTTTAAAATTGTTCAGTTGGTCTGGAAAACCAAGCCCTATAACCAATGATTTATTTTCAAAAGCTTTAAGCCGGTATATGACATTTTATAGGTGCCCTTTGAAAGTGTTGCGCTTTATTTTTTGTGTGCATGTTTGCTTTTAAAGTTTACATCCAATACAATAACTTTACCATTGCTTATAGCTATAGGAATATCTAATCTTTAATAAATAAAATAATACGTATGAAAAGAATGTCGATTTTAATGCTACTCGCTGTCATTTTCAACACTGGTTTTTCGCAGCAAAAATGGGAAACGCTTTTTAACGGGAAAGATTTAAAGGGCTGGAATAAACTAAATGGAACCGCAGACTATAGGGTGAAAGAAGGTGCGATAGTAGGTACTTCTAAATCTAAAACTCCCAATACATTTTTAACTACGGGTAAGCGTTACAGTGATTTTATACTTGAATTTGCTTTTAAGGTAGAAGATGGATTGAATTCCGGGGTACAATTTCGTAGTTTGAGCACCAAAGAATACAGGGATGGCCGTGTACACGGATACCAGTTTGAAATAGATCCTTCACCAAGAGCATGGAGCGGCGGAATTTATGATGAGGCCCGCAGGGGTTGGCTGTATCCAATGGAAAAAAATCCTGCATCTAAAACTGCCTTCAAGGCAAACGGATGGAATCTGGCACGGATTGAGGCCAATGGCAGCCAGGTAAGAACCTGGTTGAATGGCGTGCCTTGTGCAGATATACTGGATAATTTGCCGGAAGCTGCTGAAGGTTTTATTGCCTTGCAGGTGCACGCAATTGATAAACCAACAGATGAGGGCAAAACGGTTCAATGGAAAGACATCAGGATTTGTACACAGAATATTGGGCAATTTCTTACCCCTGCCAATGATGCTGTTTACCAGGCAAATTGCATCGACAATTCAATATCTCCCGCAGAGGCAAAGCAAGGTTGGAAATTGTTATGGGATGGAAAAACAACTACAGGTTGGAGAGGTGCTAAATTAACTGCCTTTCCGGAAAAAGGCTGGAACATTAGCAATGGTATCTTAAATGTGGTAGGCGCTGGCGGAAAAGAAAGTACCAACGGTGGCGATATAATTACCATCAAAAAGTACAAAAACTTTGAGCTGACAGTAGATTTTAAAATTACGGACAGGGCTAACAGCGGTATTAAATATTTTGTAGATACCGATTTGAATAGAGGCGAAGGTTCTTCCATTGGATGTGAGTTTCAGCTATTGGATGACCAGCTTCATCCGGATGCCAAACTGGGTGTAAATGGCAATCGCACTCTGGGTTCTTTATATGATCTAATTCCTGCACCCAAGGATAAGTTTTTCCGGAAGTCAGATTTCAATACTGCACGTATTGAGGTAAACGGGAATAAAGTAACCCATTATCTGAATGATAAAAAGATAGTAGAATATGAGCGTGGCACGCAAATGTGGAAGGCGTTGGTTGCATATAGTAAGTATTCAAAATACCCAACCTTCGGGGAGTTGGAAGAAGGTAATATTTTATTGCAGGATCATGGCGATGAAGTGTTCTTTAAAAATATTAAGATCCGGGAACTGTAATTGATAATAACAAAAATGCAATGAGAGGTTATCGTATTTGGGCGCATCTGTTAAGCTTTACAGCAGATCGTTTAACTGCTTAATAAATGAGTCAGAATCATAGCCTCCCATTCCTTCTTTTTTCAATACAATTTTCCCTTCTTTATCGATCACAATTGTGGTAGGTAAAGTTCCGCTGAAAATTGCTTTGGGCACTTCGCCTGCCTGTTTATAAATTGGAAGATTGAAATTATTTTTTTCAAGATAATCTATTGCTTTTTGCGGATCATCATCTTCATTTATCAATAGAAAGACAAATCGTTCGTCCTTTTGAAGTTTTTGGTACAAAGCAGCGATAGAAGGCATTTCAGCCCGGCATGGCGGGCACCACGATGCCCAGAAATTGATAAACACCACCTTCCCTTTTAGTTCAGAAATATTAGCGGTTTTGCCATCTTGTGTTGTGTATAGAAATGCGATGTTTTCAGGTATTTCAGCCAGGCCTTCTTTTTTGATTGTAGCATTGAAGAACCCGATTGAAATCAATCGTTGAAGCAGCCATGACTTCGCTGTTGGATTGAAAATGATTAGTAATAGAAAGCTGTAAACAATAATACTCTTCCAGTTGGTTTTTATTTTACTAAATATTGTTTGAAGGTTCATTGTTTTAATTGGTTGATTTGACGGAGGTAATTTTTAACAAGCAAATTTAGTCATTTATTACTTGGAGCTTCATTTTAGTTGCAACTGTCGGGGTATAATTGCTTTCCTTATAACCGGCTTACGTTGTTTTGGTTTATTGAAATTGTACATGATGGCAACTCTAAATCAATGCCGGCATTTAAAAGCAAATAGCAGGTAAAGCTTCGGAGATTATTTACAGCAGGAAGCTGTTATCTGTTTGTCGGATATTAGTTACGATCTCTAACTGCTCTTTAAATTTATTGGAGTAGCTACCTGGTTTTTAAATTGAATGATTACACGGATTTTATAAAAATAGTTGTAGTGATATTGACTGATTTCCAGTTCGGCTACTTATACGAATTAATCAAAAGTTCGTTTAATTATACGAATTAATCAAAAGTTCGTTTACTTATACGAATTATTTAAAAGTTCGTTCATTTATACGAATTAATTAAAAGTTCGTCTATTTATACGAATCAATATGAAAGCTGTATATTTACATGCAAGCAATTATTAACAATGGCTATTCAAGCAGTTATCACCGGAGATATAGTAAACTCCACCAAACTAAAAGCAGCTAAAGAAAAAAAGCTGCTAATGATGTTACAGGATGTATTGTCGCCTTATCAGTATGAATTTTACAGGGGCGATAGTTTTCAGGTATATCAGAAAAATGCAGCAGTTTCTCTAAAAACAGCATTGTTGTGTAGAACTGCAGCCATTTGTATATCGCCGGGTAACGATGAAAATATAGCAACCGACATTCGGATCAGTGTCGGAATTGGTGCCGTAAAAGCACCAATAAAAATGTTGAGTAATGCAAAAGGAGAGGCCTTTGTTTTATCGGGCCGAACGTTTGATGAAATTTCAAAAACCAATACCAGGCTGGCTATCAGTACGTCTAATGCACTCGCACATGAAGGACTACAGGTAATTGCAGACTATATCAATGCTATTTTTAAGGTGATGACTTCCAAGCAGGCCACCGTAATTTTTGAATTGCTCAAGGGACAAACACAGCAAGTAGTAGCTGAAAAGCTTAAGAAATCAAAAAGTACGATCCATCAGCATGTTGGTTCGGGCAGATGGGCTGAAATTGAAAAGTTATTACAGCAATTTCAAAACATTGTTAATCAATTATCATGATAATAGAAATAGTCTGGCTAACAAAATTAATACTGTCGCACCTAATCAGCGATTTTATATTGCAACCAAAAAGCTGGGTGGATGACCGTACTGAAAAGCATTTTACCTCTGGGAAGTTATACCTGCATGGACTGGTTACAGCCTTGTTGGCCTGGATAATGATCGGGTGGCAGTATTGGCTGGTGGCAATCGTTATTTTAATTACGCATACTCTCATCGATGGATGGAAATCCTATCAAAAGCCAACAGTGCTTTATTTTTTGACGGATCAGTTATTGCATTTTGGGGTGATTATTGTTTGCTGGTATTTTAGTTTTATAAAATGGCAGCAAGTAATGGACGCAATGCAGCAATTAAATCAACAGCCTGCTTTTTGGAAAACCATCACCGCCTTTGTTTTTCTAGCTACTCCAACCGGTATTTTAATTGGACAGTTTACAAGCCGTTGGCGCAATAAAATTGCGGATGCTGAAAGTCTGGCCAATGCCGGTAAATGGATCGGAATAATTGAGCGTATGGTAATTCTGATTTTTGTTATAGAGGGCCAGTATTCTGCCATTGGATTACTGGTTGCTGCAAAAGGCATCATCCGGTTTAATGAAAGAGATCGTCCCGAAATAAAAACAGAATACCTGGTGGTGGGTACTTTAATGAGTATCGGCTTTGCAATTGTAACTGGTTTATTGATTAAGCTGTAAATAAAATCATAACAATGAATGCAACAATATATCCTGGTATCGGTCAATATCGCAGCAACGAATACTATTCTCTTTTAATACTGAATTTAATAGCTGGTGGTAAATTATTGAATCAGTTAATTCAATTTGATTGCGCCAGGGTATCAACGATTTGCTTTCATTCATCAATCTGCTCTAAATAGTTTTACTATGCCCTCTATCATCAAAAATTTAATTGTACATTTTGTTTGTGCGGCTTCCGTCTTAAACCTGACTGCACAAAAAGCGCAACCTGTAAAAATTGTACGCTCTGCAACGGAAAAAAAAGTAGATGTTTTTATTGCTGGAAAATTATTCACCAGTTTTCTATATCCCGATACATTGGAAAAGCCAGTGCTTTATCCCGTGCATTCAGCGAATGGAACAGTTGTTACCAGGGGCTTCCCTTTAAATCCTCAACCTGGTGATCCTAATGATCATCCACACCACATCGGCATCTGGTTTAATTATGAAAATTTAAACGGACTTGATTTCTGGAATAATTCCTACGCAATTCCCACAGAAAGGAAAAATAAATATGGCTGGATAAAAACGGATAAAATAACAGAGCTATCAAATGGCTCAACAGGTATCTTATCTTACCATGCCAATTGGACCAATCAAAACAATGATGTGTTAATAGAAGAAAATACCCGCTTTGAATTTAGCGGAACCAAACATCAACGCATCATCGACAGAATAACAGTTTTAACGGCAACTGTAGATGCACTTTTTACAGATGTGAAAGATGGAATGCTTGGGATCAGGCTGGCGCATGCTTTGCAAATGCCAACGGATAAGGATCAGAAATTTACCGATGATAAAGGGACTGTAACCATCATAAAAGGAGGAACAGATATTGTTGCAAATGGTAATTATGTAAGCAGTGAGGGAAAGCAGGGCGATGATGTATGGAGTAGCAGGGGCCGTTGGTGCAAAGTGTATGGTAAAATGGGGAATGACTCAATTAGTGTAACGATAATGGATCATCCTGCCAATCCTAATTATCCTACATTTTGGCATGCCCGTGGATATGGTTTATTTGCAGCCAATCCGCTGGGTGAAAAAGTATTTACCAATGGTAAATCATCTAAAAATCTCTCGCTTAAAAAAGGAGAGTCCGTTAGCTTTCGCTACCGGATTATTGTTGATGAAGGCAAGCAGAGTATTGCGGAGGCAGCTTTGAATAAAATGGCAGATGAATTTGGTAAATCAAAATAGATCGATTTAAATCTCTTGTTCAGTTGTCTGTATCATCCGCAAATTTGCCCGTTGAGGCAATATGGATTTGTTTGAAAGGGATATCTGGTGTGCGATACAAGTAACAATAGGGTATTCAGAATAAATAACTTTGTTGGTGATAGCTACTGCAACGTAATTTGCCTGCCTTTAATGGCACAGCTTTTTGTAACATCAATGTTCAAATTATTAACGCTTGTTGTATAAAATATCATGTCTTTTTAAATGTTATTTTTAGCGTTATTCCTTATGCTGATTATTATGAAAACACAAACGCAACAGCCAGTTTATGAATCACCGGCATATAGTATTTTCTCAAACAAAGTGATACAAGGTAAAATAGAAGCCACTGCATTATCCAATACAGAAATAGTTTCCAATTACAAAAGTCCTACCAACTAGTTTCAAAACACTAAAATCACTTTTTTTTTCAGCATCAATGGTAAGGACAATGAAATGTTATCCGGTGTGAATCACCAGTTTAATTTATTGCCAGGTGCCAGTGAAACCCCGGTGGTAAAATTTGGAGAAGCATTAAAGGATCAATCAGGGGAATCCAAAACCTTTTTGCAAACTGATACGAAACTAAAAATCAGGGTGGATAGGAATCTCATCCTCATCGACTTTAAAGCAAAAGGATTTTATACCACAGTAAAGAGCGACAAAATTTATTAGGAGGACTTTAAAGGGCTGACCATGATTGTTTTTAGGATTGCACTGTTTGTTCCAGGCCACTTCCACAGGAGCAATTGGTTTGTTTCGTTTAATTGATTTCTTCACTATGTGGCGAAACTTATACTGACAATGATCGGATGGCAAAGTGATATTATGGCTTACGAGCAGGAGGAACTAGAAAAGATTGGCAATTCGAAAATTGATTTGAAGCGCCACCTCAAATCACCCGCCCTGCATAAAAAATTCTATATCTTTAATCTTCATCTTTTTCCCTGCTATGTCATTTATCATCCTTATTGTTGGTATCGGTTTGCTGGTATTATTAATTACCTGGGCCAGGCTAAATCCATTTTTGGCGTTTATTCTGGTATCAATATTAATTGGCCTCGCCAACCG
This sequence comes from Chitinophagales bacterium, assembly GCA_038327005.1. Taxonomy (GTDB): domain Bacteria; phylum Bacteroidota; class Bacteroidia; order Chitinophagales; family Chitinophagaceae; genus Ferruginibacter. The sequence continues at coordinate 8,461 of JBBQKO010000080.1, read as the reverse complement.
GATGGACATCGCCACCATTACCAATGCCATCCAAAAAGGGGTCGGCGATTTACTCGGTTCTATCATTGTCATTCTTGGGCTTGGAGCCATGCTGGGCAAGATCATTGCAGATAGTGGTGCCGCTCAAAAAATAGCAGGCGGCTTAATGAACGTGTTTGGCAAAAAATACATCATGTGGGCACTGTTGCTGACCGGTTTCATCATTGGTATTCCATTGTTTTATGGCACCGGATTCGTGTTGGTAGTACCGCTGATTATTACGTTGTCTTATCGCTACAATATTTCTGCTGTGTACATTGGCCTGCCAATGCTGGCCGCTTTATCAGTTACCCATGGTTACCTGCCACCACATCCTTCGCCTACTGCGCTGGTAAAACAATTCAATGCCGATCTTGGTCTCACTCTATTGTACGGTCTGTTGGTAGCCATACCAGTCATATTAATTTCGGGACCGCTGTTTGCGCTCACGCTAAAAAAGTACACAGTAAAACCATTGGAAACTTTTAAGGGAAAAGATATTCCCGATGCGGAATTACCCTCTATGTTCAACAGCGTTTTTACCGCATTGCTTCCCGTGGTGTTGATTGCCATAAATACCATTGTAACGCTAACCGTGCATACACCTAATGCACTTTCAAAATTGGCGCAGGCAATTGGCGATCCTATAGTTGCCATGACCATTACATTGTTGTTTGCCTGCTACAGTCTTGGTTTAAACAAAGGCAAAAAAATAAAAGATGTAATGCAACCCATGGCAGATGCCATTAAAGACATCGCCATGATCATTTTAATATTAGGTGGTGCAGGTGGATTAAAACAGGTATTGATTGAATGTGGTATCAGCATCCAGATTGCGGATACACTCCATACCATGGATATTCAACCATTGATTGCAGCCTGGAGTATTGCGGCTATCATTAGGGTGGCATTGGGCTCAGCCACCGTTGCAGGATTAACAACCGCCGGCATTGTAGCACCCATGATACTTGCATCGGGTGCAGATCCCAACCTGATGGTACTGGCAACCGGTGCAGGCAGCCTGATGTTTTCCCATGTAAATGATCCCGGTTTCTGGATGTTCAAAGAATACTTTAATCTATCCGTAAAAGACACCATTAAAACATGGTCTTTAATGGAAACATTGGTGTCTGTAACCGGTCTAATCGTAATTTTGATGCTTAATTATTTCATTCATTGATAAATTTCTCAACATGACTCCCGACGAAAATTTTGCAGCCTTAAACTTAACGTTGCCACCTCCACCCAAACCTATCGGTGTGTACAAACCATTTTTAGTGGTGGGTAATCTCTGTTATCTTTCCGGCCATGGAACCTTTAAAGAAGATGGCTCACTCATCATCGGACGGGTTGGTACCGAACTGAATATGGAGGAAGGCAAACAGGCAGCACAGCAGGTTGGGTTGGCCCTTCTGGCTACCCTTAAACATAACCTTGGCTCCCTCAATAAAATCAAAAGAGTCATCAAAGTATTAGGCATGGTAAATTGCACCGCCGATTTTGAAAAGCATCCCTATGTGATTAATGGTTGCAGCGAATTATTTGCAAAAGTATGGGGCAATGATGATGGCATTGGCGTAAGAAGCGCCGTTGGCATGGGATCGCTTCCAGATAACATCCCGGTTGAAATTGAATGCATCTTTGAACTGGCATAAAAATGATGAACTTAGCGGTTGAGCTTTGTGCGACTTTAGTGGCGACGCTCCGTTCAACTTTGGTAACTTTGAGGAACTTTAATTGTATAATTTGTAACCATTTATTTGTTTAAAAATTAACCCATGAATTGGTACGAAATTAAAAATATTGATACCATCGATTCACCTGCATTGGTTATCTACAAGGAACGGGTTCTTGAAAATATCCGATTGCTTAAATGGATGGTCAATAATAATGTTGACCGCCTTCGTCCGCATGTTAAGACCAACAAAATTTCAGAAGTATGCCAACTGATGCTGGATGCAGGTATTACAAAATTTAAATGCGCCACCATTGCAGAGGCAGAAATGCTTGCCATGATAGCAGCGCCGGATGTATTGCTCGCTTACCAGCCCGTTGGCCCCAAAGCGGAGCGCTTTGTTAAGCTTTTAATTCAATATCCTGCTACCCGCTTTTCCTGTTTGGTTGATAATATACATTCTGCAGAACAACTGTCAAAACTGGGCGTTGAAAAAAATATTTCAATGGAGGTTTTTATAGATTTAAATACCGGTATGAATCGCACAGGTATTGTACCGGAAAGAGCTTCGTTATTGTTTGAGGCAATCGAATTATTACCCTCTATAAAAGTGATTGGCCTGCATGCGTATGATGGGCAAATACGTGATACAGATTTGGCGCACCGCAAGCAGCATATTGAACAAGGCTTTAGTAAAGTAGTCATTCTTGCAGAAACAATTAAGGCCTTCAGTGATGCCCAATTAATTATTGTTGCCGGAGGTTCGCCTACCTTTCCCATATATGCCGGAAATAGAAATGTTGAGTGCAGTCCCGGCACATTTATCTTTTGGGATTGGGGATACAAACATACCATGCCTGATGAGCCATTCGATTATGCAGCATTGGTAGTTACCAGGGTAATTTCCATCATTGATGAAACCACCATCACAACAGATCTCGGACATAAGTCAGTAGCTGCCGAAAATCCTTTACCAAGGGTGCATTTTTTAAATTCGCCCGATGCTATTCCGGTGTCACAAAGCGAAGAGCACCTCGTGTTGAAAGTGGCCAATGCAACGTTATATAAACCGGGTTCTATATTGTACGGAGTGCCGGTGCATATTTGTCCAACCGTGGCTCTTTACGAAACAGCCGTGTTGATAGAAAATAATTCAGCCATCCAGGAGTGGCAGGTGGTGGCAAGAAAGCGAAAAATTACCATTTAATAATTCGTGAATTAATAGGAGTTAAACCGGTGGACTGTGCAATCAATCTTTCCGCAGGTAGCAAACGAAAATGTTCAATTTAAATTTGACCAGTCAGTTATTGTCATCGAATTCAATTCTGCAAAAAAGTGACTGAATACTGAAGCAAGGAGATACCTGTTACCAGTTTACAAAAGATAATTAATCTACCAATGTTTACAATTGATGCACATTTAGACCTCAGCATGAATGCCATAGAATGGAATCGTGACCTGCGTTTATCCGTACCAGAAATCAGGGAAAGAGAAAACGGCTTGACTGATTTGCCAGGCCGTGGAGGCGGTGTAGTTGCATTGCCCCAATTGCGAAAAGCTGACATCGGCTTGGTGGTAGCTACGCAAATAGCAAGGTTTGTGGCACCCGGTAACACCCTGCCGGGCTGGCATTCGCCTGAGCAGGCATGGGCCGCCACACAAGCACAATTGGCCTGGTATAAAGCGATGGAGTCCGCTGGCGAAATGGTCATGATTAAGGACCCTGCCGGACTTGAAAAACACGTTGATTTATGGATGAAAGCCGGACCTGCCAATGCAAAACCTATTGGTTATATCCTAAGTCTGGAAGGCGCCGACTCGCTGGTAAATCTTGATTATTTGCAGGTTGCACATGCCTATGGATTGCGAGCCATTGGTCCTGCACATTATGGTCACGGGCGATATGCCAACGGTACCGATGCAAGTGGACATTTAAATGAAATAGGAATCAAATTGTTGAAAGAAATGGAGCGGTTAAATATAATTTTAGATGCCACTCATTTATGCGATGATGCTTTTTGGGATGCCATGGAAATTTTTAATGGCCATATATGGGCAAGCCATAATAATTGCAGGCAACTGGTAAATCACAACCGGCAATTTAGTAATTCGATGATAAAGGCATTGATTGAAAAAGGCGCCATAATCGGTGGCGCCTTAGATGCCTGGATGATGGTGCCAGCTTGGGTTCGGGGCAAATCTTTACCGGAACAAATGCACTGCAATCTTGAGTCGATGATTGATCATATGGATCATATTTGCCAGCTTGCAGGTAATACTTTGCATGTGGGGCTGGGTACCGATTTAGACGGTGGTTTTGGTAAAGAACAAAGTCCGTATGACCTTGATACCATCGCTGATTTGCAAACTATTCCCGCATTACTGCTAAAAAGAGGATATAGCAGCGCCGATATTGAAAATATAATGCATGGTAACTGGTTGCGATTTTTGAGAAATGCCTGGAAGTAACAGAATGTTTTTTACGTATTTTTCGGTTTCAGCGGGTATGAATTACAATTAAATCTTCCTAAAAAAAATTAGCAACTATTTTTTTAGGATTAAAATTCACTTGTAAACCTTTGTTGGTAAAGGGTTTTTGTTTCTTTTGAACTTTCTGTTCACGTTTTACTTTTAGAAATGTTAGTAAATTTTATTTTACAAACCTGTATTTTAAATATATTTAATGAATGGAAGCTCGTTACCAAACATTGCAAACTATATTTACCATCACCCGGCATGATCCTCATCCCGCATCTTACCCCTGTAGGCCGAGAGAAATTATTTTAAGGCAATTTCAGGACTGGAGCATAATCCAGCAGCATTTAAAGTTGTTGGAGCAGGATGGATTGGTTGTAACAAAACAACTGGATACGCTCATCATCACTATTACCGAAGCAGGTATCGAAAAAATCTTGTCAGAAAATTTTGATTACCAGCAATCTTAACCAGCCTCATAAAATATAGAAAGTCATTAATTTCACATTACTCGTAACATCATTATAGAGATTTAGTATGCAACAAAACAGTACGCTGAAGAAACTTGCAGAAAAGTTGCAATTGAGTGTGTCTACCGTTTCAAGAGCCTTAAAAAACCATCCGGATATTTCTGCTGAAACGAAAAGGAGAGTAAAGGAACTGGCAGAAGTAATGGACTACGAACCCAATAGTTTTGCCGTTCACCTGCGCAATAAAACCAGCAATATTTTTGGCATCATGGTGCCTGCTATCAATAACTTTTTTTATGATTCTTTTATTGCTGCAGTAGAGCAGGACGCAAGGCTGCACCAGTATTCTGTACTCATTGTGCAGTCGGGTGAAAGTGCAGAAGCAGAGTCTGTTAACCTAAAACTTCTGAAAAATAACCGGATCGCCGGCATATTTGTTTCCATCACACAGGAGACAAAAAATATTGACCTTTTTTTAAAACTACAGGAGCAAAATATTCCCGTTCTTTTCTTTGACAGGGTGCCGGATTATGAAGTGTGTAATAGGATTTGTATGGCGGATAAAACCGCTGCAAATATTGCTGCATCGGCATTGATAGCTAAAAATAAAAAAAATGTACTGGCATTATTCGGACATCTTAATCTATCCATTTCAAAAAAAAGACTTCAATCTTTTCAACAAACATTTATTAGCAATGCCCCTGGGACCAATCTAATCATTGGCTTTCCGCTTAGTGTGGAAGAAGCTAAAAATATTACCTTAAAAGCACTTGGAGAAAGCGAGCGACCGGATGCTATATTTTGCATGGTAGATGAAATATTGATTGGTGCTATGCAGGCTGTTTATCAAATGGGTTTAAAAGTACCCGACGATATTGCAGTTATTTCTATCAGCAACGGATTTATTCCCACTATTTACAATCCCGCCATTACCTATGTAGAAACCAGTGGTTATAAACTTGGGAAACTTGCCTTTAAACGCATGATGAGTTGCATCAAAGGCAATACATTTCTTCAGGAAATAACCCTCGAATCTATGCTGGTTGAGGGCGGCTCCTTATAAAGTAGCTAAAGTGTAAATGCTTGTCCGGCTGCAATTTCTCCCGTCAGATCTTTAATCTAAGCCTGTATTTTTCAATGAAGCCAACCAAGCCAATCACCAAGAAGCCAATTGCAAAGGATCGTATTAATCCACCGATTCCCTGGTTTAAAAACGCAGGATAGTTAAAATGTATCAGGCTAAAAATCGAATAAAGGAAGTAGGGCACCAGGTAACAGGTAAGCGTACTTGTACCGCCAGGTCTTATTAAATGAAACCAGTTTCTTTTGTCTTTTATGTCAATCAACCAGACCAGTATTTCAAAAATCAAGAGGCTGATTCCGGTGCAGATAAAAAAACAAGCCGGCGTAGCATGTATCTCGGAAATACCACCGGAAAAAGGGCGAATGAAGAAACCTGCCAAGATGAAAAATACAGCAGATGAAGTAAGTACCAACCATAAAGATGCATCATTTCCTTTACCAGCCATTTTTTCATAGATGCCTGCAACCGCCATTCCAGCCATCACCAAAGTAACGGATGAGGCATCGCCAATAACGAAAAGATGAAGATCTATTAGTTTCAGATGAGTGGAGATATTGATTAAAATAAAAATAGCAAGACAGCTCAAAAGGAAAGATAAATTCCCTTCGTTAAAAGAAAAATAGTAGCGCAAACCAGGTAGGCCCAGCAAATAATGCCAAGTATTCCCCACCATTCCGGTTGCATCCCATGGGGTGCTGTTGGGTTGCCGCCTTTAAAAAGGAAAGCCATCAAAAACAGTAAAAGAATACCACCGATAACCAAACTGTATTTTTTTCCTTTTGCAATCGTTGCAGGATAGTCGAGCCAAATCAGAAAAAAACCAATTGCGGCGGGATGGTCCAGACAGATTTTGGTAATGCTGCTGTAGCACTATAATTTTCTCCGTTTACATGAAAAAATCCCATTATCAGCAAAGCAAGTGAACGAGTAATAATGTAACCAGCTATCTTGAAAAATGACTCGTTTTTTTTTAGCGTGTTTTTAATAGCAAATGGAAGGGATAGGCCCACAATGAATAAAAATGCAGGAAAAACGGCGTCAGCAAAACCAAGCCCGTCTGCATTTGCATCCACATGATCTATCCAGGCAGGTATTTGTTTTACGCTACTTACATCATTTACAAAAATCATGAATAGCATCGTAATGGCCCGAAAGACATCAATGGAATGTAAGCGTTTTGGTAATGGGTGCATCGTGATTGATATTTTTAATTTGTATGTATGCAGCAATTAACAGTCAGCAGTTGAGGTATGCTTTCCTGTAATTTCTTTGTCAGATTAAAGTATTCGCATGTACTTTGCCGGGAGGTTACTTGTTTTTCGGATACTTTATCGGGCTTAAAAATATGAGATTAATATCTGTCAGTCAATATACTTCGGTAAAAAAATATTGAATCAAATCATCGGTTAAAAAATACCCCTATTTCCCGGTCATCTAGAACCAATATGAAGTCTGCTTAGGTAGACGAAAGCATTTACCAGCTCAACTTTATTGGAATGCAATTTTAAAGTCAAAAATAAAATAGGAGAATAAATGCATTTGTTTGTTGGATTAAATAATGCATTGCAATTAGGATCGCTACAGTTGTTGTGTATTACATGTATCATCTGATCAGAGGCCTCCTTTTTTAATCAATGTATTTTCTAAAAATGATAGGTTTGAAGTAACTTCGGGTGCTTTAATTTAGCGCTCAAAATTCGGGAAACAAATTTTCAGGTTGTTGCTGGTTATGGTAATGGTAATGGTTAAGGTTTAGCACTGGTGAAAAAAAGCTGACCGCCTAAGCTATGAATGATTTTTTTTCTAAAATTCAGGTTTTTGAAAACCAAACTGATATCACTATTCACAAATAAAATGTATGCATCAATCAATATCCGGTAACAAAATTCTTTCAATCGACATTGGGGGGTCCTACATCAAGGCTGCACTTTTAGACACTACAGGAGAGTTGCAAACAGTTTTTCAATCGGTAGACACCCCCGTTTTACCCGGACCTAAAACCTTGATTGCAGCATTAAAGGATTTAGCGGATAAATTTCCTGTGTATGATAAATTATCGGTAGGTTTTCCTGGATATGTAAAGGATGGTATTGTATTTTCAGCACCAAGCCTTGCCCCCACAAAATGGCACAGTGTAGAATTGCAGAATTTGTTATGTCTCGAATTTGAATGTCCTGTAAAGGTGATTAACGATGCGGATATGCAGGGGTTAGGTATTGCGAGCGGCAAGGGTTTTGAACTGGTGATTACCCTCGGTACAGGTCTTGGCTCGGCACTTTTGTTGAATGGGGTGTTGCTTCCCCATCTCGAACTTTCTCAACATCCAATTGTCACCAATGTCGTTTACGACAAATACATCGGTAAAAAAGCATTGGAAGATGAAGGAGAAGAAAAATGGAATGAGCGGATACGCAAGATGATTGCGGTTTTTAGGTCAGTATTCAATTATGATCGCCTTTTTATTGGTGGTGGTAACTCTGGTAAAATTAATATCAAATTGGATAAAAATATTACAATCGTTTCAAATGAAGATGGCATCAGGGGTGGTGCAAAATTATGGTGAGGTAATTGATTTGTTAAGGCAAATAAAAGTCGGTAATAAAGCGCTGATTTTTTTTAATTTACACATTCATCCAAAAATATAAAACATGCAGGAAGTAAATTATTCATTTGGTATGATTGGGCTTGGCACAATGGGGCGGAGCCTGTTATTAAATATGGCTGATCATGATTTTAAAG
>JBBQKO010000079.1:0-15789 GCA_038327005.1 Chitinophagales bacterium | reverse complement strand
TTGGCATTCATTTTTGGACAAATGCCTTTGCAGGTAGTAAAAAAATATTCTGCCACATATACTTTTCCGTCCACATCTTTCTCAGAAATAATTTGATTGTTTTGATTGGTAAAGGAAAAAGGTTGTACATTATTATTGATCACCGGAAGGCTTGATTGCACAAAATCTTCCTGGCTGAAAAAGTATAGAAAATAAGCCCCGAATAAAAGAACAAAAAATCCTACGAACAAATACCACTTCTTTATCATCTCGAATAGTTTTCGCAAAGTTACACGCAAACCAACTGTTAATTAAACCTTGTTTACAGGTTTGGCCGAATTTAACAGTTGCAACCCTATTGCAAATATGCTATCTTTGCCGCTCTAAAAATGGATACAAAAATTAATTGGGATATGATGGGTATTGCTACTTCAGTAGCCTGTGCAATACACTGTGCGTTGTTGCCGGTGATTGTTTCCACCTTGCCAATTTTTGGAATCAATATCATTCACAACGCTTTTTTTGAATGGGGAATGATCGGTTTGGCTTTCGTGGTTGGTTCTTATTCCTTATTTCATGGCTACATCAAACACCACCATTCTTTCACTCCAGTGCTTATTTTTTCTGCGGGTTTTGTCTTCCTCGTGCTAAAGCAATTTTTTCATTCTGCTGAAAATTGGTTTTTAATATTTGCGGTTCCTTTAATTGTAATCGCACATTATTACAATTATCGTTTGTGCCACCGGAGTAAATGTAGCTCTGCACATCACAAGCATTAGGTTTGTGGTGCTACAACTACCACCCGATTAAAATGAAAAAAAATCCAGAAAATTTATTATTTTTCTCAGGAACAATTTTATTTGTGCTTTCATTTATAGTATTCAATCAATCGATAGATATCCATTTGCATGACACCTATTTTGTGATAAATAGGGCGCTAATCTTTAGGCTTCTTTCGATTACGGTTTTTCTGATTTGGGTGCTTTATAAAGTCACATCAAAACTACTTTTTTCAAACCGACTGTCTCGGATCCACATAATTGCAACTCTTTCGGCTGTTGGGATGTTAATTTTATTTATGTATTCTGGAGGCAAACTTTTGAACCTTGCGCCAGTATGATATTATGATTACAGTAATTGGGACTTAATTGAAGCCAATTCAGATTATGCAAAGTTGCTTCTAATCATTTTTTGGATTACAATGATGGAGCAAATTATCTATGTGATAAAGCTTATCAGTGGGATAGTTAAACAAAGAAAATAATGGCCTCCAAAAATCTATTATTAAAAGTTCAGTAAGGCAGTAGAAAAGAAGGGGCTCTATTAAACAGTCTACTTTTTCGGTGTGACGCATTGCATTTATATTCCCTCTCCTCATTTACTTCACATAAAAAACATGCGGCTCACTCCGGCTTTCACCGTTTCCTTCCGTTTGGTTTAAAGGTTGTCCGGCGTTATCAAGTGTTTGTATCGTCCAGATAAATTTTTTACCCTGTGTATTACCATCCCTTACTTTTCCCTGTATTGTCGATACACTATCCATTCCATTACTGTAAGGCATCATGCTAATCTGCGGCTGCCAGATAAACTGTGTAGCGCCAATAATATTTTTATCCAGCAAGGGCTGGTTGCTTCTCAGCGCCTGCACATCTTGCTGGTTTTCGAGAATTTCAAACACCTGTATATGATAAGTAACCGGAGTGGTGGATGCAGGTACCACAGGCGTCCATCTGAAAATAATGGCAGTTTGGGCAACTTTTGCATTTAGTTCCTGTTCATTGGCTGGCACCATCAAAATGGGTAATTGGTAGGCAGCCAAATAGAAATTTTTACAAACCGGGTCGGAGGCCGGTGCATAATCGGGTAACCTGAGCAACTGTACGCAAAGCATATAATTATCAGCAGGCAATTTACCGGTTTTTTGCATGGCCGAAAGATATTTGCCAGTAAAAACCATGTTATCCAATGGCAATACATCCAATGCACCCAAAATAGTGGAGCCGGCAGGTAACGGCGAAAATGACCGTGCCGTATTTAAATTGGTGGATCCTATTATAGTACCATCCAGCGTCTTAATTTCTGTTTTTATTTTCACTTCAAAACGCTGACCACCACTTTCGCCCATTATAAAGGTGAGCACATCTTTTCGGTTGGCCCACTCCGCCAGGTTTGCCGGTGGTCTGCCGGATAACACCATGGTTACTTTTATTTGCGCCGCCAGGTAACCGGAATATAAAAGGGCAATAGCCAATATTAATTTCTTTATCATCGTTCTATTTTTTCTTGGTGTCAAATTTATAGCGAAAGCCGGTACGGCAGGTGGTCTCCAGGTAGTTGGCTCCGTTGGGTATAATTGAATTTCCGTATTTAAAATAGTTGGTAGATAAATAAGTATTCCAACTAAACTGTTTGCTGATTTTCCAATCTACACTGAAGGATGCGATTAAATTATTGTCGTTTTTAAAGGTATTCAATTTTACGAGGTTGTACTGAAGTTGCCCACGTAACTGCAGTTTCTTTTTAGCAACCGGCATGCCCAATCCACTGCTGATGGTGACCAATGTAGTTTTGGCAAGCAATACATCATTGGAAAAATACATCACACTAAAATCAGGTGTAAGTTCTTTGGTAAAATAAGTTGGCACATAGGTAAGCAATGCCGTATGGGTATTATTGCCGGTGGTTAATCCTGTTAACACATCCCGTTCATCGTATTTGCTATAGTTGTAACTAAAGCTAAGCATGTTCAGCATTTTACTGTTGCTCCAGGTATAGGTCGGGTTAAAGCCCAGATCATTGCTCACGTTTTTGATGCCATAAGGATTAAGGCCGCTTGCGGATTGAAACCCAAAATTATTGTAGTTCACATTTAAACTCCATTGGTCATTGAACTGTGTAAACCAGTTGAGGTTGCCAATCAATTGCTTTGCGCTTAAAGTAGTATTGCTGATATTATTGACCCTTTGTCCAAGGCTTGCCACAATATTCATCCGATAGATATTGGATTTATTTTTCCAGGTATTCCATTTGGTATTTACCGTATAATCTAACCGGTCTGGCTGTAGGTATGGATAGCCCGCTGTTTGAAAACCAGCACCCAAATATTTCGTGCTGACTCCGAGGTCAAAATTCTTTCCTTTTTTACCAATCGATCCCGTACCCGCATAATCCCTGGTGGTGGAGGTATGCGACTTAATAAAAGGTTCAAATGATTTTATTAAAGGGGTATTGGGCGTAGTTAAATCTTTAGTGAAGGTAGACTGTGCACCCTCTAATTTGAGATACCAACCCTTATCAAAAAAAACATTGGTTACCAGGCTGGCTATAAAACCTTCCTGCGGCTTAATGCTCAGCGGTGGCGGTGCAGAAGAGTTGATAAAGTCTTTTCCCTTGGCAAAATTGAAAGCCACTTCGTATTTGCCTTCTCTTTCTCTGCCTATCTGAAACATCCAGTTGCTGCGTTTGAAAGCGCCGGTAATCAACGGTGGCCCGGTAAAATAATTAATGCCGGGCTGGGATGTTCCTGTGAAAAATTTGATGCGGTAAGTTTTAGGTCGAAGATCGAAGCCTGCACCAAATATGCCGATATCACCGGTGCTCAATTCACTGTATTTTAAATACTGCGTACCCAACTGCAATTCAGCCCATTTGTATGTTGGATTTACAGCAATGCTATTTATCGGATTGGTGATCCATTGTTTAAAATTTTGCTTTGGCCCTCCGGGAATAAAACCACTGAAGGGACCGGCAAAGTTGGTGGGCAAGGCCGCAAGGTTGATATTAAATGGCAGTGAAAAATCTTTCCCAAATTGAAAATTGGGCATAAAGCTAAACCGCACCTGGTTCCATGGTCTTCGTGCAGTATAGCCCGTCCAGCCGGCCGGATTTCGGTTTAGGCCGTAGCCTTCGTAAGTAACGCCCATGGTGCCGCTTACCGAAAATTTTTTATCAGCCGTTTGTGCCGTTGCTATTGATGAAGTGATCAAAAGACAAATAGCGATGTGTTTTTTCCGGAGCATAGTAGCAGATGGTTTATTGGATGGTATTACCGAAAAATGTTTTCAAAATCAACCTGCCTTATCTCAGGCAGGTTGACCGACTCAATTTTCTATTTCTTTTTAATTACAAAATCGAAGCATTTAATTACTTCACATTCTTTACAATCGTTATCTCTGAAAGTGAATTTGATACAAATGGTACCTTTTAATTCGCAGCAATCAATCGCCGGAACCGGTGGCACAATAACGTTGATTCCAATATTGGTATTGTTCGGTATGGCAATACCAGCACCATTGTTCCAGATTATTTCTCTTGGGTTTTGATACGCTCCCGTTCCGTTGCCATTAAAGGAAGGAACAGTTGTATTTCCAAACATGGTTATTTTGGGTGTTACCATTCCAATATTTGTTGCAGATGAAATACTTGCCCAGGTGAATGGAAGGTTTACACACTTCAAACATTCCTTCCCAAAATTATCAGTGATGTTATAGCTCACTACATTGGCTCTTACCTCTGTAATGTTAGCAGATGCCAATCCGCTGATACTGAAATTTTCTGTCAGTAAAGTTGCATTTGGAATCTGCGAATAATTATAACTCACAGTACCCACATCTGCTTTAATTTCATACGGGCAGCAGGAAATTTCATCACAGGTTGTTCTAAATTTAACCACACAACTATCGCAAATTCTGTTGCCACACCAGCCATACATGGTAACAGTGTAATTGCCTGTTTGATTCGGTGTAAAACTGAAAGGTATATTACCGGTAGTAGGCGCACCGGAAGGTGGTTGCATCGAATAAGTTACCGTTCCATTGCAGCTTGCATCGGCACAAATATAATTGGCATTTAAGTTAACCGGCACTTTACATTTTACCTCAATCACCTTGTTTTTATCACAAACAATTTGCTTGGTCACTTTGTCAATACTGTAAAATTTCTCTCCCCATTTACTGCCTTTGCAATCGCAGGACTTGCAATTCACCACAAACTTCACCACGCAACTATCACAAATTTTACTGCCACACCAGCCATACATCGTAAGCGCATAACTGCCCGAAAGAGAAGGAGTAAAGTTGAAAGGCACATTGCCTGTTTGCGTTGTATTATTAGGAAGTAACAGAGAGTAAGTAACCTTTGGCGGACAGGCCGTGTCTTTGCAAATGTAATTTGCATTGATGCTGTAAGCCTGGTTACACATCAACGTATAACTGTTTTTGCATTCCAGTTTTATCCAATTGTCCTGAGGAACATTGGCATTAAATTTAGCAGCAGGTGCTTTTTCTCCTTTTATCAAATTCATTTCGCCCCAATGGCTGCCATCACAACCGCAATCGCCGCAATGTTTGATAAACAGATCATAGTTACCAGATTTGCTGGCGCAACTATCGCCTATAAAATTTACCACCATATAAATCTGGTGTTGCCCTAATGACAAAGTTGATAGATTTAAAACAGGCAGATTAGAATTGTAAACCCCATCTACATACCATTGGATATTGTAAACACCCCCATAGTTTTGGCCGGGGCCTAAAGGCAATGGCGGTATTAATTTGGTGGTATCGCACAGCGTATCGCAACCAATGGGGAACAATGCAACATAAGGGCGACTTTTAATGATTACCACATTACTTTGTCCAAAGCATCCGCTTTCCGGATTAACCACCGTTACATAATAATAGCCAGCTTGTCCGGTGGTCATGGTTTGTCCGGTAGCACCATTGTTCCACTGATAAATGTAATTTGGATTGGCCGGTGTTGCCGTGGCTGTATAAGTATGGTTGATGCCCTCGCACAAATAGCCGGTTGGCCCAATGCTTACCGCAGGACTATTATAGACATATACACAGAAAGTGTCTTTTGCAATACAACCGGTGCTGGTGTCAGTAACTGTTAATACAAATTGGTAAGTGCCAGGTGTGCTCACCGAAATGCCTGCATAGTTTTGCGTGTTGTTTGGACTAAAGGTTGCCGCTGGATTCACCGTCCAGAAATAAGTATAGTTGGGATCCGTAACACTATTATTAACATTAATATTCCCGGTACCGGTGATGCATTGTATGGTTTGTCCTTTAATATTTGCAATGGGCAACGGATGATGCCACAACTTCATTTTATTGGATTTGGCTACACAGCCAGAACCATTGCTCACCCTTACATAATACTCGCCCACCAAATTTGCATTATAGGTTGGGTTGGTAGCGCCGCTGATGGCATTGCCATTTAGATACCATTGATAAGATCCAAATACCGCAGGTGTCGTAGTTAAAGTGAAACTACTGCCATCGCAAATGTATTTATCAGTTGGAATGTTTACAGATAACGGTGGCAAAATAGCAACCGTTTGAGTATCCACTGCAACACAGCCCAAAGCATTTGTTACGGTTAACGTAACCAAACTCGAATTAGGTGGTGGAGCGGCAAATGTATGTGTGGTACTTTGCAGGTTCGACATATAACTATCTCCAAAGTTCCAGTTATAAGTATTGGTAGCAGCACCGGTAGTAGTGAAAGGTGCTGCCGTACCAGCACAAACCGGTGTAGGAAGCGTAATATTAGCAGTGGGCACATTGATGATTACAGGATGCGTTACAGATGCTGAACATCCGTTGCAGGAGGAAGTAACCGTTAATGTAATATTGTAAGTGCCCGATACAGTTGCAGTAAGTACCGGATTGGCAATGGTATTATTATTGAAAGTTGCACCGCCGGTAACAGACCATGTGTAGGAAAGAATATTACATCCCAAACTTGGTAAAGTGCTGGATAAATCAGACAGCGTAACCTGGTTGCAATGCACACTGTATCCAAAGTTGGCCGCTACAGGAACGATGTAATGGATGGTATCCTGTAATAAACAAATATGCGGTGTGGGTGGCGGCGGACAATTGGATAACATCCATGCCGTGACTACGTAAGTGCCGGGTAATAAATAAGTGTGATTGGGCGTAAAAACAGTTCCGCTCATTCCGCCAAAAGGAGTCGTTGCATAATTTCCATCACCATAATCCCAGTTAACGCCGGCATTGGGTGAATTGGGTGCTGTAAAATTATAGGTAGCATTGAAACTAACATTATTGCATAGGTTAGACGGGGCACCAATATTTATACTGTAAGATAAAGGAGCCTCGTAATCATTTGTAACATTTAAAGACGGCCCGGCCAAATCTGAATTAAATACCTGCGTAAAATTGGAACAATGATCACATGGGCCAACACTGATATTAATGATGTTGGAAGTGTCTTTACAATTTCCACACGAAATGATTACATAATAAGAACCAGGGCCCGTAACATTTAATGCAGGACTGTTGATGCCAACAGGCGAAGCTCCATTAAACCACTGATAGCCATAAGTACAGGTATTGTTGGATTGTACAGTTGCTGTAAGGTTTACATTGATGACATCACCGGTGCAATAGTTAAGGAAATTATCAGCAGTAATATTTACAGTGGAAACAAATGTATTAGGTACAAACAAACTTGCAGAACCGGTACACCCTGTGCCTTTTACTTTATAAAATCCAGGAGTAGTTGCCAGGTAAGAAGGAGTAGGTGTGGTGGTTAAAAATACACCATTCAGGGTCCAGCTATAAGGCCCGGTTGTAGGGGTTGTAGTTAAGGTGATGCCCGGCGTACAAATATTACCGGTGCCTGTTAATATTCCGTTGGGAGGATTATTTACAGTAACCGTTAGTGTGCTGGACTGGCCGCAGGCTGTCACGGAAATTATACAGGTTGCCGATGCTGCTCCACCATTCCATTGCACATTGATGCTATTGGCAGATAAGGGAATGATAGTTCCCAAAGCATTGCTCAACGTCCATGTGTATCCACCCGGTGGAACAGGACCGGCAACAGTGTACGTTTCCGTTGCATCTATACATACTGTTGTGTTACCCGTTGGTGCAGGTGGTGCACCCACTACAGATACATTCATTATTTTTGGCGTACTGGTGCAACCTGCTACAGTTTGTGATACACTGATGGTTCCGTTGGCGGTAAAATTTACCAGCACAGAATCTTTGTTTGCGCCCATGTATTGTGTAATTGTACCGTTGGTAATGCTCCAGTTAAAATTACCCGCATTCATATTGCTGCTGATACTGTAACCAACTGTTTGATTGGCACAAACAATGACCGGACCAACGATACTATTTAATTTAGGCGTATCCAACACAATTAAATTTAGCAACGCCGGAGAAGAACAAAAATCAGTAGCAATTTGTGGAGTAGCTGTTATCAGGTAATTGCCAACACTGTTCCATGTAATTTGCTTACAACTTAATCCTAAAGGACTACTGGTAAATCCTGTGTTTGGGTTAAATGTCCAGGTTTGCACATTGCCGTTGGCGCAAATAGTAGTAGTGCTTCCTACACAAACCGGAGATAGTCCGTTTAGCGTAAATTTAGGTTTTATGTTGATGCTGATGGTATCGCTCCCGCTGCATCCACTGTAAGGATTGGTATAACTACAAATTAAAAAATAGGGGCCGCCGAGCGGATAATTCCAGCTCACATTGATTACGTTGTGATTACTATCATTGCCAACAATTGCGCCACCGCCACTCAGTGTCCAGTGATAGAATGTGCCGGGTAACGCTGGCAAAGAATAGGAAGTATTTGAACCGGGGCAAACAATGACCGGACCCTGTATTGGTAAATTAGGATACAGCACCGGAACATTTAAAGTGGTGGAATTTCCACAAGTATTGGGACAGTTGGCATTTAATGTTACACTGGTTGGGTAAGTACTGGGTTGGTTCCAAACCACGGTGGCGCAGGTAGTACCCTGTCCGCTTATGATGGTGCCTCCACTTACTACCCAGTTTAAACTACTGCAACCCGTTGTGCTGGTACAATATTTAATGGTATCCCCTGCACATAACATTTTCCGGCAATCATCGGTATGTATTTCAATACCTGGTTTACTGCTTACATTAACTGTTACCATTGCAGTGTCTTTACAGCCACAATCCCTTGAATTTCCTTTGCTATCTGTTACTACACCTGATACCGTTAGTATAATCGTGTGAAGTCCACCGGTTGTAAAAATATGCGGGGGCGGAATTTGTAAATTAGAGGAGGTGCCATCTCCAAAATCCCAATAATAACTGGTAGCGCCCAGCGAAGTAACCCCGCTAAAATTCACCGGCGAATTTGCACACACCGGGTTGGGGTTAAAGGTGATGCCTGCTGTAGGACCATCAATTAAACAAACCGCTCTTTTAATGGTGTCTTTACAACTGCCATCTGCGTTTGAAATAATTACCTGCAAAAAACCCTGCGAAGCGCTTCCCCAGTTAATCGTTTTTGGATTGTTCGTCAATGTGTCCGGAGTGCCACCTATCACCGTCCAGCTATAGGTAAAGCCAGGCAAGTTGGGTACTATCAAGTATTTTTGCGGTTGATTTTTACAGGCAATTAAAGTGCGGCCTGCACCACCAGCAGGGCTGCCTCCATTAACATCCGATTGTCCCTGTTTACAGGCTAAATCATCGCAGGGTTGAATTTGGGTTGTTACCAATTCAAATTTTGGGCAACACACTACGGGTTGCGTTTGTGCATTGGATATTACAAATGCAAACATCAATATGAATATGCTGAATAATTTTTTCATGGCAGTTTTTATTTAGGATTATTTTGGTTATCAATACCACCGGCTTTTGTACATCCTTCTTTTTTCTTCTCATAACATACCAGCTTATTGCAGGTAGTACAATCGGTGAATTCTATTTTGTATCGGATACACCATCTAAATAAAGCACTGCAACAAGGTGTAAGTTGTGGCGTGGTAATATCAATATTCAATGTTTTTTGTGCTCCATTCCATAACAGGTTGTTGGTGCCATTGGTAAAATGTCCGTATGTGGCAGCATCTTTATTGCAAGGAATGCAAAAATCATTTTCAGGAACCATTTCAAAATAAACCAGTTCTGCCTTGATGCTTTTAATCGTCTTTGCCGGAACAGAGGTTATAGTGACAGGCTGGCTATACGACAATACATTGTTGGCAAAATTTACCGGTGCTGGTGTTGGTGCAGTTAATGTAAAATGCTTTTCATCGCAGGCATCACAGGCACAATGCAGGGTATCCCAGGCCGTTTCATTATTGATATTATCGGGGTCAATTGGCCATATGGCATCCACTATAAATTTAATCGTCTTCATACTATCCACACAATTGATAGATGCAGTGTAGACTTGCGATGAGTTAGCCGCAATGGTGTTGGGCAAAGGAGGAACAACCGGGGTTAACGTAGTTAGCGGACCGGTGCCATTCACCCTGTATTTTATGGCAATTACCTGTGCCGTATTGGTAGGGTGCAGGTTGGCCATTTTAATGTAAATATTTTGCTTGCCGTTGATGCAGCAACTAATGTCTACACTGTCGATTTTTGTATTGATGTTATCGTCTAATATTTTAAAGCTGTAGGGCTCACTGTTGCCATTGTTTCTTCCAATAGGCTTTTCTTCTTTGCTCAAAGCCTGCACTTGCCAGATAAATTCGCACATATATGGTGGTTTGCAGGGGTCGGCTAGCAAATTGGTAACGGTAGCCTGCGTCATATTTTGTACATCTTTTGTAACCAATGGCGCATTGCTCTTCATTGCCTGTATGCCATTTTGCCCTTGCATCAATTGCCATACTTTTAAACGATAGGTTACCGGTTCCTTTGGTTTGGGCACTAAAGAAGTCCAACGAAACATGATTGGTTTTAAGATGTCTTTTTTGCTGATCGTTTTTCCACTCTCCGGTGTTACCAAAGTGGGCGGAGCAAAGTCTTCTGCCTTTGGTGTTTCCACCTTAAAGTCTTTGCAAACTTCATTGCTGATGGCAATGCGGTCGAGGTTAAAAAACTGAACACAGATTTGGTAACTGCCATCTTTCAGGGTTGGGCAACCGGAAAGCATTCCGGTAAGTTCTGTGGTAGTAAATGTTTTTACATCAAAGGAGCCAATGGGCGTTGCCGTTGCAGGATTATTACCACAAATGATGGCTCCGTTGCCCTTTATTTGGATCACCAGTTTAGGTTCTCGTAACTGCACGGTAGGCGACTTTTGCCCGGTAAGTATCAATGCGGCAGGTACCGTATTCCACTCGTCAATCTTTGACGGCAATGTGTTTTTTACCTGGAAACTTACAATTTTAATTTGGCTGATTTGACTGAAGGCAGATGCGCTGAATAAGCATGCCAACAACAGCAGGTGTTTTAGGTTCTTCATCAATGGATATTTTACAATATAAAGATTAGAAGAAACTCCGGATGTGTTAAAGCAAAATGTACAGGTGCTATATAAAAATGTATAAGCGCTTAAACAATCAATTTTTGCGCCTGATCCATTTTTCAAATCTTGCAAGGAACTCATCCTTTCGCCGGGTAGCTACGGGGATTTCCTGGCCATTTTCAAGCACGATGGATCCGCCACTTCCTTTAAGATATTCTTTTATGTAGGAAAGCTGGATGATGTACTTGTCGTGAATGCGAAAGAAACTTGTTTCAGAAAGGAGCTTTTCATATTCGCCCAACTGGCGGGAAACCATAATTTTTTTACCATCACTTAAAAAAAAATTGGTATAGTTACCGCTGCTTTCGCAATACATAATATCGCTGAGTTTTACAAAAACCAATCCATTGCTCGTAGATAAAGGAATTTTATCGGGGGCTGTTTGCCGGGTATTTTGTTCTATTAATGAAAACAGGTTTTTGTTGATATTTTTTTCTTCAATTCTTTTAGAAGCATTGTTTACAGCGGCCACTAATTTTTCTGCATTGATGGGTTTGGTAACATAACCGGTGGCACGATGCTCAAAAGCCTCCACTGCATAGTTGCTAAAAGCGGTTACAAAGATTACTTCAAAATTTACCGGCTCCAGTTTTTTCAGAAGATCAAAACCGTTCAGGTGGGGCATTTCTATATCTAATAAAACGAGCTGTGGTTGCAGCTCTTCAATTAGCAACAAGCCATTTTTGGCACTGGTATCTGTAGCCAATATTTTTATTGAGGGGCAATGCAGTTGCAACATGTTTTGCAACAGCCTAATGTTTTTTGCTTCATCGTCGATTATAATACAGTTGATCATGGTTTCAAGTCTAATGGAATTTTTACAATTATAGTAGTACCGTTTGCATTACCGGCCGCATCTTTATTATCAATCACGTTTAGCTCAATATTATATAGTTCAGCCCTTCGGTTTGAAATATTCATCCCCTTACTTTGGTATTCAATGCGCATGTTGCTTTTCAGTTCAATTGCTTTTTTTCTGCCAATGCCATTGTCATCTATTGAACAAACTAAAAAATCGTTTTCCGGTTTTGCAGAGATAATAATCTGTCCCATCCTGTTTTCTAAAAAACGCATGCCATGCCGGATGGCATTTTCTACGTAAGGTTGCATTAGCATAGCAGGTACAAAAATATTTTTTTGATCAATTTTTTGATCCACCTCAAAACGATAATCAAACTTATCTTCAAAACGGAGCTTTTCTAATAACAGGTAGTTGTCTAAATAGCTTAGTTCGTCTTTAAGCGAAATGATGGAAGCATCTGAATTGTCGATGGTGCTGCGCATTAAATCAGAAAATTTATCCAGGTACTTATCTGCCTGTGCATAATCTTTATCATAAATAAACCCTTTAATACTATTGAGACAATTGAAAATGAAATGAGGGTTTATCTGCGCTTTCAATGCCTGCATTTCCAGTTCGGTAATTCTTTTTTCGGTCAGTATTTTTTGTACCAGTATTTTTTGCTTTTGCTTATTGCTGCGTTGTTGCAGGTAGAGCAATGCTGAAACGCCAATGGCTACAATAAAGATCCAAAAAAGAGCACTTTTCCAAAAAGGGGTACCTATTTCAAATTTCACAAGAGCTTCATTTATGCTCGGCTTTCCATCTCTGCGCAGTGCCCTGATTTTTATTTTATAGTTACCTGGCGCCAATTTTTTTAGCTCAATTTTTTCCGTACGCTGCCATCTTCCATCATTCACATTGTATTCAAAAAAAGGAATAAACCCCGTTAAATCAACTCCGGAAAAATTAATGCTGATATCATTCTCATTGTATTTTAAATGATAGACGTCTTTTAATTGCATAGGCATACTGTTAACAGATACACCCGAAATGAATGTAACAATATTTGAAACCGGCAACTGTATCTGTAAAGGCAGGTAACTAATACCTTCGTTGGTAGCAACGTACACAAGGCTATCCCGGATGGTGATATCATTTACCTGCTCGCCAATTAAACCATCGGCTGCACCAAAATAAGTATTGCTGTACAAAAACTGGTTGTTGCTGTAGGTGTAACGAATTCTGTTGAGCCCCTTGTTGGTACCCAGCCAAATTTCTCCGGCCTTATTACAAAAAAGTGATTTGCAAATATTACCGGGTATAATATCTCCCAATGCAATGGAAGCTACCCATTTATTTTCTTTGATAATCATCAACGAATCAGCACCTAAACCTATCCACATTAAATTGTCTGGTGAGCGAACCATAGTGCTGATTTTGTAAGCAAAGTTTTTACGCAGTTTAGCGAGGCTAACCAGTTGTTTATCTTTCCACAAAAACAAACCTTCATTACTGCCAATGTAAATATTGCCGGATAAATCGCTACCAAGACTTGAGACCCTTTTGTGGATGCTATCTGTTATTTTTCCGGTTTTTAAATTGTACACAAAAGCGAAGGCATGACTGCCCAATAATATTAAGGAATCATTCATTAAGAAAGCTGCCTTGGTACTATGGTTTTCAATTCCTCGAAAAGCCGTTTTAATTGCCAGTGTCTTTTCGTCTATCAAAAATGAACCGGATTGTGTGGCAACATACATTCCATACTTTGTATTGATTATTTTACGGACCCAGGTATCGATATTTTTATTACTGTTGAGCTGGATTTTTTTTACATAAAGGCCGTCGTACAGATAAATTTCTCCATTGTTGTTGCCGGCAAAAAGCTTGTTGGTTTTTACAATGGCATTAAAGTTTTGTTTCAATCCCGGATTAACCAACGAGGAGATTCTCTTTTGCTGCACTTTTACCAGGCCCCGGTCCATGGTAGATAGCCAGATGTTATCATCTTTATCTTCCAGTACATTTCTTACCGGCATGCCTTCTGTAGCGGAAACGATTTCTGATAATTCCAGTGTGTTTTTATTCAGCATATAGGTGGTACCGTTCAGCGAGGTGATCGCAAAGCGTTTTCCTGTTTTACAGAATATCCTCAATTCAAACGGGTACTTTTTTTCAGCGATCAGTTTTACATTTCCACTTTCAGAAAACTGGTAATTAAGAATAGAATTTGGAGTGGCCAGGTAAACGTTGTTGCCAATGCTTTCGCACATGATGATGCGTTTGCTTACCGGTGTCATGGTTTCTAATTTGCCATTGGCAAAGCGGCGAATGCTATCTTCAGAAAAAAGTAAAAAACTGTTGGGGCCATAATCAATTATCTTAAGCACAAGTTTAAAAGCTTCATTGGAAACGAACACAATTTTATTGTTCCGGTTAATAAAAACCTGATCGCTATAGTTGCTAAAAGCCACTCCACCATATCTTAACACATGAGGCCAGTAGGTTTTTCCTTTTTCTATTTTTGCAAGTTCTGTATTGGTTTCATCATTTTCAAACCGGTCGGTAGTTGGATTGTAAAAGCAGGGAGTGCGTTGAAAGGGGATCACCCAAACTGTTCCGCTGCTGTCCAGAAAAAGGTTGGTTATCTCATTGTCGCCCAACCCGTCAGAAGTACTGTAGGTTCTAAATTTTTTACCATCAAAACGACTAAGACCAATTTCGGTTGCTATCCATAGATATCCTTTTTTGTCTATCGTAGTCCGGTAGAGTGCATTGGATGGCAGTCCGTCTTTTACTGTATAAATGATGGTCTGGTTACTTTGTGAAAGGGAAACAAACGGCAATGAACAACAGCAAACGATGGGTAGATAGTATTGAAAAAACTTTTTAAAAAGTAGTTGCAGGATATAATTGGTATGATCAATGGATAACATTCGATGCTAAATATAAAGAAAGCGACCCAATAATTTTACCCGGTAGCATAATAGCTGTAAATTAAACCCCAATCTGATATATGTACTGTCTCACTTAATTTTTAATTTTTCACTAATGGAAAAAAAGATTGGTTTATTCGTTTGGCTTTTATTGATTGTTGCTATATTATCCGCTCAAAGTAAAGATGAAATAGCTGTGCGGAATTTATTGGCTGAACAAACAAAGGAATGGAACAATGGCAATATCCCGGCATTTATGGAAACCTACTGGAAAAGTGATTCCTTGATGTTTGTTGGAAAAAGCGGGGTTACTTACGGCTGGCAAAAAACGATGGACAATTACAAAAAAAATTATCCGGATACGGTGGCAATGGGTAAATTGAATTTTGAGTTGCTGGAAGTAAAGCGGTTATCTGTTATGTATTTTTTTGTAGTAGGTAAATGGCATTTAACCAGAAGTATCGGAGATATTGGCGGGTCATTTACACTTCTGTTTCGGAAAATTAAAAACGGGTGGGTTATCGTAGCAGATCACAGCAGTTAATTAAAAACGATCATAATTTTTTTCCTCCCAGCCCTTCCACTTCTTTTTTAAATATAAAATGAGTGCAACCAGGGATGCAAGGAAAGCTATCCAGTAAAAATAGTTCCCCATTGTGGGCGATTCTTCAAAAAAGGCATACCCATAATATATGCCAATGCTCATATTGACCAGTAGCCAAACCATTCCCATTGAGATGGATTGCATAATCTTAACCAAGAATTCTCTTACTTCAGGTTCCATATGCTTATGACAAAATA
>JBBQKO010000078.1:0-15927 GCA_038327005.1 Chitinophagales bacterium | reverse complement strand
GCGTCCTTTACAAAACCTTTCACAACTGTTTGCGCATTGGACAAAAGCCCAAAACACAGCAGTGTAAATAGGAGCACCGCCTTATTTATTATTTTCATCCTTTTCATCAATATCAATATTTTTAAACACATAGTTCTTTTGTATAGGGTAGTTATAGGCAACTGCAACTGCTAATGATGTTGCTAATTTGGCAATGATATAATGAACACCCATCAGCTCTGTTAATAAATAAACTCCAGACCCGTTTAAAATAAGGTTCCCCGTCCATGCAATAAAATATCTTTTGGCCTGAATAAATGAAGCCGATTCTGTCGATTGAAATACCCAGTGTCTTCCAATTAAAAAATTAATTATTCCTCCAAAGATGGTTCCTATCATGCTGGAAATTACCGCATCGATTAATAAAAATTCCTTAAAAATTACGGTAAGGAGGTAGTCGCATAAACTTGCGGTAAGAGAGGCAATGTTTGCTTTAAAAAATGTTTTCATTCAGGCCCGATTTATTCGCTGTCCAGATCAATAATTGAGTAAAAGCGAGTGCATACAATCCTGCCAGTATATCATCGGCCATTACGCCCCAGCCAGTTGGTAATGCTTCCAGTTTTTTTACCCCCAGCGGTTTTACAATGTCGAAAAATCTAAACGCAATCAAACTGATTATTACAAATACAATTTGATGTGGCACAAATAAAAGTGCGATGGACATTCCGGCAATTTCATCAATTACCACTTTACTGCTATCCTTGCCCCAAATAGGGTCTACAGCGCACGAACTCCAGGTTCCAATAATTACAATGAGCACAGTTGTTAAAACCTGCCAGTTACTTTGATCGTAACCGGCAGGTAATAAAAACCAAATTATACAAAACACCACTGCCGCTATCGTACCGCCGCCTTTACCTACGTAACCAATGCCTAGTGCGGATGCAATGAGTGCATGAATTTTTATCATAACGTTTCTACAAGTTCCTGGTAGTAATCCAATCCAAGATGTGTAATTAAATCTTCACCCATCATGTGACGCAACGTGTTTTGCATTTTCATCAATTGCTTAAAAATGTCATGCTCAGGACTTAACCCTTCCCTTGTTTGTGGCGATTTAAAGTAGAAGGATAACCACTCCTGGATACCACTCATTTCCGCACGTTTTGCAAGGTCCATTAGCAAGGCAAGATCCAATACAATGGGTGCGGCTAAAATAGAATCCCGGCAAAGGAAATTTATTTTAATCTGCATCGGATAACCCAGCCAGCCAAAGATGTCAATATTGTCCCAGCTTTCTTTGTTATCACCTCTTGGTGGATAATAATTGATTCTTACTTTGTGGTACATTTCACCATATAATTCCGGGTTCAATTCTGGTCTGAAAATTTCATCCAACACGCTTAGTTTAGAAACCTCTTTCGTTTTAAAATTATCCGGATGATCCAGTACATATCCGTCTCTGTTACCAAGGATATTGGTAGAGAACCAACCGCTTACGCCCAATGCCCTTGCATGCAACCCTGGAGCCAAAATGGTTTTCATTAAGGTTTGCCCTGTTTTGAAATCTTTACCGCCGATAGGTGTTTGTGTTTGTTTAGCCAGTTCAATCAAGGCTGGTATATCGCAGGTTAAATTGGGCGCTCCGTTAGCAAAAGGAACGCCGGTTTTAATTGCGGCGTAAGCATAAATCATGCTTGGTGCAATCAGGCTTTCATTGTTTTTAAGTGCCGCTTCAAATTTTTCAATGGTGCTGTGAATGTCGGTTGATTCAATGTATTTCTCGGTACTGCCGCACCATACAATTACCACCCGGTTGCAGTTATTGGCAATTTTAAAATTCTCAATATCATCGATCACCTGCATAGCAAGATCATATTTGGTAGCGCCTGTTTTTACATTTGTGCCATCCAGGTTCGCAACATAAGATCTGTCAAAAACAGCTTTCATTGGTTTGATCGCTTCCAGTTCTTTTTGTATAGACTGTAGTAAAGGCATGTCCAATACTTTCGCATTTACGGCAGCTTCATACACATTGTCTTCATAGATATCCCATCCGCCAAATGCGATATCATTCAAATGTGCCAACGGCACAAATTCGTTGATGCGTGGAAACCTGTTTTCTGTTCTCTTGCCTAACCGGATATTGCCCATTTGTGTAAGCGATCCAATTGGTTTTGCAATGCCTTTCTTTACTGCTTCCACACCTGCAATAAATGTGGTAGCAACTGCGCCTAAACCAGGAATGAGAATTCCAAGTTTTCCATCGGCTGGAGTGATGTTTTGTTTCATACCTTGTATTTTTAATGATTAAATTCTAACTATTTATTTCAACCAGTTATTTTTCGTGTACCAACTAATTGAATCTTCCAAACCCGTTTGTAAATCAAATTTTGGTGAAAAAGCAAGCTCTTTTTTTGCCTTGCTGATATCACAGATCCAATTTTTTGCTGCCAGTTCGTGTAGCTTTTCCCTGCTAAGAACGGATGGCTTTTTAAGCCAGCTATTGGTAGTTTCCAATACAAATACCAGTGAACGTACCATCGGCATTGGCAGGTGAAATCTGATAGCTTTCTTTTTTAGAATTTCCCGTGCAATATCTGAGAACCGGTATCTGTCGTAACTATTTCCATCGGTAATATTATAAACACCGGTAGCCTCATTTATTAAGAGCGATTTTACGGCTACATCCGCCACATCTCTTGCGTGCACAAAACTTAGCTGCTGCATAAAATTTCCGATATACGGATCAAAGCCACTGTTCAATGTTTTTAACAGGATGAATATGTCCTTATCTCTTGGCCCATAAACGGCTGTTGGCCTTAATATGATGACTGGTAAATGAATACCAGCCAGCCCTTTTTCTGCCAACAACTTACTATGTCCGTAGGCTGTAACAGGATTTGGAAAAGTGTTTTCCAGGATTTTTTGATTGTGTTCTGGTAATGGCCCTATCGCAGCAAGGCTGCTAATGAAAACCATTTTTTTAAAGTTGCTGCCCATCTTTTCTGCAGCCCTGGCAAGGTTGAGCGTGTAACCGGCATTTATTTGATTATATACTTCCTGCCGGATAGCTTTGGTAACACCTGCCGCATGCACAATGAATTCAATTTGATGGGCAGTTAGTTGTTGCGTAATAGCTGCTTCATCTTCGTAATTGAGAAAAAGATATTGAACCGGTAATCCTTCCAAATGCTTGATATCACTGTTCTTCCTAATGGCTGCATAAACCTCCAATCCATTTTCAATTGCTGACTGAATAAGGTGGTATCCTAAAAAACCACTGGCTCCTGTTATTAATACCTTTTGCCTCATATTGATTTTTCAAAAATCCGGTAACGTTTATAAACAGTTGCATTCATCTTTATCAATCCATTGTTCATCATTTCATTGTTTTCCAAAATCCAGGAAGCTTCACCACCTGTTAATTTTTTATTGATGGCCTGTTGAATGATTTCAGCATAAAAAAATGCCTCAATGCCTGCTTTTCTATATTCTTTATTTACACCCAGTGCAATTACTCTTACGTAATTGATTTTCTTTTTACCTAATAACAATTTGAAAATACCAGTTGGCAATAAGCGTCCTCTTTTTATTTTTATCAACGTTTGATTAATATCAGGAATGGCCAGTGCGAAACCAATGGTTTTTCCTTCATGTTCAGCTACCATTGCAAAATCTTTATCCAAAATCATTTTAAGATCTTTTGCCAGGTATTTAAACTCTTCGTCCGTCATGGGAATAAATCCAGTGTTTTCTATCCATGCATCATTGTACACTGAAAGTATTTTTTCTACTTCGTTTTTATAATCCTTCAGATTAATATTTCGGATAGTAATGTTTCTTTCAGCTAGTCTTTTACGTAAGGTATCTTTTAAAGCCAGGGATCTTTTATTTACCACGTTTGTAGGTAAATTATATGCTAACAGATCTACACTTTTTTCAAATCCGGCTGCTGTTAACAAGTCAAGGTAATAGGGGTTGTTATAAGTCATCATTGCCACCGGGGGCGAATCAAAACCTTCAATTAATAAACCTGCAGTTTCGTTGGTAGATGGATTAACGGGACCAATCATTTTTGTTGCCCCTTTTGCCAAAAGCCATTTCTCGGCTTCGTCTAATAACTTTTTAGAAACGGCTGCATCATTGTACAAATCATAAAAGCCAAAAAAACCTTCTGTTACATTTTTAAAGGTATTGTGGTTATTGTTAAAAATAGCCGCAATGCGCCCTTTGATTACATCGCCGTCAAATGCCAAAAACAACTGCATCTCAGAGTGATTGTGAAATGGATGTTTGCCTGGTGTTAGCACATCCCGTTGGGCGATGTGTAATTCGGGTACGTAATTTTTATTGCCTTCAAACAGTTTATGCGGAAAATCAATAAACGATGCCAGCGCTGCTTTTGTTTCTACCGCTTTTATAGTAATCATGCTCTTTCGGTGTTTATTTGAGGCACTTTCAATTTAAAAGCGATCTTTTTAATTTTTTCCACAGCGTAATCAATCTGTTTGAAAGTATGGGTTGCCATCAGCGAAAAACGAATCATCGAAGAATCGCTGCTTACCGCAGGTGACACAACCGGATTAACAAAAATGCCTTCATCCATCAGCATTTTGGCCATCAGGAATGTCTTTTCGTTGTCTCTTACAAAAATTGGGATAATGGGCGATTCTGTCAGTCCGATATCAAAACCAGCCTTGGCAAACGCATCCAATGCATAATGGGTATTGTTCCAAAGTTTTTCTATCCGTTGGGGTTCTTCCTTTAACACATTTAAGGATGCCAAAGCCGCTGCGGCTGCGGCTGGCGAAATACTTGCGCTGAAAATAAGAGAACGTGCATGGTGCTTTAAATATTCAATCACTATTTTATCGGCAGCAATAAAACCGCCAATTGAAGCCAATGATTTACTAAAAGTACCCATGATTAAATCTACCTTATGGGCAATGTTAAAATGAGCTGCAGTGCCTTGTCCCTGTGGTCCTAACACGCCCAAAGAGTGAGCATCGTCCACAAAAACAGTCGCATTGTATTTCTTAGCCAGATCAGTAATTTCATTCAGCTTGGTAATGTCACCTTCCATACTAAAAATACCATCGGTAGCAATTATTTTAAAAGCTTCTAACGGAACACTTGCCAATAATTTTTCAAGGTGCGCCATATCACCATGACCGTACTTATATAATTTGGAAAAGGATAAACGGGCGCCATCAATAATACAGGCATGGTTCAGTTCATCCGAAAAAAGAAAATCATTTCTGCCGCCGAGGGCAGATATTACACCTAAATTTACCTGGTAGCCTGTACTAAAAACCAGTGCAGCTTCTTTGCCTACAAACTGGGCCAATGCTTCTTCCAGTTCAATATGTAAATCCAGCGTTCCATTTAAAAATCTTGAACCAGCACACCCGCTGCCATATTTGTCAATGGCTTTTTTTGCAGCTTCTTTTACTGTTGGGTGATTGGTAAGACCAAGATAGCTGTTTGACCCAAACATCAATACACGTTTACCTCCAATAATAACCTCTGTGTCCTGGTCCGACTGTAGCGGACGAAAAAAAGGATAGATGTCGGCTTCTTTTAGTTTTTCTGCAGTTTTAAAGGCGCTAACCTTATCAATCAGTGTTTTATTACTCATCGCGTTGTTTTAAAGTGTTTCCTTAAGCTTGTTTCTATTTAAAAATAGAAATATTTTTAGTTAACTGGTTGTAAAATAAAGAATTGACTAGAACCA
Organism: Chitinophagales bacterium; assembly: GCA_038327005.1. Taxonomy (GTDB): domain Bacteria; phylum Bacteroidota; class Bacteroidia; order Chitinophagales; family Chitinophagaceae; genus Ferruginibacter. The sequence continues at coordinate 10,208 of JBBQKO010000078.1, read as the reverse complement.
TTATTTACATTTCTGTTGAATTTTCGATAATACACACATGCAGGTATCAAGGTCCTCCTGGGCAATTCCCTGTTTTAAAATATTGTCCTCTTCCATAAAGACATTGTGCATTTTCTCAATAATTGCTTTACCACTGTCAGTAAGTTCAATCAGGTTTTTACGTCTGTCTCCGGCAACTGGCAAACGCCTTAAAAATCCCTTCTCTTCCAATATGTCAATCGATCTTAATATGGCCGACTTCGTTTTATCCATCACTGCAGCAATATCCTGTTGAATCATTTCCTTGTTGTTGCTGCGTGAAATAAAATATAACACGCCCATTTGCTCAAAAGTGACGTCATCAGTGAGCGATAAGAAGTTTCCATTAATCGTTTTCAACAGTAATTTACCTGTATGTACAATCATAAACCCCAATGTATCCGGCATTTCTTTACAGTCCATATGTTAATAGTTGCGTAGTAAACTATCGCAAAACTAACAGTATTAAAGGTTTCTGAAAAATTTTTTTTCTTGAATAATGTCTTTTTAATGTCATAAATTTCTGATTGTGTGCATTGCGATGGGTTATAAACCTTCTTGGTCCGGTGCAGACGACTGAATGGATAAATTATTTTTGTATTCAATATGTTTTGATAATTCCAAAAATCAAATCTCAACAAATTTTGGCAGTTGCGGCTTAACAAAAGTTAAGATATGAGTGCAGGTTGTAAAAGTCAAACTGACATTCCGGGGGAAATGCTAATTTGAATGGACGAGGATATCCCATTTCGATAGTAGTTATAAATGTAATTCATTTGCCAGAAGGTGAGCGGATTTTTATTTTTTCAAAATTGTCTTTAGCTCGTTGAAAATTTTTGCCTTCAATTATTTTTATTCAATCATTAAACTTTTCCTTATTTAAATAATCTATCGGGGTATAAATGTAAAAAAGTATAAACGATGAAAAAAGCAATGATATTTATGGTATTCGGTTTTGCCGGGTTTAGCACATTTGCCCAAGTACAGCGAAAAGTGGCGGATACCAATAAAATAGCGGGAACCGAACAAAAACAAAATGCAATGGTGAATGAACCGGCATCGTTTTCGAAAAAGAAAGATAAGCTAAAACTGGTGAAGGCGTTGAATTTAACCAGGGAGCAAAAAAAGAAACTGAAGGAAATGCGGCAGGCGAACGAGGCAAAAAGGGTGGCTATATTGAATGACGGTTCATTAACAGCGGATCAAAAGCAGTCGCAATTGAAAGCCATCAAACGCTCCGCTGCTGTTGACTTGCAGGGTATTTTGAATGAAGCGCAAAAGAAAAAAATGAAAGAGATGCGCAAGGAGCGAAAGGATGGTAATGGCGATGAGATGATGATTGAAGAGTAAAATTGCGCAATGAATTAAAGTAAAATCATTTATATTTTTAAGCAGGTTTGGTCAATTAGAACATAAGCCGTCTCAGTCTTGGGATGGCTTTTTTAATTTAGCTGTATTTAGCTGCGCTAGATTCAATTAAATTGCAGGCTTATCTGCAGCAAATGAAATATTATATCATAGCCGGAGAGGCAAGCGGTGATTTACATGGTGCTAACCTGATAAAGGAATTGAAGCAGTTGGATCCAATTGCAGATATCCGTTGCTGGGGTGGCGATAAAATGCAGGATGCAGGTACTACCCTGGTAAAGCACTACCGGGAGCTTGCCTTTATGGGTTTCGTGGAAGTTGTTAAAAACCTGCGTACTATTTTTCGCAACCTTGCTTTTTGTAAGACTGATATTCTCAACAATAAACCGGATGCGCTGATCCTGATTGACTACCCGGGATTTAATTTGCGAGTGGCAGCATGGGCTAAAAAGCAGGGGATTAAAGTGATTTATTACATTTCTCCGCAGGTATGGGCATGGAAGGAAAGCAGGGTGAAAGGAATTCGGAAAAATGTAGATAAAATGCTGGTGATTTTGCCTTTTGAAAAAGAATTTTATAAAAAGTGGGATTTTGACGTGGAATATGTGGGCCACCCACTCGTGCAGGTAATTGACGATTTTATAAATGTGCAAAAGGAGCGGGAGCAAATAGGTAATATTGCGCCTTTTATTGAAGATAATAATTCGCCCATCATTGCTTTATTACCCGGCAGCAGGCAACAGGAAATATTAAAAAAACTGCCCATCATGTTGCAGGTAGCTGAAAAATTTCCAGATTATCATTTTGTAGTTGCAAAAGCACCCGGCATTGAAAATAGTTTTTATAATGAACTGCTGACACCCTATAAAAATGTTTCTGCGGTGGTTAATAAAACCTACGAATTACTTTGGGAGTGCAAAGCGGCACTTGTTACCAGTGGGACTGCTACTTTAGAAACGGCTTTGTTTGCTGTACCAGAAGTAGTGTGTTATAAAGGCAATGCGGTTTCATTTCAAATAGCAAAATTGATGATTACCATCAAATACATCTGCCTTGTAAACCTGATCATGGATAAGGAAGTTGTAAAAGAATTGATACAGCAAGACTTAACAGCCGAAAATATTGCCGTCGAATTGAATAGGATTTTATCGGATGCTGAAAAGCAGGCACAGCTTAACCGGGATTACACTGCTTTAAGAAATTTATTAAGTATGGGCGGCGATGCGTCATTTAATGCAGCAAAAAGTATTTATAAATTTTTAACCGCTGAAAAGGCCCACTGAACGATCAGTTGAGTTGCGTATATGCAACCAGCCAGAAAGGGCCTTATTACTTTTTATCTCCTCAATAACTTTACAACAAGAATTACCATGCCCGTAAGGAAGAGCAGTATAGAGATGCGGTTAATGCCATGCATGTACTTTACAAATTGTGAATTCGGTGCATTGGGATCTTTTTTCTTTAAGTATAAATACTGAGCAACCTGGTTCCAAACTCCCATAATAAAATAATTTAGTATAGCAATTACAACGCAGATTCGGTTTTGTTGCAATTTATATTTTTGTTGAAGCATTTTAGCATGTGCACCATACGGTTGGCTACTGTAAGTCACTGGCTATAAAATGTTTTCGTTGTTAAAATTTAGAAGGCTTAATTTTATGATTCAAGTCATTAAAAATATGTCTAAAAAGCAAAACGAACTTTTAACAGAAAAGGAAAAGTTTGAAGCGCTGTTTCAATATGCTTCGTTGGGGATTTTGGTGGTAAATCAGCAAGGAGAAATTATTTTGGCGAATAATTTTTTATTATCACAATTCAATTACGAGAGTGCTGCGGAACTGATGGGAAAAAAAATTGAAGTATTGATTCCTTCCCGTTATCATCAAAAGCATGTTGGCCACCGAAAGGAATATGTAGCACATTCAGGAAAAAGACCCATGGGATTGGGAATGGATCTTTTTGGTATAAAGAAAGATGGCATTGAGTTTCCGCTGGAAGTGAGTTTAAGTAATTATAAAACCGAGCAAGGCAATTTTGCTATTGCTTTTGTAAGCGATACATCAAAACGAAAAGAAATTGAAAGGGCGTTATTCGATCAGCAGGCAGAACTTGCAGCTACCAATATTATTATTGAGGAATTAAATGGAAATCTGGAACAAATGGTGGAGAAAAGAACGTTGCAATTACAAGACACATTAAACCAGTTGCAAGAGTCAAAAAATGAACTGACCAAAGCATTGGGGAAAGAAAAGGAGTTGGGCGATTTAAAAAGCCGGTTTGTTTCGATGGCTTCACACGAGTTTCGTACCCCTTTAAGTACCATTCTTTCTTCGGCATCGCTGGTGGCAAAATATGTGAAGGGAGATGAACAGGAAAAGAGAGATAAACATATTCACCGGATTAAATCAGCCGTCAATAATCTCACCGATATCTTAAATGAATTTTTGTCGATCGGCAGAATCGAAGATGGTAAAATAACCACGCATTATAGTCGGTTTAACATAAAGGAATTTATCACCACATTATTAAGCGAAATCAAAGGCATAGCAAAAGTTGGTCAGCACATAACTTTCGTTCATCAAGGTATTAAAGAAGTGGAACTAGATGCTTCCATGCTAAAAAATATCATCATCAACCTCTTGTCCAACGCCATCAAGTTTTCACAGGAAAGTGGCCAAATATATGTTAGAAGTAAAGTAGATACCAACTGTATTGTAATTTCAGTATCAGACAATGGAATTGGTATTTCTGAAGAAGACCAGCATCATTTATTTGAACGTTTTTTTAGAGGAAAAAATGTAACCAATATCCAGGGAACCGGCCTCGGGTTGCACATTGTAGGCAAATATGTAGAATTGATGGATGGGCAAATTGAATGTGTTAGTAACCTGGAAGTGGGCACAACTTTCAATGTAACATTTAAGTGCGTTGATACCAGAGGATAGTCGGCATTTGATAACAATGCAATCCGTACGTTTATCACCAACAGGAATTCTTACATCATTTTTTTTAAAGTAAATATTACGGAAAATTTTTTACAAATGTTTTCCCTGTAGTTGTGATCGTTTATTGATATGCACCAGAAAAAGGATACCCGCTGCAATAAAGGGAATGCCATAAATCAACCCTATACCTGTATCTCCTTTTACTATTAAGAAAGCAAGTAAAATAATTCCTCCTGCTATCATCATTAGCGCACCTGCAAATTCTTTAAACCATGTTACAATATAACCTGCAAACGGAATTGCGAGGAATGGCAGAAAGGGAATCATTTCGTTCGCATCATTTTTCAGTATCTCCGGCATTCCTCTTCCTGCAATAAATAAAAATACAAAGATGCATACAATCAGTCCGGCGCTTTGTGCTGCCAATTTGTAGGGACGGATGTGGTGTTCCTGTTTTTTGTGGTGGCTCATATAGCAAATTTTATGCTCAAAGTAAGCCTTTAATTCTATAATATCTGTTACTAGTTTTCGGAAACACCCCGATAAAATACAGCTCTTAGATCGTAGTCATTACTTTTAAGGCGGCTTTGTTTTAATATCAGGATTAAAAAAAATTAGTGGCGGCAGAATCTTTTTTTTACCGCTGGTAATTCAGTGCTATTCATTCCCTTCCTGGTTTCCAATAAAATTATAGCAGCTTGCTGCAAAATGAATGGGAGAATGGTTTCACCGGGGATAAAGCAACGGGCAGGTTCAACAGGTTGACAGGGATAGGAGATTACCGGGATATTATCAAAGCAGTTACGATGCACTAGAAAAAATCGGGTAAATTTCGGTACATTCATCAAAAGAAATCACCAGTTTCAAACGATTCAATGAAAGTAAAATTTGCACTCCTGATATTCGTATCAGTACTCATCCAAAGCAGCAAGGCCAAAGCACAGGTTCGGTCGAAAACCAGTTTCAATACAGACTGGAAATTTACCTTAGACAGCACGCAGGATTACAGTAGGTTAACTGCCAATATAAAAAGCTGGAGAACCTTAAATGTGCCGCACGACTGGAGTATAGAATTACCGTTTGATTCTACCAGTCCCACCGGCACCGGTGGTGGAGCACTGCGTGGTGGAATGGGTTGGTACACCAAAGAATTTATACTGCCGGTTACGGACAAGGGCAAAGAAATCTCCCTATATTTTGAAGGCGTTTATTGCAAGAGTACTGTTTGGTTGAATGGGCATCTGCTGGGATACCGGCCCAACGGTTATATTTCCTTTGGGTACGACCTTTCACCATACCTGAACTATGGTACAAAAAATATGATCGTAGTAAAAGTTAATAACAACGAGCAGCCCAATAGCCGCTGGTACAGTGGTAGTGGCATTTACAGAAATGTATGGTTGCAAAAAACGGGAAAAGTCTCAGTTGCAGACTGGGGTACTTTCATCACCACCAAAACTTTAAATGAATCTTCTGCCGCGGTTAAAATAAAAACTACCATTAAAGGAGGTGGCAAATTGATGGGATATACCATTAAGGTAAATCTGTACAATGCACAGGGACAATCAGTTTCAACGGATGAAAGCCTGATTTTGCACAGAGATAAGAATACCACAGCAGCGAACGAAGCCACTGTTAAAAAAAGCATACAGGAAATAGATAAGGTGGAAGTGTTCACGAATTCGCTGTTAATAAAAAATCCCAGGTTATGGAATATAGACGATCCCTATTTGTACAAAGCGGTGGTGAAAATAATGAATGGCGACAGAGTGTTGGATGAGTGTACAACCAGTTTTGGGATTCGTGATTTTGAGTTTGATGTAAACAAAGGTTTTATACTAAATGGTAAACGAATAAAAATAAATGGCGTATGTAATCACCATGATTTAGGAAGCCTGGGTACAGCTTTTAATTACAGGGCTGCCGAGCGCCAACTGGAGATATTAAAAGCCATGGGCTGCAATGGCATTCGCACTTCGCACAATCCGCCTGCACCCGGGTTATTGGATCTTTGTGATAAGATGGGCTTTATCGTAATGGACGAGGCATTTGATATGTGGAAGATGAGAAAGAATCCATTTGACTATCACCTTGATTGGGACCAATGGCATAAAAAAGACCTGCAGGATTTGGTATTGAGAGACCGCAATCATCCTTCGGTTTTTATGTGGAGCATTGGCAATGAAATACCGGAGCAATGGAATAGTTCAGGAATAAGCCTGGCCAAAGAATTGGCCGACATCGTAAAAGCGCTTGATCCAACAAGGCCGGTTACTTCTGCTTTGAATGATCCGCAGCCTAATAATAAAATCTACCAATCGGATGCATTGGATCTGGTGGGTTTTAATTATCACCATCAAGACTTTGCCGCTTTTCCTAAAAATTTTCCTGGTCAAAAGTTCATAGGTACCGAAACTGTTTCTGCCTTGGCAACCCGAGGCCAGTATGATTTAATTCCTTCCGATAGCATTCGCCGATGGCCTGTTCGATGGGATATTCCTTTCAATGCCGGTAATAAAGACCTGACTGTTTCTGCCTATGACAATGTATCCACGCCCTGGGGATCAACACATGAAGAAACCTGGAAGGAAATAAAAAAATACGATTTCCTGGCTGGTCAATATATCTGGACCGGCTTCGATTATATTGGCGAGCCAACACCTTATCCCTGGCCTGCACGAAGCTCCTATTTTGGCATCATTGATCTGGCAGGTTTTCCAAAAGATGTGTATTTCATGTACCAAAGCGAGTGGACCAATCAAAACGTATTACACATTTTTCCGCATTGGAACTGGAAGCCAGGCACAGCAGTTGATATCTGGGCTTACTACAACAATGCTGATGAAGTAGAATTGTTTTTAAACGGAAAATCATTGGGCGTAAAAAGCAAATCAGGGGATGAGTTGCATGTTAAATGGAGGGTTCCATTTGTAGCAGGCAGCTTAAAAGCTATCTCCAGAAAAGATGGAAAAATAGTGTTGATAACCGAAACAAAAACTGCCGGAGCGCCTGCAAAAATTATTTTATCAGCCGACAGAAACCAGGTAAAGGCCGATGGAAATGATTTGTCTTTTATCACCGCAAAAGTAGTAGATGTAAATGGTGTGCTGGTGCCAGATGCCGCTAATCTAATTCAGTTCTCCGTAACTGGCAATGCTGTAATTGTTGGAACAGACAATGGCTGCCAGACCAGTATGGAAAGTTTTAAAGCAACCAGTCACAAAGCGTTCAATGGGCTATGCCTTGCCGTTATACAAGCTGGCGTAAAGGCCGGAGCGATTACCATTACGGCTACATCGAAAGGGTTAAGCCCAGCAAGTGTTAAGATAAGTGTGAATGGTCAATAGCGGATCGTGAAATATTCACCATTGACCTTTCACTATTGACAAATCTCATAAATTCATTTTGCACCCAACGCAGCTTTAATTACCTTTAATTTCCTGTTTGTGTGCTGGCTCTTTTAAATCATTTTCCCAAAGCCATTTAAAAGGCTTTCTTGGCTTTTCGGGTTGTAGCTTAAACTTGGCGATGCTATTCTTCTTGATGTATTCCACAGCTTCATCTACCGAATTGGTAAATAGAAAGAGGTTGGGATCTTCCGGCGAAATGGTACCGGCGTCCCGCATGGCATCAATATGTTCAATCAATTTTTTATGAAATTCGGTATCAAAAATTACGATCGGAAATTCTAAGATCATTTTTGTTTGTATCAATGTTAATGCTTCAAAATATTCATCCAGTGTGCCAAAGCCACCGGGCATTACTACAAAAGCATAAGAGTATTTGATCAGCAATGTTTTTCTTACAAAAAAGTATTTTATGTTGACCCATTTATCCAGATAGGGATTTTCGTATTGTTCATGCGGCAGCACGATATTACACCCCACACTTCTTCCGCCCGCTTCCCTGGCTCCTTTGTTGGCAGCCTCCATAATGCCGGGGCCACCACCCGTCATAATGGTAAAGCCAAGTTGAGCAATCCTTGCAGCAAGCTCTTCCGTTTTTTCATAAAACGGGTGACCATCTTTAAATCTGGCCGAGCCAAATATAGTAACACAAGGACCCACAAAATGTAGCGCCCTGAACCCTTTTATAAATTCAAACAATACCTTAATAGCAAAAAATAAATCCTTTCTACGGCTTTGCGGACCTTCTAAAAATGTTATTTCTGATTTTGTCATACAGCGTATTTCATTCAAACTTAACTATTTTTTACCTGCCTACTTCCAGCAGTATTAATTATTACAGGAAATAGAAATAATTTAAAACTCTTTCGATTCATTAATCACATACAACCAAACGTTCTTTTTACACAAAATTTTCTTTCAAATAATTTTTCAAATGCATCGTTGTTGTATAGTGCATGTTTGGAATTTATTTTTATTACCCTTTATTTTTTCTGGCAAAACGAAGTAGCTCCAAGGTTTTGAACGCTCTACTTATTATTTATAAAATCTCCCGCTATATAAATCTTAAACCCATTATGAAGAAAACTAAACTTCGCCTAACCTGGCTTGTTCCGTGCTGCCTGGTTATTTTATCATCTTGCAAAAAGGGAACTGACAGTCTTCTGATACCCCCTATTACCGATACTGTTTCTACCAGAAATGCTGATGTTGATGCCTTGATTGCGATGCATGCATCATCTTCCTTCAATTATGAAACCCACAAAGACATTACTTTGAACATCCGCATTCTGGCGCCCGACAATACACCTATAAAAAATATACCGGTTAGTATCCTTACAATGGCGGAAGAAATTGGTGGCGCATTGTTATTTAAAAGTCTGACAGACAACCAAGGTAAAATTTCAGGTAAGGTGAAATTTTCAACTGCTCTCAGCCAGGTGGTGATTGATGCCAAATACCTAGGCGTTATAAGAAATCCAGCGGTTCAGATTGTGGACGGTTCATTGGTGTGTACCCTTGGTGGTAGCAATGGTTATGCAGGCAATGTGGTACTGAATAGTCCCCTAAGTGGTAAGCCCTCAAAGATTTCGGGCGGCATTTTACAAAGGCCCCTTTCAGTGTATAATTATATTGGTACATATGATAGCCAGGGGAAACCAAATTATCTCGAACCTGTAAATGAATTGATCAGTGCTGATTTCCTGGCTAACATCAATGCATCCTTACCCGAACGTCAGCCGGTTATGACCTATCACCCCGATTATCTTTCCAACAACGTAGAAACCAATTTGAACATTACTGCTTTAAGTGATATATGGTTTACGTTTATTGCCGAGGGGGCAGGTTACAAAAGCAGTATCGCCTACTTTACCTATCCTACCAATACACCACCACAAAAAACATCCGACATTGATTCCCTTTACATCATTTTGCCCAATGCGAGCCTCTCTGGCAGCGGGGGGTCACTTCAAGCGGGTAACACCGTGAGATTGGGCAGGTTTAGTGCCGGTACTTCTATTGGTTTTGCTTTGATTGCAGATGGATGGAATGGCAGCGGAGTTGGAAATGGCAGGTGGATAGTATACTCTTTAGACCAGTTGAACCCGGTATCGGATCCAAAGTTAAAACGACAATCAATTTTACTATTTGATAATGTTCAATCTCTTTTTTTAGTTGGGTTCGAAGATATCAGAAGAGATAATTCTGCATGCGACAATGATTTTAACGACTGTATTTTCTATTTAAAAGGAAATCCAGTTACAGCAATTTCAACAACAAATGTAAATCCAATTGATAAGCCAGTAGATAAAGATGGCGATGGTGTAAATGATACTTATGATGCATTTCCCAATGATCCTACCCGTGCTTACATCAATCACTACCCATCCCAAAATTCAATGGCTACCGTAGTTTTTGAAGATAATTGGCCGTATTTAGGCGATTATGATTTAAATGATTTAGTAGTTGG
>JBBQKO010000077.1:0-16005 GCA_038327005.1 Chitinophagales bacterium | reverse complement strand
GTTCCAACAAAGTAAAAGGGTCAGCATTTCTGCTAACCCTTTGTACTTACTAACCCATTAAATTCTATTGCTAAATTACAAATTGCCCCAACATAAAAAAATATTTTTTTTGTGATGTTGATAAGTTTATAGTTAAAACAGATCATCCCTTCAAGGTTCATTATACCATCTAACAAGTTATTTAACAAGATGTTACGCTTCTAATTTTCAAATAAAACCACTGATTAAATTGCCAAAAAAATAAAAATAATACACAAATTTAATTTGGTTTATAAAATTAACTACTTTATATTTGTGCCTTATTTATAACAAATGAAACCGCTATTAATCATCGCTTTAACACTTGGCTTTTTCGATGTGAATGCCCAAATTAAAATTTCCGGCAAAATCTCCGATAACAAAAAAAAGCCCCTTTCGGGTGTAAGCATCAGCATAAAAAACACCTACGATGGTGCAACAAGCGATTCTACCGGGGTATATTCCTTTATAACCACTGAGAAAGGTGTTCAACAACTTGAGTGCTCTATAACCGGATACAACAGCGTATTACAAAACATCAATATAGGTTTGGAGCCTATTATTTTAAATATTTCCCTTAAAGAGCAAATTACCGAGCTAAAGGCTGTTGTAATTTCTGCAGGCTCGTTTGAGGCAAGTGATAAAAATAAAGGTGCTGTGCTAAGTTCTCTCGACATCGTAACCACACCAAGTGCCAATGGCGACCTAACCAGCGCATTTAAATCGCTCCCCGGTACGCAGCAAGTGGGCGAAAGCGAAGGCTTGTTTGTAAGAGGTGGCACTGCCACAGAAAGTAAAATCTACATGGATGGCAACCTGGTTAATAACTTCTTTTTTTCAAGTACACCCGGGATCGCCACAAGGGGTCGTTTCAACCCTTTTCTTTTTAAAGGGACTGTGTTTAGCACGGGCGGCTATTCGGCGCTTTATGGACAGGCACTTTCATCCGCACTGATACTTGAGAGTAATGATCTGCCTGAAAGAACTGAAGCTGACCTCAGCCTTTCAGTGGTTGGTGTTGGCGGTGGTATTCAACATTTGGCAAAAGATAAAAGATCTTCCTGGGGCGTATCTTACAATTATACTAATCTTTGGCTTGCCTTTAGTGCCATCAAGCAAAGACAGGATTATTTTAAGATACCTGTAGCGCACCAGGGAGATGCCAACTTTAGAATAAAAACAAAAAATGGCGGCTTTTTAAAATATTATGGGTATTTGAGCGCTAATAAAGTGGGTTTCCGTACTTCCGATATTGATTCAATCAGCTTGAAAAATGCATTTTCGCTTGAAAATATCAATACTTATCAAAATATAAACTACAAGGATCGCATCGGCAGCGGGTGGAAAATAAACACCGGTATTAGCTTTAGTACCAATAAAGATGATATTAAAAATGAATTACAGGATGAAGGCAACAAGAAAGTAACGAATTCTAACGAGCCCTTATATCAGTTTAAAAACTTCTCATTGATAAATTTGGCTAAGTATGCACAGGCAAGATTTGTACTGGAAAAGAGAATTAAGGGACTAACCGCCATCCGTTTTGGAAGTGATTATTTTTACAGCAATGAACAAACTAGTTACCTTGTTTATGATGGATCGAAATTCAGCGAAAAAATAACCGACCACTTAAAAGCCGGTTTTGCAGAGTTTGATGTTTATTTAACCAATAACCTTGCGGCGAAAGTTGGAACCAGGGCGGAACATTCCAACATTATCAATAAATGGAATATTGCTCCGAGGTTATCATTGGCATATAAGCTTGCCGACAACAGCCAGGCATCTTTTGCCTATGGTATTTTTTACCAAAACCCTGAACGAAGACTCCTGCCAGTTACTACCCGCATTGACTATTCCAAAGCAGCCCATTATATTTTTCAATACACGAGGCAAACAAAAGATTTTACGTTTAGAACGGAGTTATTCTACAAAAAATACGATGACCTGTATAAAACGGGCCGTGGTAACAATGGGAATTTTTTAGCTGTGAATAACGATGGCTTTGGAGAAGCAAAAGGTATTGAACTATTCTGGCGGGATAAAAAGACGATTAAAAACGTGGATTATTGGTTCTCTTATTCTTACCTGGATACCAAAAGAGATTTCCTGAATTATCCAAAATCCATTCAGCCGTCTTTTGCTGCCAACCATACAGCAGCCTTTATTTTTAAAAGATTCGTTTTGCCCTGGAAAACTGGATTTAATTTCAGTTACAATTTTGCCACCGGCAGACCTTATTACAACATAGCTTTTGACAGCACACAGGGGAAATTCGCCATTGCCGACCAAGGGAAAACAATTAATTACAATAACGTAAGCTTTAGTGTGAATTACCTCCCAAACCTTGGAAAAAAGGATACAAAAACATTTGTAGTGTGGGTTTTAGGAATCAATAATATACTGGGGCAGGAACAAATTTTCAACTACAATTACAGTAATAATGGCAGAAGGAAAGAGGCTATAACGCCGCCCAGTAAACGATTTGTGTTTATCGCCTGCTTCCTGAGTTTTGGAGCCGACAGAACGCAGGATGCCATCAATAATAATCTTTAAACTTAATTCTAAACGGTATCTAAATATTAATTCAATCAAACAATTAAAACAATCATCATGAAAAAGTTAATGTTCTTCTCATTCGTATGGATGATTTCTTTTGCATCATTTGCACAAAGCGAAAAATTTTCAGCAGCCATGAAAAAAAATCTTGAAGCTATGGACGCAAGTTTTAAAAGCTCAACCGACCTTATTTCGATGGCAAATAATTTTGAGCGGATTGCCAATGCCGAAAAAAATCAATGGCTCCCGTATTACTATGCCGCCTTCTGCCAGGTAAACGGTGGTTTTATTGAACAGGACAAAAGCAAGGTGGATGGCATAGCAGACAAGGCTTCCAATTTGATAGCAAAGGCTGATTCATTGTCACCAAATAATTCTGAAATTTCCTGCCTTAAAAGTATGATTGCAAGTTGCCACATGATGGTAGACCCAATGCAGAGATGGCAGGAGTATGGTGCGGAAAGCAGTGGTAATCTGGACGTAGCCATTGCACAGGATCCCACAAACCCAAGGCCTTATTATCTAAAAGGACAGAGTTTAAAATATACCCCGGAGCAGTTTGGTGGTGGTTGCAAGACGGCGAAAGTAGCCCTACAAACTTCACTTGACAAATTTACAGCGTTTAAACCTGCGAGCGAACTTAACCCAAACTGGGGTAAACCACAGGTGGAAAATTTAATGAAAGATTGCAAATAAACACAAGTATCAGCACAACCTTATTCAATAAACAAGTTAAGCATATCTCCGAAACGTGTCTGCTTAACTTGTAAATTTTGCAAGATTCAACACCGATCATATTGATTCAAACACGCTGGTTTCTTTCAATGATTCTTCCTGAAAGATAAAATTGGTTAGGATGAAATATGTTTGCGTAAGTTTTGCTTTCCGATTGAAAATTGTTTATAAATGAAATACAATCCTTAGAGATTTACAGATGCATGTGACTTAACTAAAGTTAGCAAATGAAGAAAATTAATTATAATAGCCGAAAACTATAATTCAAATTTATGCAAGAGGAAAACTTTTCACCACAAGCCAGCCTGGCATTGATCCAGTCAATGATTGCGAAAACACGCCAGGGCATCAGCGATAACAGCATTCATTTTTTAATCTGGGGCTGGGTAACGTTTGTTGCCTTTATTGGACAATTCGTACTCAAAAATATGTTGGATTATGAGCAACACTATTTAGTGTGGCTGCTGGTGTTTCCGGCATCCATTGCCATTTTTTACCTCGGAATGAAGCAAAATAAAAAAAGAGAAGCCACTACTTACGTAGGTGAAAGCATGCAATACCTATGGATGGGAATGGGCATCGGGTATTTTGTACTTAGCATGATATTGACCCGGCTGGGATGGAATACCACCATCTATCCATTTTTTATGCTGCTATATGGCCTCGGTACATTCATATCGGGCAAACTGCTTGAATTTAAACCATTGGTATATGGCGGGTTAATGGCATGGGCGCTTGCAATTGGTTCCACATTTTTCAATTATGACTACCAGATTTTGTTTGGTGCAGCCGCAATATTGGTGAGCTATATTATACCATCTTACCTGCTAAAAATAAAAGTTAACAAAAAGAACGATACACCATGAATGAAGAAGAAGAAAATTTAAGCGAAATGGAAAGCCTGCGCTTAATCAATGAAATGATTTCCAAAGCCAAAAGCAGTTATGTAACAACTGGAGCCGCATCGATGGTTTGGGGCGCTTTGATTGTTTTGTGTAGTTTATTGACCTGGTCACAAATTCAACTCAACTATTTTTTTTCTGTTGATGTATGGTTACTCACGGTGTTAGCAGTTATTTTTCAGGTGTACTTTTCGGTAAAGGAGCGAAAGCGGCGTAATTTTGTAGCCCACGATGAAACAATCACCACCTATGTCTGGTCGGCATTTGGTATATGTATTTTTCTGTTGTCTTTTTACAGCAGTAAATTTGGCAACAACGGTCAAAGCATTAACTCTCTGTTTATGCTTTTGTATGGCATTCCTACATTCATAACGGGTGGCGTTTACAAATATAAACCCATGATTGCAGGTGGTATCATCTGTTGGGTTTTGTGTATTACTTCTATGTTTACAAACAGCGCAACCGACATGTTATTGATGGCTGCAAGCGGCCTTTTTGCCTGGTTGATTCCAGGTATTATTCTATGGAAAAGATATCAAAAGAAACGAGCCGCCAATGTTTAAAGAACTGGATCCCATATTACATTCGCAATTGCGGTTAGCTGTAATGAGTTTACTCATTAGCGTGAAGGAAGCAGAGTTTACTTTTCTAAAAGAAAAAACAAATGCTACTGCTGGCAACCTGAGCGTGCAAGTAAATAAATTAAAAGAAGCGGGTTATATTGAAGTAATAAAGCAATTTAAAGAAAACTATCCTCAAACTATTTGCAAAATCACGCCAAAAGGAATTGATTCCTTTGAAGCATATGTGCTCGCATTACAATCTTACATGAATCCAAACGGACAATAAAAAATCCCCTTCTTTTACAGGAGGGGATTTTTATCGTGCCTGGTTATTTATAAGTTTTATTAGGCTAATTTTTTACATCAACATTTAAGTGCAAAGCATGCGATCGTTTTGGGCTACTTCCATATCAGAAACGATGTGCTGTATGTTTCACTACTTGAAATCAGGAATACAGTGTATTGCCCCTCTGCTAATTCAAGGGCTTTTTTTAACGGGATATTGTTGATACTGGCGGTAACTACATTCGTTTGTTTTAACAACATTTGCCCTGCCTCGTTGAGTATTTTAATAGTAACCTTTTCAGCTTTGTCGGCGGTAAAACGCAGTTGCATATCACCTGAAGCACGGCTGGAAACAATTTTAATTTCCTTCTTTTTAGTTCCATTATCATTTTTACAGATAAAACGATTTTCCGCATTGGGATTACTAAAGGAAGGTTGTGCTACCATATTGAGCACGCAAAGGATAGATAAAGAGTAAATGATCTTTTTCATACTGTGGTTGTTTAAAATGAGAATAAGAGGTTGTGAATGATTATTGAAATCAAACGGCTATAACACAGTAAAAGGAAGTAAATTGTATTTTTCTAGAGGATGTGATTTGATAACTATTCGCCAAATGTAATAGAAAAAAGTTATTTCAGATTTTTAAGAGAATAGGTGGTAAGCGTTATTCAGATTCAAAAGTAAGATTTTATTTTACATTACCAAATTTAATTTCGATCTATCAACATATGTGATTTAACCATATGAACAATAAGTTCCTTTATCCGTTTTACCTTTACCAACAATTTAATTCATGTCATCTATCATCCGGGTTAACAACCTCTCCAAAAAATTTAAGGATATAACTGCTGTGGACGACCTTTCATTTACAGTAAATGAAGGAGACGTGTATGGCTTTCTTGGTCAGAATGGTGCAGGAAAATCAACCACCATCCGTATGCTCCTGAGCCTTGTAGCACCATCAGGCGGAGAAATTAATATTTTCGATCAAAAATTGAGTACACACCGGTCTGATATTTTACGCCGTGTGGGAGCCGTTATTGAGAAACCTGACCTCTATAAATATCTTTCAGCCTACGACAATCTATCCATATTTGCCAGGATGAGTGGAATGAAAATAACCAGGGATCTGCTGATGAAACAATTGCAGATGGTAGGTTTGGCAGACCGTGCAACCAGTAAAGTAAGAACTTTTAGCCAGGGTATGAAACAGCGTTTAGGCATAGCAGTTGCCTTGGTTCATAATCCTGCTTTAATCGTTTTAGATGAGCCAACCAATGGACTAGATCCGCAGGGAATTGCGGACATGCGGAACCTGATTTTGAAGCTTAGCAGAGAAATGGGTAAAACGGTGTTAATCTCCTCACATCTTTTAAGTGAAATTGAGGTAATCGCCAACAGGATGATCATTATTCATAAAGGAAAAAAAATGGTGGAAGGTGTAGTGGCCGATTTACTGGATCCAGCCCATACCATGATACAGATTGAGACGTACAACGATGCTGCTGCCAAAGAAAAACTGAAACAAACCAAATGGGTTTCTTTTTTGCAGGAAAATAAACCACTGCAATTAATGATGAACAGAGAGGATGTTCCGAGGTTAATCAACGACCTCGTTGCGATGGATGTGCAGATGCTTTCTGTAAATTCGAGCCATTCATTAGAAAATTATTTTTTGTCACTTACAACCGTACCAGGCTATGTTGAACCTTTTGCAAATTGAGTTATTTAAGATTTCCCGCAGGCCCCGTACCTATATCGCTTTTGCCGCCATCGCAGCCATCGTTTTCATTTTTCAGTTTGCCTTCAAAGCTGATGGCCAGAGCTACATGAACCTGATGTTGCAAAGTGTGAAGGACACTTTCGAATTTGAAAGGGTAAGGGCCATCAATGGATATTTCATGTGCTACATCATCCTCAACACTTTGTTAATACAGGTACCTATATTAGTAGCATTGATAGCAGCAGATTCTATTTCAGGGGAAGCAAACATGGGTACATTGCGGTTGCTGATTTCAAAACCAATCAGTCGTACGCAATTGATTTTAGTAAAATTTGCTGCGGCTACTATCTTCACCATTTTATTGTTGATCTGGATGGCGATCACTTCGCTGGTTTTTAGTTTAATGATATTTGGGGCAGATGATATGTTAATATTCCGGTCAAAGGGTGATGAATCGCAGATACTGCTCATTACCAAAGACGATGTGATGTGGCGCTATATGGCTGCGTTTGCTTATGCCACGGTAGCACTAACAGTTATTGCCGCACTATCCCTATTCTTATCCATATTTGCTGAAAATTCAATCGGCCCCATTATTGCAACCGTATGTATTGTAATTGTGTGTACCATCATTTCAAACATTAACGTGCCCATCATAGATAAAAATGTAAAACCTTTCCTATTCACTTCCTACCTTGTTGGTTGGAAGGGATTTTTTTACATCGCTACTACAGATGAAGGCGTACCCATAAAAGGCAGCATAGAAAACTGGCCTTCCATTCGAAATAGTTTGTTGATTCTATTGGCGCATATCGGTCTATTGGTTACCGCCTCGGTAATTGTGTTTAAAAAGAAAGATATTCTCTCCTAAAAAAAAATGTATGATAAAGTTGTTGAAATGCTTTTTGCTGACGGGTTTTGTATTAACAGGCATAGCGGGTAAAGCCCAGCAGAATGTAAATGAGTTGATAAAAAAAGTGAGTGCAAAGATTGATCAGGTAAATAATTATGAAGCAGATGGGAAAATGAAAACCAATGTTACATTTTTAAAAGTGCCGGAGTCTGTGGTTAAAATTTATTTTAAAAAGCCCAATAAGCTCAAGATAAAAAATGAAAAAGGCATTTCATTTGTACCCAAAGGTGCGGTAAGCATCAATCTTAGTAATATCATCAATGGCGGAAAATATACTGCACTAGATGCAGGTACGGATAAGATAGGTAATACCGTTGTAAGGGTAGTTAAGTTATTGCCGGAAGATGACAATGCAGATGTGGTGCTATCCACTGTTTACATTGATGAAGCAAACCTGGTAATTAAAAAAGCTAAAACTACCACCCGGGAAAATGGCAGCTATCAATTAGAAATGACCTACGGTAAATACATGGGATATGGACTTCCGGACAAGATCATTTTCACCTTTAACACCAAGGATTATAAATTACCAAAAGGGGTTACGTTTGATTTTGATGATGGAAAAGAGGTAAAGAAAACAACACCAGATAACCTGAAGAAAAACCAGGGAATGGCGGAGATCACTTTTGATTCCTACAAAATAAATAAAGGTGTTCCCGACTCAGTTTTTTAGGCTGAGGCTACCAATTAAATATAGGGCATCTCTAAAAACTTATCTTTTCCTCTCTTTTTGTTGAAGACCCCGAATTTTTCGGGGGAGAGGAATTAAAGGTGAGGTTAAATAAAAAAATGAGTTTTTAGAGATGCCCATAATTTCAGGTAAAAATTTATTGACTCAATATTACTCATGAACCCAATTTTCTATTCAGGCAATTGGGTTATTTTTTCATCAACCGCATTGGCTACAATGGCTTTGCTGATTTTTTTGAGCGGATTTTTTCTTTGATCTTCATATTCGCTGCGACCGTTAATGATATCAATACATTTGAAAATTGCTTCTCTGAATGAAGCCTCATCTGCCATATTTTTACCAGCAATATCAAAAGCAACACCGTGGTCTGGTGAAGTACGAACACCCGCAAGACCCGCTGTGTAGTTAACGCCTTCGCCATACGCTAATGACTTGAAAGGGATCAAGCCCTGGTCGTGGTACATGGCCAAAACAGCATCAAACTTCTCATAACTACCTCTTGCAAAAAAAGCATCTGAACTATAAGGACCAAAACAAAAAATGTCCCGCTGTTTGGCATCTTTGATGGCTGGTTTGATAATTTCTTCTTCTTCTTTACCAATCAAGCCTTCGTCGCCCGCATGAGGATTTAAACCAAGCACAGCTATTTTTGGTTTATCAATACCAAAGTCTTTTTTTAGTGAATTGTTAACCAGTTGCAATTTACTTAGGATAGCCTCCCTCGTAATATTGGACGCAATGTCTTTAACCGCTACATGCTCTGTAACCAATGCCACCCGTATATTTTCTGCCACCATAAACATTACCACATCCTGCACACCAAATAAATTTTTAAGATATGGGGTATGTCCGGTGAAATTAAATTCTTCAGACTGGGTATTTTTTTTATGGATCGGAGCTGTAACCAATCCATCAATTTTTCCTTCTTTTAACGCCTGTGCCGCAGCAACCAAACTTAATACCGCATACTTACCACCTATTTCATTTAACACGCCCGGCGTAATGGCCACTTCTTCTTCCCAACAGTTAAAAAGATTCACTTGCTTGTGATTGATACGGGTAGAATCTTTAATACTTGAAAAATTAAAATTGATCTCCGGCAGAGCTTTGCGATAAAAGTTCAACACTTTATTGCTTGCAAATAAAACCGGGGTGCATATCTCCAGCAGCCTTACATCGGCTATTGTTTTGATGATAATCTCAAGGCCAATTCCATTTACATCGCCACAAGAAATACCAATAACCGGTTTATTTTCAACTGATAAGTTCATATAAAATGTATTAAAAAGTAAAAATACAACTTCTTACTGTAATCCATTTTATTTAGGTATCAGTCGGAAGCATTTCAAATCACCGGTTTAGAAGAGCTTAAACGTTGCCACCCTTTTGAACCGCACTACGCAATGCAAAAGTTGGCCAGAAAAGTCGGCAACTCCGAGCAACAAATTGGAATGTCCTGTTGGCAGCGAAGCATTGCAATTGAAGCCACTGATACAAATCCGGCAATAAAAAAGCTCCGGCGTTATACCAGAGCTTCGTAATACTTTCATTGTTGATTGACTTACCTAAAGAATTAGGGGCTTCTCAAATTGCCTATTCCAACTTTACCAGTTACTAAAGCGAAATCCAATAGTATAAGGTTTCGTATTCAAACCAGTTTTATAAAATGATGCAGGGCTATAGGATCCGTAAAATCTTACCGGGCCAAATCCAACCTCTGCCACATAGGATAATTTAAAACGCTCCAGGTCATAATCTCCTTTGTTTTTTTCTTTCCCCCTTTCAGAGCTGATCTGCTTATTGCGCTGGCTGTATAAATAACCTGCACTAACGCCTACACTTAAACTAAGTCCTTTATTGTGATTGCCAGGATTGGTTAAAAAATTCAGCATCAATGGCACTGTAAGGTAATCAGCCGCTAATTTGTTTTTCGAAAATCCAATTGAATCCCGGATGATTATTGCTGAGGTAATCTGGTTGGTAATATATGGGTTAGTTTCAAGGTAGCTGATTTTGGAAGCCGTTTTATACCGGTAATTGTTTAATTCAAGGCCTACTCCGTACTTAAGATTTATGTGATGTTTTACAAGGTTCAGCCTTTGTATAAAGAACCAAATATTTACATTAAGACTTTTACCTGTGTTCAGTTTAAAGTCGTTTACTCCAAGCGGGATAGCGTTGGGTCTGTTATAAAGATAGCTGCCAGTGGACCCATAATTGGTCTCATCCTGATAATTTGACAAACCAATATCAAAAATCATCCAGTTAGTACTTACGTTGGTGAGTTTTTTAGTACGCTTTTTTCCAATATTAATGTGAGTGCCTGTAGTTTTATCATCATCGTTTTTACCGTTTTTTATGATAATGATATTTCCTATCCGGATGGTATCCGCTTGTTTTGACACCGTTGTAGAATCTGTTTGTGCGTTAGCAACTGTGCATAAAAATACCAGTGCCATTAATGTAAATAGCTTTGTCATGTTGTTGTTTTTAAAAATTTTATTGAATTGCAAATTCCAGGTTGGCAACTTTAAAGTTATTACCACCGGTTTTAATATTGGTGGTTCGCTCTACCACTCTTTTTACCTTTCTAAAAAAACCACCGATCTTAGTTTTCTTTACTTTTTCTTCATCCATAAACAATACATGGTTACTACTTTCCTCACTGTTTTCAGTAAAGGATGCAACAGATACGTATTCATTTGCAGCGTCCTGCTTTGCTGTATTGTTGGTAACCATTTTTTGTACCGGATCGATACTTGTAGTAGGTTGCTTTAAAGGTGTTACGGTTGCAATGATTGAATTGTTACCGCTGTTATTGTTAAGATTTTCAGAATACGGCTTTGGTAAATTATTGTCTTTTAATTGCACTGCAGCAATGATTTTTTCATCATTACTTTCTACTGAATTACCTCGGTAACCTTTTTCAGTAAGAGCTTTTTTAGCATTGTTTGCTTTTGAAGGCAGGGTTATAATTCCTTTATTATCTACGGCTATATCATCTCCCGTTATTGAACTGGTAGTATCGGCTAAAATTAGCTGCTGTGTTGGTTGTTGAACAATTGCAGCAGGGGTTTCATTATTTTCCTTTAAAGCAAATTCACCTGCGTTCGACTTCGGCTCATTCTTTAAATATTGTACTCCCCCCCATATACCAAATCCTATTAAAACGGCTGCAGCAGACAGTTTACGCCAGGGAAAAGCTACCAGCTTGCCGGATTCCTTTCTATACAATGACTCTTTATTTTTAAAAATAATTATTTCATTGGCTTCAAGTTTTACTACCTGCAATTCATTCCATTCTTTCTCAATAACGGAATCCTTTTTAATCAACTGTTCTATTTCACTTTTCTCTGTTGCGGATAATTCATTGTCCAGATGCATTAATAATTTTTCCTGAACTTCGCTGCTGATCAATTCAGTTTTTAATAAGCTTTGTTTAAAATCAAATGCAATATTATCAGGCCATAGTACACTTTGCTGTAACATTTCAAGTTCTTCTAAAAGATCAGGATTTGCAACAACAAATGCATCCACGGATTTTCTTTCTGCACCCGACAACTCATTGTCTGTGTACAGCAAGAAAAAGGTTTCGTAATTATCTCTGTTAATATTCATTTTAAATAATTCTCAGTAGTTTGTCAATGGTTACTCTAATACTCTCATCACTCATCATTCATTATTCATTATTCATTCCTCATCACTGATCATTCATTATTGATTCCTCATCACTGATCATTCATTATTGATTTCTCATCACTCATCATTCATTATTCATTCCTCGCCCTTCCTCATATCACATTCTCGGGCCTTACAATGTATTCTCTCAATAACAATCTTGCCCTGTGCAGATAAACTTTCACCTGGCTTTCATTTAGTCCGGTAATTTTGCCAATCTCTTCATAACTATAGCCCTCATAATCTTTTAGCAACACAAGACTTCTTTGGGTTTCATTTAATTTACTCAAAGCGCCCTGCAACACTCTTTTGGTATCATGTTCAGCTTTGTTGGTAATCTTTGTTGCCTCATTAAATTCTTCTCTCAGGCTGATGCGCTTATTTTTTCTGATATGATCAATCATCTGGTGGTAGGCTATCGTAAACAAATAACTTTTACACCGGTCGTTTTCTACCTGCTGCCTGTTGATCCACATTTTTTCAAATGTGCCCTGCACAATATCTTTTGCATCCTCTTCATGCCTCAGGTTTTTGAGGATAAAGCGGTACACATTATCAGCATACAGGTTTACACATTGGTTATACTCTCTTTCAGTCATACAGCAGTTGTGCTGGTTTAGTTGTTAATTTGGCTAATATAAAATAATACGGCCTGCTTAAAGAAAAGTTACAAAATTAAAAAATTAAGCTGCCGAACGTAGCATAATTTGCGAAACCATATCCCATGGGGCGAAAGATTTTATCTCATTCAATTGTGAGCAGCGCCGGGCAGATTTACATTTAACTGGTGGTGTATTGGGAGCATCCGGTGTAATATCCAATGAAAATACCAACAAACCGATGGAGCTGACAGACAGTGCTATCAGTAGAAGAGCAGATTTTTTTACAGGCATATACAGTTTCTTTTGGAGTGAAACGAAAATAACTGTTAAAAGTTACAGCACTAAATAATTAATGTTAAATCTTGTTAAACCAAACGGTAAAATACTGGTTAGCTTGCCTATTTTTGCCCGATCAAATTTTATTTATGAATCAACAATTTATAGCAAGAATTGCCGCTGAGCTTTCTGAGATTGAAAACGCAGGCTTGTACAAAAAAGAAAGAATTATCACCAGCGAACAGGGCGCTGAAATAATTGTAGGTGGCGAAACCGTTTTAAACTTTTGTGCCAATAATTACCTCGGATTGTCCTCGCATCCCAAAGTAACTGCTGCTGCTAAAAAGTACATTGACTACCGTGGCTATGGCATGAGCAGTGTTCGGTTTATCTGCGGCACACAGGATATTCATAAAGAGCTGGAACAAAAAATAGCCACTTTCCTGGGAACAGAAGATACTATTTTATATGCTGCAGCTTTTGATGCCAATGGAGGCTTATTTGAACCCTTGTTTGGAGAAGAAGATGCCATCATCAGCGATGCGCTAAACCATGCCAGCATCATTGATGGCGTTCGGTTGTGTAAGGCCCAGCGGTACCGTTATGAGCACAACAATATGGAAGATTTGGAAACCAGGCTGAAGGAATCAGCTCATTTGCGTAGCCGCATTATTGTTACTGATGGTTCCTTTAGCATGGATGGCACCATTGCCCAACTCGATAAAATATGCAATCTGGCAGATAAATATGAGGCGGTTGTAATGATCGATGAATGCCATTCCTCTGGCTTTTTAGGCAAAACCGGCCGAGGTGCGCATGAGCATAGAGGCGTGTTAGGGAGAATTGATATCATTACGGGAACTTTGGGCAAAGCCCTGGGTGGCGCTAGTGGTGGCTTTACCAGTGGCAGCAAAGCCATTATTGAAATGTTGCGCCAGCGTAGCCGCCCATATTTATTCAGCAATACACTTGCTCCAAGTATTGTAGGCGCCTCTATTGCCGTGTTGGATATGCTGAGCGAAACGACTGAGTTAAGGGATAAATTGGAATACAATACAAGCTACTTCCGCACAAAAATGACGGAAGCGGGATTTGATATTAAGCCAGGCGAACACCCGATTGTACCCATCATGTTGTATGATGCGGTGGTGGCCCAAAACTTTGCAGCCAAATTATTACAGGAAGGAATTTACGTAATCGGCTTCTTTTTCCCGGTGGTAGCAAAAGGGCAGGCACGAATAAGAGTTCAGTTGAGTGCAGCACATGAGCAGGAACATTTGGATAAAGCAATTACGGCTTTTATAAAAGTTGGAAAAGAACTGGGTGTATTGAAAGCGTAGATGTGTTTAAATTGTTTTGTAACAGGCATAGGTACTGAGCGAAGTCGAAGTATTCATAGGATCATTTTTGTGTCACTTGCCGACAGTATTTTGTCGGTATCCAGATGTTACACTTGAATGGGGACTTGTACCGCATACCAATTGGGATCAAAATTTCTTGAGTGGAGCAGGCTTTCAAAATATCAACATGAAAAAATTTTCTTTCACCATTCTTATTTGTCTGTTGGTGTTAAATGCTACTGCGCAAAATCAACAAGGTGAGACTTTAAGTTCACCTTCATTTCCAGGAGAGGAAGCGGCTTTTCCAAAATCCTTCATTGACAACTGGCAAGGAGAGTTACAATGGATGGTTGCAGGTAAACCTACGCAAACCTTTACCATACAATTAAAAATTCAACCAACCGATGCTGTCAATCAATATACCTGGCAGATAATTTATGGGGATAATGATAAAGACAATCGTCCATACCTCTTAAAACCGTTGGATACGGCAAAAGGCCATTGGATTGTGGACGAATTGGATGGAATCATTTTGGATAGTTACGTACACGGCAACTCAATTCATGGCGCTTTTACGGTGCAGGGCAATACCATTGTAGATAATTACCGGGTAGAAAACGATACCATGCTTGTTGAATTTTTTAGTTTTAAACTGGTGGATAAAAAGACCTCGGGTAAAGGAACAGATGAAACGCCTTTTGTAGACAGTTATAGAATGGGTAGTTATCAAATGGGTAAATTAAACAAAATGAGGTAAACAATTAATATGCGATAAATTTGTGTAGATAAAGATCATACGAATTACCATTGTTGAATGGAGCGTCGCCACTGAAGATGCTCTATGCACTTAGCCGGATTCAAAATAAAAACAAATGACAGAAACAGCAGAAAATTTTATAGCCAAAAGCACCATCAAAGCCGCCGATTTAGATCATCGCCGGAAGATCAATTTTAATATTGGCAAATACAACGCTAAGGTGCCGGAAGGTAAACAGCAGTTTGCAGATGTGCACCTTGCAAGAGAAAGAGCCAAAAACATAAAATGGCGTGCCATTGAAACGCTGGACCAGCAACTGGAAGAGTTTGAACTGAACTTTACCAAACGGGGAGGTAAAGTTATTTGGGCGGAAACGGCACAACAGGCCATTGATGAAATACTTAAAATATGCACCGCTAAAAACTGCAAAAAACTGGTGAAGAGCAAGAGCATGGCAACAGAGGAAATTCACCTGAATGATGCACTTGAAAAAAACGGAATCGAAAGCGTGGAAACAGATTTGGGCGAGTACATTCAACAACTGGATGGCGAAGCGCCCTACCATATTGTAACGCCGGCTATGCACAAAAGCAAGGAAGATGTAGCCCGGCTTTTCAATGAAAAATTGGGAACCCCCATCAATTACACACCAGAACAACTAACGCAGGTAGCCCGAAAAATTTTGCGGGAGAAATATGTAGAAGCAGAAGTAGGCGTAACCGGTGCCAACTTTATCATCAGCGATATCGGAGCGGTGGCTATTACCGAAAACGAAGGCAATGCAAGGTTAAGTTGTGCTTTCCCAAAAACACATATTGTGATTGTAGGTATCGAAAAAATGATTCCTTCTTTAACCGACCTGGGATTGTTTTGGCCGCTTCTGTCAACCTTTGGTACCGGACAAAAAGTTACGGTTTACAACACCATCATTACCGGCCCAAAGCAAGCCAATGAATCAGATGG
>JBBQKO010000076.1:0-16136 GCA_038327005.1 Chitinophagales bacterium | reverse complement strand
GGAAGAATCAAGGTAGAAAGTAAATTGGAAGAAGGTTCTACCTTTAGTTTTACACTTGATTTCAAAAAGACTACTGACACTATTGAAATGGAAACTGAACCAAGTGGACCAACTCATGAATTTAAATATATTCGGGTTTTGGTAGTAGAAGACATGGCGCTCAATCAACTATTGATGAAAACATTGCTTGATGATTTTGAGTTTAAATGTGATATTGCCGAAAATGGGCAAATTGCCATCGAAAAATTACGCAACAGCGAATACGACATAATTCTGATGGATTTACAAATGCCGGTAATGAATGGTTTTGAAGCAACCGAATATATCCGGCAGACCATGAACTGCAACACAGGCATTATTGCAATAACGGCGGATGTAACTACAGCAGATCTAAAGAAATGCAAAGCAGTTGGTATGAATGACTACATTTCGAAGCCTGTGGACGAGTTTTTACTTTATAATAAAATTATAAACCTGTATAAAAAGAAAAAAACAGCAGATGCCAGTGCCGGTAAGGAAATTGAAAATGCCATAATGGAAAAATGTACGGATCTAAATTACCTGAGTAGTCGTACGAAATCAAATTCAAAATTGATGATGAAAATGATTTCAATTTATCTTGAACAAACCCCACAATTGATTCGTGCCATGCGGAAAAGTTGGGAAGATGCAGACTTGGATGGGCTGCAAACTTCTGTGCATAAATTGATTCCATCATTTTCTATCATGGGTATTAATGCAGATTTTGAAGATATGGCAAAAAAGGTAAAAGATTATGCTCAAACAAGATTACAAACAGATGGCATTGAATCAATGGTGATGAAGATTGAGCATGTTTGCACAAGGGCCTGCACCGAATTGGAAGAAGCATTAAAATCTTTGAAAAAAGCAAGTTAATGAAAGCTGAAAAAAGATAAAAATTGCATTGGTAGATGATGATCCGCTATCTTTAAAACTGCTGAAAATTTAATTTTTGAACCATGCAGATTATGAGATAGAAACATTTTCAACCGGCGAGCAATGCATATAGCATTTATCGCATAATACAGAGCTGGTAATACTGGATTATAACCTGGATGGTATTAATAAAATGCCATGAATGGCATTGAAACACTGGACAAAATAAAAAGTTACAACTCATTTATACCTGTTATCATGCTTTCTGCCCAGGATAAAATCGACACAGCAATCGACTGCATACATCACAAAGCAACTGATTACGTGGTTAAAAGTGAAACGGCTTTTCTTCATCTCCAAAAAATAATAAGCAATATTTTTAGTTATAAGGAAATGGAAAGCAATTTGAATTGGTATATGGATCGAATGTAGTGGTTGAACAATTTATTATTTTAATGTTCTGTTACTTTTTTGTTTAGATTTACGAGTGTTTATAGGGCATCTCTAAAAACTTACCTTTTCCTCTCTTTTGTCGAAGCCCCCGAATTTTGCGGGGGTGAGGAAATAAAAGTGAGGTCAAATAAAAAAATGAGTTTTTAAAGATGCCCTATATAGTACATTTCATGTGCCTTTTAATCATTTGCCAATCTGTATGAATTATGTATGAACTCATCTATTATTCCGTAGCTTCGGAAAATACCAACGAAGCCACAATCGCTGATATTTTAAGTGAAGCAAGAGGATTTAATGAAAAAAATAATATCACAGGGTGTTTATTATATCATGGCAACCAGTTTTTACAGATTTTAGAGGGTGAGGAGAGTTTCGTAAAAGCATTGTTTGCCAAAATTGAGAAAGATAAAAGACACACAGATGTAATGTTGATGGCAGAGGGAGAAAAAGAGGAGCGTTATTTTAGCGAGTGGAATATGGCTTATCATCATGTAACGGCCAGCAATTTTAATGATTTGGATAGAGATCTGTTTATCAGTAATTTTTCACGCCTTTCTGATCTTGCTCAAAAACCTTCCGAAGTGGTTAGGGTTTTTTGGTATATGAGTAAAATGATTTTAAAAGATTAATCCTTTTACTCATTTTTATGATGGCTCCTTTAAATGGATGTAACATATTCACCAGATCCAGGGTTTGGTGATTTTGCTATGCACTGTAAACCAATCATGGTGCTTTTTTAATGTGGGAATGTTGCAAATTAAACTATGAATTGTGTAATAGCGGGTTTAGTGAAATAGCTCAACTTTGAGTAAACATTTAAACTCATCTTTATGCCTTTACTAAACGTCTTTATTGTGCTGATCGTTGTTGGAGTTTTACTCTGGCTTGTTAATTCATATATTCCCATGGATCGGAAAATAAAAAGTATCCTGAATGTGGTGGTGGTTATTTTAGTAGTAATCTGGTTGCTGAAAGTATTTGGTTTGTTCTCTTCTCTAACCAGTATTAATGTATAACCTATTAACCCAATTACCTTCATCACTACACTTCTAAAATGAATACAAAAACAATTCTCGGGGCATTGCTTACCATGCTAGGCATTGGAGGACTTATTTATGCTGCCATTCTTTTTGCAAACCGGCTTAGCAATACCAATGATTATAAATCGTTGATTATCTTTTTAATTCTAGGACTTGTTTTTTTTATTGCAGGTATTAGTTTGGTAAGAACTATTAAGGAGTAATGCAACGGCTCAATTGCAATCGGTTGATCTTCTCTATATCGGCAAAGTAGTAGTTAAAGCTATCTGATATCTGGCTATTTAAACCTTTGCCGGCATTTCATACTATTAAAAATTCAGGGGAATGAAAAATCTAAAAAAAATGGGTATTTGTATGGATTATTCCAGTGCACACCTGATTTTATTTTCGGGTGATACTTTTTCATCAACTACTATTGAATCGGCTTTTACGAAGGATGTAAAGCTAGACAGTTTAGGCAAGGGTGAAACCACCATGCACAATACCAAACAGCAAGACCAGGCAAAATATTATAAAGAGATTGCCTCGTTTATTAAGGAGCATGACCATGTACTTCTATTTGGTGCCGGCCATGCAAAAACAGCACTGCTCAATCTCATGAAAGAGGATCGGCATTTTGATCTTATAAAAATTGAATTACGGTCTACAGATAAAATGACCGCTAATCAGGAATACGCTTTTGTAAGGGAATATTTTTCAAACCTTCATTCTTAAAACAATAAATGAATTATCATGAGCAACAATAATAACCCACAGAATATCGAAGAGAAAGAAAAAATTCAGTTTCAGCAAAATACAATGTATCCCAAAAGTGAAGATATTTATAACAATGCTATAAAGGAGGCTGATATTGATCCTGCGAATCCAGCGGTTTTTAAAACTACCAACGAGGAGAATGAAATGGAACCAGTAGATGAAAATAGTTTGAATGGTTTCCAAACAGGCTCAGACCTGGATATTCCCGGGGCTGATTTGGATGATGAAAAAGAAGCCATCGGAAGTGAGGATGAAGAAAATAATTATTACAGTATCGGGGGAGATAATCACGACGGCCTGGAAGAGGATAAAGGGGAATAAATTAACCCAGGCGATCGCATTTTCTTTGAAAACCTGTAAAATGATGCCGTGTAATATTTGAGCAACAGCCTGCGACTCAATAATGAATGTGCTAAAGTATCTTGAAATGAAACACAACAGTATTTTCAATTTAACCGGAAGCGGTGCAGTTAGATAGATCAAAGGTGGAAAAACTTTGAATCTATCTTTTTTTATAAGATCACTTTACAAACAATGGACACGCCAACATGGGGGTGCAACGTTTTAATTATTTCTATCTGGCAACCATTGCCCATCCTTCAATCATAGGCTGCACAATTTTTTTCCAGCCACTCGCTAAAAATAAGTAACATGAAAAAAGTATTGATCGCATTGGATTATGGCCCAACCGCCCAAAAAGTAGCGGAGGCTGGATATAGTTTTGCAAAAAGTTTAAACGCACAGATTACTTTGATACATGTAATAGCAGATCCGTTGTATTATACCTCTACCGCTTATTCGCCTATCATGGGCTTCGACGGATACATGAGCATTGCGACTTTTCAACCAGATGCAATAGATGGCATTCAAAAAGCATCGCAGGATTTTTTAAACAAAACAAAAACCCATTTGGGTGACGAAAGTATAGAAACCATGGTGATAGAGGGCGATACAGCATTGGCCATTTTAGAAGCGGCTGATCGCATGCATGCAGATACCATTGTTATGGGTACCCATAGCCAAAAATGGCTTGAAGCTATTGTAATGGGAAGCGTTACTGAAAAGGTTTTGCATCATGCTTTAATACCCATGTTTATTATACCAACAAAAAAGCAGGAGTAATCTAAACGCATGTTTTCCCAATCCAACAGTTAGCGTGATGTACGTTTTTTATATTAATTGTGATGTTACTAAAAATTCAATTTTTAAATAGTGTGAATAATATAACATATAGTTGCAATTGTGTAATGTTTTAAGAATTTACAAACTGAACTTCATAGTATAATCATTAACTCACCTTCTAAATAAATTGCATTTTGAAAAAGTATCAAAACCTGCTGACTGATGTTCAGGATGCCATTAACTGGGAGCCAGCGCTTAAGAAAGCAAAAATTGAAGTACTGGTAAATGATGGCGAAGTGTCGCTGTCTGGCACTGTTGATCATTTTGAAAAAAAATCGCTTGCTGAAAATGCAACCAAGAGCGTAACAGGAGTAAAGGCTGTGTATGAAAATATCGAAATAAAATTTGCTGGTAAAACGGATAAAAAGAATGATGCCGAAATTCTAAAGCAGGTTTTAAATGGATTACACCTGAATTGGGAAGTACCGAATGATAAAGTGATTGTAACAGTAGCCGCCGGATGGGTTACATTAGAGGGTGAACTGGAATGGAACCATCAAAAAAATGCAGCGAAAAGCGCAGCAAATAACCAGTTGGGTGTTAAGGGCGTTACCAACAATATACGCATCAAATCTACCAGCAATATTGAAATTAAAAAGAAGGACATTGAGCATGCTTTAAACCGCAACTGGTGTATTGATAAACGGGATATCATTGTAAAGATTTTAGCCAATCACGTTACGTTGACCGGAATCGTAAATTCGTTTTACGAAAAGGACGAGGCAGAAAGAATTACCAGAAATGCCCCAGGCGTTTGGACGGTTGATAATGAGTTAATCATCGAATATCATTGAGATAGAATAGTAAAAACAGGAAAATCAACATTCCTGTTTTTTATTTGCAGTTGTTGCTAATTAAAAGGGTTGCAGCTTGTAATCATTTTAGATAATTAACCTAGACCTAATTAAGTATTTCTCCAAGTCAATTTTATAATGATGCCAACCAATCACACGCCGACCCAGCAATATAAAATTATTCAAACTGAAAAGGATTTTGAGATCCGCTTTTACCCGTCTGTTGTAATGGCCACCATTACCTCTACTTCAAAATCGTACAAGGAACTGGGCAATCGTGGGTTTAAAAAACTAGCCCGTTTCATCTTTGGCGAAAATGAATCCAAACTGCAAATTGCAATGACATCACCGGTACACATGCGTATCAATGATGAAGTATCAGCGATGAGTTTTGTAATGCCTTCTCAATACAACAAAAACAATATTCCGAGGCCCCTTAACCGGGAGGTGGTTATCAGCAACTCATTGGATGAATATGTGGCGGCTGTTCAATTTGGAGGCTTTGCAACCGACAAGGAAATTATCTTAATTACAAAAAAGCTGGAAAATGCTTTGAAAGCAAATTCGCTCAACTGGTATGGCAACTTTCGATTTTTAGGATACAATTCTCCCTACCAGTTGTTTGGCCGCAAAAACGAAGTAATTGTAAGCGTAAAATGGCAATCGAATCAGGAGAGAAATTAGTGCTGGGTTGAGGCTGAATGGTGAATTGTGAATGGAAAAATGTGAATGGTGAATGGTGAATCGTGAGTTGTGAAATGTGAATGGCGAATGGTGAATTCTGAGAATTTGCCCATTGCCCCTGCCCATTGCCTATTGCCTATTGAAGATTGCCCATTGCCTATTGAAAAATGCCTATTGAAGATTGCCCCTTCCCATTCACCCTCTACAATTTTCAATTAAAAAAATTTTCAAATACTGGTATAATGACAATTCTTACACAAATCCAGTGGCTCTTTATATTGGCATTGCCTGTTGCCTGTATTGCATGGACTGTTACATATTCGCCTGTAAACTATCTCTTGTTTTTGTAAGCCCTGTTGCCTGTATTGCATGGACTGTTACCCATGAAGAAGTATTCCGGGAACCCAGAGATTATTTTGGCAATCGCTGCCGACTGGTTAAAACAATTCTGAAAAGAAAATTTTTTTACCTCTTTACCTGCGAGTATGTTTTAGCCATTGTGTAACCGCTTTGTTTCTTGTTTTAACCGGATTTAAGCTGCTAATAAACGACTGGCGTGGATATATTATTTCGGAATTTGCATTGGTTTGGATCACAAATTTATACAAGAGTTTGTTTGGTTTACTGAGGCAAAATATTAAAAAGGAGAAGAGTAATATCAAACTGTTGGATGAAAAATGCTCAGCAATACAGGAAGGGATATAAAATGTAGGAATCCTATAACTCTTTCTTGCAATTGTGTAACCCGCTAAAAAATTATGCCCTCAACTTTGCTATATATAATTTTTTAAAGCCTGTTAAATTAACCTTCAGACCATCTCTGGTTTTGATCATTTTTCTACTAGCTTGCAGGCGTCATTTTTAAAGAAAAAATTCATAACAAACAAATTAACAATTATGAAACTGAATATTGGAATTACAGAAAAAGATTTAAAAAGTACTAATAAATTATTGGGTATCATTTTGGCTGATGAAATGACCTTGTACATCAAAACGAGAAAGGCTCATTGGAACGTTTCCGGCGAAAGCTTTATGGAATTACATAAGCTGTTTGAAGGACAATACAAGCAGCTTGAGGAATCGATTGACGAAGTAGCTGAAAGGATTGGAAAATTGGGTGAGAAAACGCTTGGAACCATGGAAGAATTTACTTCACTTACATCATTAAAGGAACATCCGGGAAAGTATGTTTCATCTAAAGAAGTGATTGCGGAATTACTCGCCGATCATGAATCTGTAATTGTAAAATTACGCAAGGATATAGACCAAAGTGCCGGGAAGAACAAGGATGCCGGAACAGCCGATTTCCTTACAGGATTAATGGAACAGCATGAAACCATTGCATGGGTGCTAAGAAGGTACCTGAATTAGTTTTATGTTAAAAATAAAACGATGATTCCCTTTGTGAATGGTGAATGGTAAATAGTGAAAGATTGACCATTCACCATTCACACTTCACCTTTCACTTTCAGAACGCACCGAATCATTATCCATCCTATTATTTGAAATAAAAATATTGAAATGAACAAGGTAATATTGTTGAACCAGCGGCCGGCAGGCAACCCTACATTGAGCAATTTTAAATTTGCAGAAGAAGAAATGCCGGCTTTGCATGTAGGAGAGGTGTTATTAAAAACACTTTATGTGTCGGTTGATCCTTACCTGCGGGGCAGGATGAATGATGCGAAATCATACACGCCTCCTTTTGAATTGGGCAAGCCGATCCAATCCGGTATTGTGGCCCAGGTTACTGCTTCGAATCTGCCCGACTTTCTGCCAGGTGATTATGTATCCGGTATTTTAGATTGGAAAGAGTACCAGGTATCAAACGGTTTAAGTTTAATTAAAATAGATCCTGAAGCAGCAAGCCTTTCCGCTTACCTCGGCATTTTAGGTATGACGGGACTTACAGCCTATCTCGGACTTACAAAAATCGGCAATCCAATAGAAGGCGAAACACTTGTTGTGTCTGGAGCCGCAGGTGCCGTAGGAAGTGTGGTAGGTCAGGTTGGTAAAATTTTAGGCTGCAAAGTTGTAGGCATTGCCGGTACGGATGAAAAAGTAGAAGAGCTAAAATCCAACTTCAAATTTGATGATGCCATCAATTATAAAACCACCAAAAATTTAGCGGAAGCTATCAAGGCAGCATGTCCGGGTGGAGTGGATATCTATTTTGATAATGTAGGTGGAGATATTTCTGATGCGGTGTTGGCAAATATTAACAAACATGCAAGGATTGTGGTTTGCGGCGCCATCTCTCTTTACAACGAAACAAAGGCGCCGCTGGGGCCACGCATCCAACCCATCATCCTCACTAAAAGTGCTACCATGACCGGGTTCATCGTAAGTGACTTCTCAGAAAAATTTCCGACAGCCGTTAACATGCTGGCTACCTGGTTGAAGGATGATAAATTAAAATATGCTGAAACCATCGTGGAAGGTTTTGATAATATCCCACAGGCTTTTCTTGATTTATTTGAAGGAAAGAACAATGGTAAAATGGTTGTAAAGATTTAATGCGAACAAATGTTTTGGCATTTGAATCAGCAGTAAACAATCTGGAGGAGGATTGCCAATTATTTTTTTATGAACAGAGCAGTTCAATAAAGCGGATTGGTAATCCGTTATTAAATTTCGTAATAAATAACATCCGCATACAAACTAAAAAATGTTTGTGTGATAATTTAAGATACACAATAAACGCATTTGAATGGCATCATCCAAATGCCATTCAACTTTTACCCAATCCCCATTATTACCTGCAACAGTAGCATTGCATTTTAGTATAGCTAAAGCATATCCTTCAAAAACACTTTTTTAATAACGGCAGACCAGACATGTTGCTTATAGCTGAATAAAAGCTTGTGCTATGGAGCAGTTGGCTTAGCGCTTTGTAAAGTGTGAATGGTGATTGCTGACCAAATGTATTTCAACATTGAAACTCGTCCAAACAGTGGTCTATTTTAGGAAGCCACAGCGGTAAGTATTTTAAATCTTAAATAAAAATTGGTTGTATGAAAGTATTATTCGTGTTAACGTCCCACAGTGATTTGGGAAATACCGGAAAGAAAACAGGTTTTTGGATAGAAGAATTTGCGGCACCTTATTATGTGATGTCGGATGCAAGTGTGCAATTAACAATCGCATCGCCCAAAGGCGGACAGCCACCTATTGACCCTGCGAGCGAAACTGCGGATGCACAAACACAGGCCACCAAACGTTTTGACGATGATCCCGATTTGAAACAAAAACTGGCACATAGTTTAAAGTTGAGTGAAGTAAACCCGGCAGATTATGATGCAGTATTTTATCCCGGAGGTCATGGACCAATGTGGGATCTTGCCGATGATACAAACTCTATTGCACTCATCGAAGATTTTTATAAAAATAACAAGCCGGTATCTTTTGTATGCCATGCACCTGCAGCATTGATTAAGGTAAAAGCGCCCAATGGCGATCCGCTGGTAAAAGGGAAGGCCGTTACAGGTTTTTCAAACATAGAAGAAGATGCCGTTCAGTTAACCTCTATCGTTCCTTTTTCGTTGGAAGATGAATTGAAAAAGCTAGGTGGAAAATATAGCAGCGGTTCACATTGGGAGTCTTACGTGCAGCAAGATGGTTTACTGATTACAGGTCAAAATCCAGCTTCGTCTGAGGCCGTTGCGAAATTGCTTGTAAAAACACTTACAGAAAAGTAGCCTGCTAAAACAGGAATGCTGTCGGTTTTTTGATTAACTATTCAAAATGAAAAATTTATGGAAGTATTATTAAATCAAAATCAGGATATAAATGCAAACAAAGTAAGTCAGGATGATTTTTTCCAGGAAAAGACTTATAATTCTGGCATTCTGGCCTTGCTATCTATCAGAAATTTTAGCCAGGTGCTGGAGAACGATTATGTTCAACTGATTGCATTGGAGAAGGAGTTAGATCAGATGAATAAGCATGCATTCAATGTAATTGAAATGCATGCTCCGGCTGAATTGCAGGAGAACTGGAATGCTATTTTAGTTGCGGTAAATGCAAATGTGATTGGTTTAAACACAGTGCTGCACACAGCAGGAGAAAGGGCGAGCAAAATTACTGCGGCAGATTCTATTGATTTATGGGAACAGTTTAATTTTCACCTGGACGCTTTGAAAAAAGACTACACCCAATTAAAGGATTCCGGGGTGCAAATATTACCAGAAACGGAACACCTGCAATGGAACAATGAAGTTTTAAACGTAGAAGCCTCTGCCTTCCCGAAGGTGGTTGCGCATGCGGAGTTGTGTAGATTAAAACTACAAATGCTTGAAAAATATACACCGGAAGAATTAGTCAGCATCAATAAAATGATGTTGGATCATATTCCGGCAGATTTCAATTTTGAAGAAGCTTACAACTATCAAAAAAAATATTTGGAAGCGCTCGTAGATTTTACAAAAGAATTGCAGTCTGAAAAAAATCTATGGGATAAATTCTTAGATGTATTGGCGGGCGGAACACACCAGCCTCCCTCTGAGCATGTAATGATGAAGAAGTGGTTAGATGGCGAAAAGGGAGAACTGTTATAATATCGCATCATTTTATTCGCTCAGGCACAGTCAGGAGTTTTATTAATGGTGTTTGAAATTTGTGTGCCGTTGAATACTTAACTGAAGTAAACCTTACACATCCAGCCGAATAAAAATGAACAACCCTGTTGAACATTTTGTAAAATCTTAAAATGAAAGGATATAAAAGCAACATCGAAAAAGACACCATCGGAAATAATGATTTCCGAAGTGTACTCTACACAGGTAAGCAAATTCAACTGGTTCTTATGAGTTTAAAGCCAGGTGAAGATATCGGCGAGGAAACGCATATCGGTCATGATCAGTTTTTTCGTTTTGAAAAAGGCACAGGTAAATGCATCATCGACGGACATGAGTATGATATAAAAGATGGCGATGCAATTATTGTACCTGCTGGGGCAAAACACAATGTGATTAATATAAGCCAGCACGATGAATTAAAAATGTACACCATTTACGGACCACCCAATCACCTGGACGGTACCGTAAGAACAACCAAAGAAGCGGCTGAAAAACAACCTGAAGAATTTGATGGGATATCAACGGAATAGAAATTGACAATAAGTCCATTTCAAAATACAATAGCCCAATCACCAGCCGTAAACAAGCCGACAGTTCAGGACTATAACAATCTTAAAGACGTATAAAAAATCTTAAAAAACATCAATCATGTCAAACGAAATAAAATGGTCGGTAGACCAATCGCACAGCGAAATTGCCTTTAAAATAAGACACCTGATGATTGCCCATGTAAAGGGCAGCTTCAAAACATTTGATGCCAGCATTTATACAACCGGCAAAGATTTTACAACTGCACAAATTGATCTTTGGATAGATCCTGCTTCTATCACAACCGGCGATGAAAAAAGAGACGAGCATTTAAAAGCCCCTGATTTTTTCGATGTTCAAAAGCACAAAGAAATAACATTTACTTCCAGCACCATTGAAGCAGCAGATGCGGATGGTACTCATGTATTGTGGGGCGAACTGACCATGGTGGGAATCACCAAAAATGTGCAATTAAATGTAGAGTTTGGCGGTATCATCATTGATCCCTGGGGAAATGAAAAAGCAGGGTTTACCGTTACCGGAAAATTTAAAAGAAGCGATTGGGAACTTACCTGGAACAATACACTGGAAGCAGGCGGATTGATGGTAGGTGATGAAATTGCAATCAACTGCGAAATAGAACTCATCAACACCGGCGCCAAAGACCTTACCATGGAATTGGAAATCGAAAGTGAAAAAAGTAATGGATAAAATGAGTCTGTAAAATTACAGGTATGAATCATGTAATTTATTCATTTAATTGTGTAATGCTTATCAACAGCAATAGGCAGAACTTTATTAGATGATTTTCTTATTGATTAAAATAGCAACAACGGAAACAAATTTGGCAGCAAAGAATGGAATTGAATTAAAGGGAAACAAGAAGCAAAAAATTAAAGCGCCCCGCAATCAGTACCAGTTTTTTTTAGGAGCTAAGAAAGATCAAATACCGGACTGTTTGCCAATGAATCAGCGAAGACAAGCGCAAAAATTTCGAACGCTAAGCTTTGATCAATAAATACGCATACTGTTTACAAAACACCGTTTAGGAAAATTTTTTCTAAACGTTTTTTTTTGGGTACTTTTTAATTGATCCCAGCAATCCGTTACCAAAAAATGGATGCCATGATCCACGCCTTTTCAAAAAGTCCGCTATAATGCCATGCTCCGCAACGATCGGTGTATGCTGCTTATTTAATTGAAATAGCGGAGGTAAACTTTAATAAGACAGTCCCTTTTTTTACCAACTCGTTTTTAAATTACACACATGCAGGAGCCGGTTAATTTCTCCGGGATTTTAGTAGCAGGAAACAAAATTTTAGGATTTCAAAATTTAAAACTGACCTTTATCGCAGTAATATCACTACGTCAGTAATAAATAGAATGGCTATTTGCTATATGAATAACCTCAACCAAAGTCAAATAAACCTGCTACAACAAAAAGTAGATCAGCTTACAGAAAGCGAAGCCCGTTTTAGGCTGATGACTGACACTGTTCCTGTTTTAATTTGGGAGGCCGGCACTGACGGGTCATGCAGTTATTTTA
Organism: Chitinophagales bacterium; assembly: GCA_038327005.1. GTDB lineage: Bacteria > Bacteroidota > Bacteroidia > Chitinophagales > Chitinophagaceae > Ferruginibacter. The sequence continues at coordinate 3,679 of JBBQKO010000076.1, read as the reverse complement.
ATCAGCCATGGCTTGATTTTACAGGCTGTACTTTGGCTATGGAAAGCGGCAATGGCTGGATGGATGGCGTTCATCCGGATGATCTCTATGTTTGTACCCAAACGTATCTGGATGCTTTTAACGAGCGGCGTAAATTTAGCAGGGAGTATCGTTTACGACGCTTTGATGGCCAATATTGCTGGCTACTCGACAACGGCATTCCCCGGTTGAATACTAACGGCGATTTCGCAGGTTATATTGGTAGTTGTGTCAATATAGATGAAAGCAAGTTAGCTGCTGAAGCACTTCGGGAAAGTGAATCGAAATATCGGCATATTGCCGAAAATACAACAGATGGAATCGTTATTTTTGATGCACATAACCGTATCCAATATGTATCCCCGGCTTACTTAAATCAACTCGGTTATTCAAAAGACGAGGTTATAAACAGAAGTTCGGAAAGTGTATATGAATTAATACATCCGGACGAACGGGATGCACTATTTGCAAAAATTTTTGCTGCAATCAAATCAAAGGTCCCTGATTTAACCTATTCCTTCCGTATAAAACATCAATCTGGTAACTATATTTGGCGGGAAGACAACGCCACGTTTAACTATGTTGAATCTGGCAACTATACGGGCTGTACTGTAATTTGCCGGGATATTAGCGAATGGAAAATAGCAGAATTAAAAAACCAGGAAGCACATGAGCGCATCAGAGTCATTACCAATCAAATACCTGGGGTAATTTATCAGTACCGGTTAGATGCAAACGGCAATTTTTCATTTCCCTTTATAAGTGAACATGTAGAAAATATTATGGGCGTTAGTGCCGATGAGATATATCGGGAAGCTGAAAAAATATTTTCAAGGATTCATCCGGATGATTATGCTGATGTGATGGAATCCATAGCGCAATCCGCAGAGGAGCTTACACCCTGGCAAAAAGAGTTCAGGATTAAATTAGTCAACAATCGTATTGTCACTGTTTTAGGTAGCTCTACACCACATCCGAAAGAAGATGGGTCGGTTATATGGAATGGTTTTATTGCAGATATTACCGAACTAAAAAAATCGCAGGAAAAAATTAACCAGCTTTCACAGGCCGTAGCGCAAAGCCCGGTCTCCATCGTTATTACCGATACTACCGGCGCAATCGAATATGTAAATCAAAAATTTGTGGATGTTACCGGCTACTCAGCCGAAGAAGCGATTGGTAAAAATCCACGCATTTTAAAATCAGGGCATACTCCCCCGGAGGAATATCAACAACTTTGGGATTCACTGTCAACAACCGGAAGCTGGAAAGGGATTTTTCATAACAGGAAAAAAAATGGTGAGTTGTATTGGGAGTCTGCCAGTATTTCGTCTATCTTAAATGAAAGGGGTGTCACTACCCATATCCTCGCCATTAAAGAAGATATTACCGAACGTAAGCAGGCGGACGAAATGTTGAAAAAATATGCAGCGGATTTAAAAAAATCAAATTCAGAACTTGAGAATTTTGCCTACATCGCCAGTCATGATTTACAGGAGCCCCTTCGAATGATCATTAGCTTTTTAAAATTACTGGAAAAAAGACAGGAAGGGAAGCTGGATGAAGAATCAAAGAAATATATTTATTTTGTAATTGATGGGGCTAACCGTTTAAAATTACTCATTGAGGATTTATTAAAGTATTCCAGAGTTGGTAACAATACTGATGAGTTTACAAAAACTACACTAAGTGGATTGGGACAATACATAAACCTTGTATTGAAAGAAAAAATTGACGGTAACAATGCATCGATTGTTATAAAGCCAATGCCAATGATCTATGTGAATACAACGCTCATTAATACTTTATTTGTAAATCTGGTAGAAAATGCATTGAAATATCACGGCGAACAAACTCCGGTAATTGAAATTGGCTGCAACGAAGATGAGCATACCAATACTTTTTATGTAAAAGACAATGGCATTGGCATAGGCGCTGAATATTTTGAAAAGATTTTTATTATTTTTAAGCGGCTACATGGCAAAGCACAATATAAAGGTACCGGGGTAGGACTAGCACTTTGCAAAAAAATTATTGAAATACATAATGGTAAAATATGGGTAGAATCGAAAGAAGGGAGAGGGAGCACGTTCTTTTTTTCTATTCCAAAATAAATATGCCTTCGTAGGGTTTCCGTAGGAACAGGCCGCGGCCTGTTCCTACAAATGCACGGCCTGTTCCTACAAATGTACCGCCTGTTTCTACGGTAAATTTAATTTCATACCAGGTACAATCAATCAATCTTTTTCACCTTTGCCATGCCCTTTGCTTTTGCCATTTCCTTTGTTGCCATTGCCATTCCCTGAATTTCCTTTCTGCTTAATAACACCTTTGTTACTGCGATTGTATCCAATTATTTTTTGGCCATGGTTGCCTTTGAATCCTTTATACTTCACACGGTAAACATCTGCACGGCGGTAAGGGTAGGGCTCATTGATTACAACTTTATACCCCCGTTTAAAATCATAATTACGATACCTTGCAGGTACCACTGTTGCAGTCCGCCACTTGCTGCCATCCAGGTAAATGTATTGCCGTTTTGGAACATACTGATTTTAAAAATGATTTCTATAAAGGCAATATGCCCTTTTATGGTTTTGGTGGATTATCTGTTTCAAGATACCTGGGTGGTCATGTTGACTTAAGTCTTTTAGCAACAAAAGGAACCGTCGGTTATTCAACGGTTTTTGGCAGATACAGTAAAGATTTTAGTACTGCCACATTGAATGCAAGGTTTCATATACTTGGACCAAATACACCCGTTAGACCTTATGTTTTTGTAGGCGGTGGTGTGATGCTTTTTGATAAAAACCTGGATATTAAAAAATCAAAAGTGGATTATGTAGCACCTTCTTATGGTGCTGGTATCAACTTTAAAATGGGACCATCAGTAATGTTGAATGTACAGGAAACATTTCTTTATTCATTTGAAGATAAAAGAGATGGCGTGATTAAAGGCGGCAATGATAGTTACCTGATGCACTCCGTAGGTCTTACATTTAATTTTGGTAAAAAGAAAGATGCTGACATGGATGGCATTGCAGACAGAAATGACAAATGCCCCAATACGCCCGCTGGTGTAGCGGTTGATAAAAATGGTTGTCCGTTGGATAAAAACAGCGATGGTGTGGCCGATTACCTGGATAAGTGTCCGGATATAGCAGGTATCGCCGCTCTAAATGGTTGTCCTGATAAAGATGGCGAAGGTATTACAGATGCGGATGACAGATGTCCCGATGCAGCAGGTTCAGCCGAAATGAAGGGTTGCCCTGATACCGATAAAGATGGGGTAGTGGATATTGATGATAAATGTGCTGATACAAAAGCAGGTTATAAAGTAGATGCGTCCGGTTGCCCGATGGACAATGACAAAGACGGAATTTTAAATGAAGATGATCGTTGCCCGGATGCCGCTGGTACCGCAAGCTTAAAAGGTTGTCCTGATGGTGATGGAGATGGAGTTGCAGATATCGATGATCGTTGCCCGGCAATAAAAGGTACGATTGTTAATAAAGGTTGTCCGGAAATGACAGTTGAAGAAGTAAAGAAGATCACTGAAATTGGAAGTAAGATTTTCTTTGAAACTAATAGCGATAAATTAAAAGTAGCCTCATTGGTTCAGTTGGATGAATTGACTGCAATTCTGAAGAAATACGAAAAT
>JBBQKO010000075.1:0-16223 GCA_038327005.1 Chitinophagales bacterium | reverse complement strand
TGGCACCAGTGTAGGAACAGTTGCGTTGAAGACCTACCAGTTTCCTTCGGGGCAGAAACCGCAGATAGATGATAACCTTCGTTATATCGCTTCTTATGATAACAACCAGGTATTGTTTGTTTTTGCCGATGCTGCCACAGGCCTGGAAATTTGGAAAACAGACGGCACCGCCGGAGGTACATTATTGGTAAGCGACCTTAATCAAGGTGCTAATGGCAGCAATCCTTCGGGGCTTGTCAATTTTAATAATGCCATTTATTTTTCTGTAGCAGGGCCTGGTGATTTTAATGAATTATGGAAAATAAATGAAGGCGGTGTACTGCCGCTGAAGCTAATTTCGTTTACAGCTTACATGCAAAACAAGACGGTGCAGTTACAATGGCGCACGGCCAATGAAATCAACAGTAGCCATTTTGAAATACAACGCAGTGCTGATAGCAGGAATTTTAAAGCAATTGCTTTTGTTAATGCAGAAGGCCGAAGCGCAAATAATTATTTTACTACAGACAGATTGCCTTTAAGCGGTAACAATTATTACCGGTTAAAAATAATTGACAGGGACGGCACATTCACTTACAGCGATTTGGCGAGGATTAATTTTGAGGAAAAAAGTAGCGTAATTGTTCAGCCAAATCCAGCACATGATTTTATAATAATAAAAAATGGTGACCAGTACAACCGGCTGCGGATAATGGATATAAGCGGCAAACAAATGATACAGTTTGAAAAACGGCTGGACAACAGGTACAATATTTCGCATTTATCAAAGGGGATATATTTAATAGAACTGTTTAGAAATGAAGGAGTGGAAACGAGGAAAATTATTATTGAATAAAGCGACGTTTTCAGCCGATGTTGGTCAATACAAATAACATCGGCTATTTTCGCCGGTATTTAAAAAATAATAAATGCTGTAGGCTTCGGCTGTTGGTCATAACCAGCCAAATTTTTCAATCAATCTTTCTTTTTGGTTACGGGCAACCGGAATGCTTTGGTTGTTGAACATGATGATGTAATTGCCTTCTCCACGAACATATTTTTTGCTGCGGTCAAGGTTGATAAGATACTGGTGGTGAGTGCATAAAACTTCTTTCTTTCAATACTTCCCGGATATCACCCAATCTTTTAGCAACCATATACTGACCGCCATCAACCGTATGAATGCGGGTGTAATTATTATCCCACTCGCAATAAATTACATTTTTTATTTCGGCGAATGTTACACCGTTTTGATAGGGGAGTGCAATTTTTTCCGGTAATTTTTTATCGCCCTCATACAATTGTTGTTTGAGTAAATTTAATTGTTGTGTTTGCGTCCAATGCCGTTGTTCTGCTCTTTCTACAGCAGCTTTCAGGTCTTTGCCATCATTGGGTTTTAATAAATAATCCAATGCACTAAAACGAAATGCTTTTACTGCAAACGTATCATAAGCCGTTAGAAATACGAGGCTGAAATTGATGGTGCCAATTTTTTCCACCAACTGAAACCCATTCATCACCGGCATTTCAATATCCATAAACACCAGATCGGGCTGTAGTTCTTTTATCTTCATATACGCCACTTCACTTTCTGTACACTCCGCCACCACCTGCACCTGCGGACAATACATTTTCAATTGCAAGGCCAGCAACTTTACACAATCGGGTTCGTCATCTATGATTAAAGCTTTCAGACCTCCCTGCACTACGAAGGTGGGTTCCTGGTTTATTAAGTTTGAATTGTTTTTCAAAATAGTTACTGTTATAATTTTTTACAGGCTATCCAAATAGTCGAAAGGGTTCAGGAATTCAAGTGCTCCAAGAACCCTCCTTCCGAGGGCAGGGAGGCTACACCGGTATCATAATAGTCACCTTCGTTCCTGTTCCATTGTTCATGTCATCTTTCAAATCTACAATTTGCACATCGGCTTTAATCTTATACAATTAATTGATGATATCGATTCGTTCAGAAGTCATCTTTAAACCAAATGATTTTTGGCGGCTGGCATGTTTACTTTTGTATTCTGCTGCCAATTCACGGCCTACGCCATCATCAATAATTGTTACCTGTAAACATTGTTCTTCGGGTAATGTTATATCAACGCTAATATTACCGCCATTCTTTTTATGTATCAATCCATGCCAGATGGCATTTTCTACATAAGATTGTAAAAGCAGGGGCGGAATCTCAATGTATTGTTGATCTACTTCTGTTGCCACATTGATCTGGTAATTCACTTTGTTTTTAAAACGCATTGCTTCCAGTTCAATATACAAACGCAACGTCTCCAACTCTTTTTGCAATGTTACTTTTTCTGAACGGGAATTTTCCAATACCAATCGTATCAATTGCAAAAATATGGTAAGGTATTCCGAGGCAGTTTGAGAATCATTCTTTAGTGTATAAAGCTTAATGGAATTTAAACAGTTGAAAATAAAATGCGGATTCATCTGCGCCCTTAGAGCGGTCATTTCTGTCTCTGCAATTTTTTGTTCAAAAACAGCTTCAATTTGTTTTATTTTTTGCGCTTCCACTAACTTGTTTTGTGCTTTTAGCTCGGTGGTTCTTTCTTGCAAAGCTGTTTGCAGTTGATGGTTATAATTCTCCTGTAATTTATTTTTTTCCAGCAATAGCAGTTTACTACGGTAGGTCAATGCAAATGAAAAACAGATGGCTTCAATTACCAGGCCCAGCAAAAGGAAAACAATGGGGAAATTAACAATCAGGAACAACTCAAAATTCATATCCGTTGGTGGCGTATAAAGGTTCAACAATGGCATGCACCATAATACCAGCAGGCTTACTATCCGGGTAAATAAAAACCATTTCACAGGATCTTTACTTTTTACTGTAAGTACCAATAAAATAATATTCAGAAGTATAATAGCAAAAGGGTATTAAAATGATACCATAATAATTAAGGTTAAAGGGAAACCAGCCAAACCGTACTTCTAAAAGCTGTAGTACCATTTGCAGGATGCAGATCATCGTTAGCAACTTTACAACGAACCATCCCTTTTTAAAATGAACATTCAACTGTAGCATACTGCCTATAAAAAAGCTATACAGGACGGGTATCAAATAAACGAAAACAGAAAAAATAATATCATGCACCAATGGCGAAAACATATATATGCCCAGCCTGATATCCATCCAGTGCAGGCCCGAAAAAAAAGCAGCATGGTGTAGCAGATATACCAGATAAATGAAACATGCTGGTAAAGGTAATAATTGTAGGCAGCGTAAATTCCGATGAAGAAAAAGCAGCCCGTCATTCCGGCCAATATCAGGAAGAGGTATCGGGCGGCAAATCCACTTTTCAAATTTTCTATCATGCCGCTGACTTTGCTCTCCGGCAATATGTGTGGCGGTATCAATTGGTTTTGCCGATCTTCTGACCTAAACCAATAAGTGCTGGTAGAATTCGGAGGTATGATGATGGGCAACCTTCCCCGGTCAAATTCGCTTGTTAAGTCATATTGGTCATTGGGGTTCACTTCATATGCACCGCTTACTCCAATTAATTTTTTATCGGTGTATAATTTTGTAAAATAATGAACTGTACTAATATTTAAATCAATGGTGTCTTTAGGCGATATATTCTGAACCGTGAATTTGAGCCATTGGCCAATCAATGGACTGTTGCTGAATTTCTGATTCCTTAACTTTTTTTCATACGGTATAAAGGCTTGCGTTTTTACTTCATCAAAGCTGAGTGCTTTATCGAGGGTTTCTTCAAAAAACAAACAATTATCGGCGATATCTTTTGCCGTTTGCTGGTTTGCCATGCTCATTGTTCAGCCCCTGTTAATCCGTTACAGGAAGTTTGAGCTGCATAGAAAGCTCGGAAAGATTTCTTATGTATTAATACCGCTGTTACTGATTTCAATATTCGTTGTTACCAGGGGCCAATACCAGCGTATGTTAGCCATCATACCAAGGGAGCAATTGATTGGTGGGCTTGCATTGGATATACCGGATATTTTTGCGTTTGCAGCCTTTTATATTTTGGCAATGGTCAACAAAAAAAATACGGCCTCTCACATGAGGTATATGATTGCTACCTCACTGCTGATGCTTGGTCCCGGCACAGGAAGAGCCTTCATTATTTATGGAGGTATGCCTTTTCCACAGGGCGTTTTATATTCAATGATACTTACAGAAATCATTACCGTTGCATTAATCATTTTTGATAGTATAAAAGGTAATTCAGTTAAACCCTACCTCGTTACACTGGGAGTATTATTGATGCTCCATGTTATCTGGCAGTTTCAACTATCCTGGTGGTGGCAGGCTTTTGGGACATGGTTTGCTGCATGGTTCTTTTAAATCTATAATAATAACATTGGTCATACTATGTTAAAAGCCATAGTCGCTGTGATATTCGGAAATGTTTTTATCCGGATCGCTGGTGTCTGCCCAATCGTTACTCTTAATGGAGAACGGAATGTTTCCTGCGTAAATGAAATTGAGTTTCGCAATGGTGTTTTTTATACATATACGCAGTTTGTTTTCCTGATCCTTTTGTAAAAGCAGATTTACCAAACAGCTTGCCCGGCGAAACTTAAATAGTCGGATGCTACCAGCTTCGTAATCGCAACAGTCAGTTTCTATAAATACTGTTTCGGAAAGAATGCCGTTTTAAAAATTTACAATTTGGTTACAATTTGTTTTTGTTATGTTAACCATTTCGTAACAATTCCTTAAGACACCGAAGGCAATTTTGTTGGCTAAACTTAGTTGCATGATTCAACGCTTTACAAGCCTTATTTTATCTTTTTGTATGTTCAGTTTCCTGCCGGAAGTGCATGCTCAAACTGTTATTACCCGCTGGGATTTTAATTCTGTTGTGCCCGATGCAAGTACTGCTACGGGCTCAATCAGTCCTTCAACGGGAACCGGAACCATTGCTGCCATCGGTGGAACAACCAGCCTTTTTGCCTCTGGTGATGCTGGCACCGGTTCTTCGGATCCTGCAACTGGTGATGACTCCGGTTGGGGCAATACCACCCACCCTGCAAATGGAACCAATGATAAAACCGCTGGTATTAGCTTTGCTGTCACAACTGCAGGTTACATCAATATTATGGTAACCTACGATGTGCGCCAAAGCAATACATCTTCCCGCAATTCGCAATTTCAATATACAGCAGATATTACAGCCACCACACCTGTATGGTTGGATGTGGCGTTGGTTACTGCTGCCACAGGCGACACCTGGTTTAACCGTTCGTTTAATCTGTCAGCGATTACAGCACTCAATAACAATCCGAATGCAGGTTTTCGGGTAGTATCCGTTTTTGAGCCAACTACCAGTCTCTATGCAGCCTCCGGTTCGGCCAGTGCTTATGCCACTACCGGCAACTGGCGTTTTGATATGGTAACGGTAAGCGGTACCGTTGATGGTGCAGATGTGATTGCACCTGCCCCTGTTTCATACAAGGCCAGCTCTGCTACCACCTCCTTTATAAAATTCAGCGAGGCGGTTACCAGTGCTACCGCTACCAGTTTAACCAACTACCTTTTTACTCCTGCCCTGGCAATTGGCAATTTATCTTTATCTGCAACGGGTGACACCGTTTTTATAACCCATGCGCCTTTCATAGATGGTCAGCCTTATGTGTTGGCCGTTTCGGGTGTGCAGGATGTTGCTTTAAACACGATGGTGGCTACCAATCTAAACATCGTTTACAACGCGGCTGTTCCTAATTTGGTAATTACCGAAATCATCCATTCGCCCAATGATATCGAATCCATCGAAATCTTTAATGCAGGTGCATCCGCCGTTAACCTTGGTGGTTTAAGATGGACAGATGGCACCAGTGGAGCTTTTCCGGAAGTGAGTCTTGCAGCTGGTGCTACGGCTATTTTTGCAACCAGTCCTGCTACGGCTGCGGTCACATTAAACCTATCGCCGGTATACACCATTTCAAGTGGCTTAGGTTCATCCAATGATATTTTAGTTATCCGTAATGCACTCAACCAGGTGGTGGATAGCGTTGCCTATTTTGTTGGTACCAATGGATGGCCCACAGCACCAATAGGTTTATATGGCTATTCATTTGAATTGAATGCCGCAGCCAACGACAACAATTTGGGCAGTAACTGGATTGCACCATCCAATCCCATAACTCCGCAACCATCAGCAGGTGTGGTAACGGCTACTCCGGGTGTATATCCTACGCCACCTTATACGCCGGCAATCGCTACGGTAAGTTTTGTAGGTACAAAAACCAGCGTAAGCGAAACAACCAGCACTGTAAACATTGTTGCCAATCTGAAAGGCGGCGGACCCGGTGCAGCCTCCATCGAATTAGAAATATTACCCTTGTCTACCGCAACTGCTCCAGGCGATTTTATGCTGCCTGCATCGCTGAAATTTAACTGGCCTGCCAATGCCAATGACGTAAATCAAACTATTAGTTTTACCATCAACAACGATGCATTGCCCGAAAATGCAGAGTACTTCATCGTACGGTTTGTTAACCCGGTAAATATTGATTTGCCTGCTGCAGTTGCTAATCATTTTACCGTTACAATTACTGATGATGACAAGCAGGCACCGGCTGCTACTCAATCCATATCACTCAGTCACATTGCTTCTTTCAGCAATGGTGCTGCTGGTGCAAATTCTACTGAAATTGTTGCGCACGATCCCGCATCCCAACGTTTATTTATTGCCAACTCTATCGGGGCAAAAATTGATATTGTAAACTTTAGCAATCCATCGGCGGCTACTTTAATCAGTTCTGTTTCAGTTACACCCTATGGCAATATCAATTCCATTGCAGTAAAAAATGGTATGCTGGCGGCGGCAATTGAAAACGTGGTACCCGAACTTCCGGGCAAGATTGTATTTTTTGACATGAATGGAAATTTTATCAGCCAGGTTGATGTTGGGTCGATGCCCGATATGATTACATTTAACAATGCCGGTACAAAAGTATTAACGGCCAACGAAGGACAACCCAGAACAGATTATGTGGTGGATCCCGAAGGTTCTGTTTCCATCGTGGATATTAGTGGTGGAGTGGCAAGTCTTACACAAGCCAATGTGAGTACCGCCGGTTTTAATGCTTTTAATGGTGTAAAATTACTATTGAAATCAGCAGGTGTTCGCATATTCGGCGCCAACAATCCAACTGTTGCACAGGATATGGAGCCGGAGTATATTACCATTTCGGATGATGACCAAACGGCCTGGGTTACCTGCCAGGAAAACAATGCGATTGCCATTATTAATTTGTCATCCAATACCATTACAGACATTCTTCCGCTGGGCACAAAAAATCATGCGATGCCGGGCAATGCACTTGATATCAGCGACCAGGGTGGGGTAGTGGAGATAGCCAATTGGCCGGTAAAAGGTGTGTTCATGCCAGATGCCATCGCATCTTATCGGGTAGGTGCAAAAACTTACCTGGTTACTGCCAATGAAGGAGATGCCCGCGAATACAATGCCTATTCAGAAATTGTAAGAGCAGGTTCAGCAGGGTATGTTTTAGACCCGGTTGTTTTCCCCTATTCAGCGGCATTGAAAGCAAATATTGGCAGACTAAACGTAACCACCGCCAGTGGTGATACTGATGGCGATGGTGACTTTGATGAAATACATGCTTATGGATCAAGGTCTATTTCTATCTTTGATGCTTCCACCGGTGCATTGGTTTGGGATAGCGGCGACCAAATGGAAATGATTATCTCTAAACACCCGGTGTATGGTTCGCTATTTAATGTAAGCAATTCAAACAATACTTTCAAAAACAGAAGTGATGATAAAGGACCGGAACCGGAAGGTGTTACCATTGGCGTAATTGCAGGACAAACCTATGCGTTTATTGCGCTTGAAAGAATCGGCGGTTGTATGGTGTACAATATTACCAACCCGGCCAACCCGGTGTATGTGGATTATAAAAATACCCGTAATTTATTGGCCTATGGCGGCGATAACGGAGCAGAAGGAATTATCTATATCAGTGCTGCCAATTCTCCAACGGGAGTGCCCATCGTAATATTGGCCAACGAAGTTTCATCTACGCTTTCTTTTTACACAGTCAATTTTTCGTCTCCATTGGAAATTACCCTGGCCGACATCAAGGCTTCCAATATCGGCACCCGCAATCTGGTAACCTGGAATACGGTCGCTGAAGATATCCGGGATGTATTTGAAATTGAGAGAAGTAAAAACGGTACTTCGTTTGAATACCTTACTACAGCAACAGCCAAAGGTGCCGCTGCAGCTTACTCTTATGTTGATGCATTGCCTTATGAAGGTGTAAATTTTTACCGCTTAAAATTAAAACATAGCACCGGAAGAATTTCTTATTCGTCAGTTGTATCTGCCAATGTAAAAGGTGCAACAGCAAGAATCCAGGTGTATCCTAATCCGGTAAAAGATAAACTAACGGTTAGGACCAACAGCCAGGATTTATTGAATAGCTCCATCGAACTCATCAATATGCAGGGTATGGTGGTTAAAAAGCTGGTGGTAAAATTGCAACAAACCACAGTGGATGTAAGTAGCCTTCCTGCCGGGGTTTACACGCTGCGTTATTTAAACAGCAACGGACAGCAAACCATCCGGATCAATAAGCAATAAACACGGTAAGTAAATAATGAAAACTGCTGCTATACATTTTATAGCAGCAGTTTTTTTTACGTAGAAATTCCTCGGTAATGTACCGAGCAATTGATAGAATGGCTGCATGATTACCGCCGCTATAAAAGTCTTTGCTCGTAAAAATGCCTTTGATCAATCGTATCCAACCAGTAAAATTATAAATCATCTGGTGAGGGAGTTTGCCTTCTTCCAACCATTCTGCATTTGTTCATCATTTAATAATGGGGATGCAGTTGGATAACGAAATCAAACCGTCAAATTTGCACTATAATCAGATTGTAATACCATTTTGAATTTTGATAAACCAGCGTCAATAACCTACCTTTTACCGGAAGGATTTATTTTTCAATTTTTAATGTTCGCACGAATGAAAAGTTTAATAGTTTTTGTCAGCCTTGTCCTGGTTTCCTGTTTTTCGAATGCACAAAAAAGCAGTACACTTGAAGCGCAATTAAACAATAAAAGAGTCATGCTGCCCAATAGCTGGCATCTTTCTCCTGCAGGCAGATCGTTGCCACTGGGAGATTTGCCGCTGAATATGGCCCTGTCAACGTCGCAAAAACTGATGGCTGTTACCAACAATGGACAAAGTGTTCAAAGCATCCAGCTGATTGACACAAAATCTGAAAAAGTACTGGACAATATCTTGATTGCAAAATCATGGTATGGATTAAAATTTAGTGCGGATGAAAAGTCTTTGTATGCCTCCGGGGGCAACGATAACTGGATACTAAAATACGCCGTCAACAATAATAAATTAAAATTGATTGACACCATCAAATTGGGAAAAATGTGGCCCAATAAAATATCTCCGGCCGGTATTGAAATAGATGACGAGGCCAACCTGTTATATGTAGTTACCAAAGAAAACAATGCATTGTACATCATTGATCTTACCACAAAGAAAACCATCTACCAGCTTGAACTGGGCAATGAAGCTTATGCCTGTTTACTATCACCTGATAAAAAAGAATTGTACATCTCTATTTGGGGCGGCGATAACGTATTGCTGTTTGATACAAAGCAAAGAACAGTGATTACACAAATAAAAGTGGGAGACAATCCCAACGAATTATTGCTGAATAAAAAGGGAAATCTCCTGTTTGTAGCCAATGCCAACGACAACAGCGTATCGGTAATTGATATTGCAAAACGCATAGAATCGGAAGTACTCAATACCGCACTTTTTACAAATGCACCCACCGGTTCCACAGCCAATGGGTTGGCCCTTTCTGCCAATGAAAAAACATTGTATGTCGCCAATGCAGATAACAATTGCCTGGCTGTATTTGATGTATCCGCTCCGGGAAAAAGCAGGTCAAAGGGGTTTATACCAGTTGGCTGGTATCCCACCAATATTAAAGTAATTGGTAAAAAAATAATGGTTTCCAATGGCAAAGGTTTTTCTTCTTTTGCTAACCCAACAGGTCCCAATCCGATGCTGCGTGATCAAACAGTAGAACGTCATGTGGGTGATACGATGGTGAAGGTGAGAGATGGTTATATCGGCGGTTTGATGAAAGGAACCCTGTCGATCATTGATGAACCATCCGCTGCAGAACTATCCATTTATTCAAAAGCCGTTTATACAAACACCGCTTACTCCAAAGAAAAAGAATTAACGGCTGCCGGCGAAAAAGGAAATCCTATTCCGGTAAAACAGGGTGAATTGTCTCCGATAAAATATGTGTTTTATTTGATTAAAGAAAACCGCACTTACGACCAGGTGTTGGGCGATCTGCCGCAAGGAAATGGCGACACCAGTCTTGTTTTATTTGGTGAAAAAATTACGCCCAACCAACACAAGCTGGCAAGAGAATTTGTGTTGCTGGATAATTTTTATGCAGATGGAGAAGTAAGTGCCGATGGGCATAATTGGAGTACTTCTGCCAATGCTACCGACTACCTGGAAAAGAATTGGGTAACCAGCTATGGCGCAAGGGGCGGAACGTATCCTGGCGAAGGCAAAAGAGCAATTGCCAATCCTAAAAAAGGGTTCATCTGGGATTATTGTAAAAGAGCTGGCATCAGCTATCGTACCTATGGTGAATTTGTTGATGATAACAAAGCAAGCATACCGGTTTTGGATGGACACTTTTGTTTGGATTATGATTATAGTTTGGCCGTAACCGATACATCCCGGTTTAATAAATGGCGGGCAGATTTTGATTCACTGCTGGCGATTAACCAGGTGCCTCGTTTCAATTCATTGCGTTTTGGAAATGACCATACCGAAGGTTTACGGCTTGGTCGCCCAACACCTTTTGCACATGTGGCGGATAATGACCTGGCTGTAGGTATGTTCCTGGAGCATCTTTCAAAAAGTCCGGTTTGGAAAGAGAGTGCTGTATTTATTGTAGAAGATGATGCACAAAATGGTCCCGATCATGTGGATGCACACCGCACCACTGCTTACCTGGCTGGCCCCTTTGTAAAACGAGGTATTGTAGATCATACCATGTATTCTACCTCCTCTATGCTACGAACCATTGAGCTTATTCTTGGTTTACCTCCCATGAGTCAATATGATGCGGCGGCTACACCCATGTGGCGTTCATTTACGGCAACAGCGGATGCAAAGCCTTTTAGTTTTTTGCCTGCTAATATTAATTTGAAAGATAAAAATGTTTCAACCACCGCCAGTGCAAAACTCAGTGCCACATTCGATTTTTCCAGAGAAGACCTGGTGCCGGATCTTGTTTTTAGTGAGGTGATTTGGAAGGCGGTAAAAGGCGAAGATGCGGTGATGCCTGCGCCAAGAAGAAGTGCATTTTTAAAAATTATAGCCGAAGAAGAAAATGAAAAAACAGTAAAACAACCAGCTAAAAAAAGGAAATAAGTTGGAATGATTTTAAAATCAATAAAATTAAACGTATGCAAGCAAACATCACGATTGAAACCCAATTTGAAACAACGGATATTGAGGTGGGCGATGAAATATTATTCATAAATGATCATGTTGTTGAACACAATCTTTTCTGGAAAGTCGTTTATAAAATATCGAATAGCCGCCTGGTAGTAGAAATAAAAGAAATGGGTTTTGCCCAAAAAATTATGATCGAAACCAGGGATATAATCTTACTGCAAAAAAACGGAATAACGATTGAGCAGTTTAGTTTGTAAATTTGAAGCCGTTTGTTTTTATACAATAAGGATTTGCAATATGTTTGGCATTGTGTACCGCATACTGCTTTTGTTAAATCGGTAATGCTAACTTAATCATTCCGTAATCTTATGGTTACATGAGGCAGCTAATTTTGAAAAACCTCTTCAAATGAAATGTTGCTTATTAATCCTGTTGTTTGGCTTTTCTTTAGTGCTAACGGCTCAACCTGCAATCAAAACAAAAAATGTTTTTATCATCGCTACCGATGGCTTTCGCTGGCAGGAAGTATTTACCGGTGCAGATCCCGTGCTCATCAATAGCTCAAAGTACACGGCTGATACATCCCTCACAAAAGATATGTATTGGGATGATGTCCCTGAATTAAGAAGAAAAATGCTGATGCCTTTTTTCTGGAACGTAATTGCAAAAAAGGGACAGTTGTATGGCAACAGGCTGCTGGGAAATAAAGTGAACATGAAAAATATATTTAAGATATCCTATGCAGGTTACAACGAAATGTTGACGGGCAATACAGATCTTAGGTTCATCCCAAACACGCCGGTAAATAATAGCAATATCAATATCCTTGAGTACCTCAACCAGCAACCCGGCTACAAAGGAAAAGTGGCCGCCTTTACCTCATGGAATATTTTTCCCTATATTTTAAATGAGGGTAGAAGCAAACTGCCGGTAAACAGTGGTTATGAAATGTTACAGGAAGATTCGCTTGCTTCAACCAATAGTTTAATCAACGAGGTGCAGGAAAATATAGCCGTAAAAAAACATACCCGGCATGATATACTTACTTATGTAAGTGCCCGGGAATATATCCAAACGCAGCATCCAAAAGTATTGTTCCTTGGCCTCGGCGAAACGGATGAATCTGCACATAGCAGCAGGTACGATGCTTATTTGCAACAGGCAACCATGGTAGATAAAATGATTGCAGACCTTTGGTATTATGTACAAACCGATCCATTCTATAAAGACAATACCACATTTATAATCACCACCGATCATGGCAGAGGAAGCAAGCCCAACACCTGGAAGACCCATAATTTATTTATCAAAGGTTCGGGCGAAACCTGGCTGGCAATGATTGGTCCGGGTATAACCGCAGCCGGCGAAATGAACGGTCAGCAACAGTTGTACGGCAACCAGTTGGTAGCCACCATTGCGGGTTTGTTGGGAGAAAAATTTGAAACAATCAGCAAAATTGGCAAGCCCCTTGCATTGCCCGTTGATCAAACAGAGGCTGTTGGTTTGGCTAAAAGCCGGTAGGTAAATGCATGACTGCTTTCTATCGTAAGCTTACTCGTTCGGCTGTAGAGGTGACTCTTTCAAATTGAAAAGAGGGAATGAATAAAATAGGAGTACAATTAGTTTATTATTGAGCGATAGATTCTTAAAAACGATAGATTCTATTTTTTTTCCCTGATAAAACCAATCGGCATTGCTCAGGATGAAACAAAAAATCAGGCAGACAGGGCTGCGAATAAAAAGACTACTGCGTTCAATTTCGTGATTCTGTTCACTTGAAATTTTCAACGTAAGTTTAAAATCAAGGATACCGAAGCTTTCAACCTTTTTATCAGGATAATTAATTTTAGTAATGGAATTTATTATTTAAGGTATTTAACCCTGAAAGGGTTCAATTTGAGTAGCCGTGGGTGAAACCCATGTTATCATGGTATAAACCAACAATTCCCAACCCCGAAGGGGGTTAAACATAAACATAATAATACATATTCTTCATTGTATTAAATCTGGTTTTCAAACGTTTTATTTATCTCTGTCTCAAAACATTTAAATCAGTGTTGGAAAGAAAAGTGGCGGTCAATCCCAAAGCGAATTTAACTTGTTCAACTCCTTTGGGGTTTGTGATGCTAGGATATAAACCCGATGTCCATGGGTTTCACCCAATGCTATTCAAATTCACCCCGAAGGGATTGGCAAATAATATTTGATGTAATCTGATCGATACACCATTCATCTTTCACTATTCACGATTCACCATCGACCATTCACGCTTAATATACCCACGTGTTATCAAATCGTATTGTAAACATTATCAAAACAACAACCAATCAACACCAAATTGTTATTTGGTTTCCACGCTGCAATAAAGAAATCTTAATGTGCAACCTTTGCATTTTAAAGAAAGATATTCATGAATTGTCGAACGATTAACCTCCAAAATTTTTTAGTATTAATTCTGTTGCTTTTTGGGCTTTCCTATAACGCAAATGCACAACAAATCAGCCCCTCTCCAAAATACCAGCTTGTAAAAGGAAATAGTTTTGTACAATCAAAAAATTATTATCTTCTTACTTTATTCCAGGAATTGGCAGATGTAAAAAAGTTATTGGCATCAGACAAAGAACTTGCTTTCATTGCAAAAAACAAAGCCGATTCATTGGCGGCTCCTTTTACATCTTGTGATCGCAATGCCCTTTGTTATCTGGATAAAATGAAATTCACCACTGCCGAAATAAACAAGGTAAGTGAACGCCTGAAAGCATTGTACCAGCCGCAGAATGCATTGGGGAAATTGGTACGCACTCATCTCCTGCCTTCAGGAACATATTTACAGTTTCAAAACCTGCCGGCGGTTGAAATGCTGGTGAAAACCTGGGAGCAGGATGCCAATGGTGTCAATTTTTGTATCGGCGTTTATGCCGGTGGCGACAAACCAAATTATCCGGCAATTGATTCTATCAGCTTCAAAAGAATGGATACAAAAAATGCCAGCGTTTACCGCAATGATTACGTCGCCTTGCTTTACAATACAGCATCGTTAGTCGCAACGGAAAGTAAAACCAATCCTGATTTTTTTTACCCTTCTCTTACCTGCGCTATCCGTTTTTTAGAAATGAATGAAAGAGAGCAGGCGGCTGATTTTGAGCCAATGGAAAAAGGGGAGAATAAGTTGGCCTTTGAAAGAATGAAAGCGCTTAAATGGGATCAATACAAATATACGGTCATGTTGGTTCCCGGGGCCGGACCAGATGAACCTGAAATGCCGTTTAGTGCCGAAGGAATGTTGCGTTGCCGGCTAGCAGCCATTCAATATAGAAATGGACTGGCACCTTTTATTATTGTCTCCGGTGGTAAAGTGCATCCGTACAAAACAAAGTATTGTGAAGCAACGGAGATGAAAAAATATTTGATGGAAAGACTCGGGGTACCTGAAAATGCCATCTTGATTGATCCGCATGCAAGGCATACCACCACCAATATGCGCAATGTAGCCAGGATGATGTACCGCTATGGCGTGCCATTTGAAAGACCGGGAATCACATGCACCACGAGATGGCAAAGCGAATGGATTGGAAGCACATTAACCGAACGTTGTTTGCGGGAACTGAAAGAGATCCCTTACAAACCCGGACAGCGCTTGAGCGAATCAATGGTAGCGTTTTACCCTTTGGTAGCCGCATTGCAGATCAATCCGCTGGAGCCAATGGATCCCTAGATTTTGACAGATTTATTTTTTACTAAAAATGCTTTCTTAAACCAAATAGCGTGAGAATAATTTCGTCTTTTATTGTGTTGCTGGTAGTTGCATTATTATCCTTTACCACTGTAATTGAGATGTCTGTTACCCATTCCTTTACCATCGATTCTTTGGGTGCCTGCCAGGGTGTATCCCATCAAAATGGTAGAGTGTTTTTGTATGGCGACCGGGAAGTAGGCGTGATTAAAGAATTCAAAATATCAGGCGATTCGCTTCTTGCTACAAACCGGGAAATGAAATTGACGCTCCACGATACGGATGTCATCAATCATCCTACAGGTATTGCCTATCACCCAGAAAAGCCAGTATTTATTGGTAACAGCATCCGGCTAAATAAAGAGGGTACCCAATGGAAGGCTGTTATTTATTGCGTTGACTGGGAGGGCCTGCAGCGCACTGGAACATTGGATGGTAACTTGCTCAACACCATTGAAGACGACAATTGCATACAAGGCACCCGACCCGAATATGTGCAGTATAAAAAGAAATGGTATGTGGCTACTGCCGATTATGGCAACAAGGCCAACGAAGTTCGCCTCTATAATCCCGCAGTTTTAAAAAGTGCCAAAAAAACATCTGAAAAAGGGGTGCTCTATAAAAAGTTCACCTGTCCGCCCTGGGTGCAAAACCTGCACTGGGTTGCAGACAAAGGTGTGTTGATATTGATACAAAATCAAATAGAAGGACGGAAGTGGCGCTTTACTTTTTTGGATATGGAAAAGTCAATTGATTCAGGCATTGCATCGGTGATCAAAGAAATTGATATCGACTGCAATGATGAACTGGAGGGCTTTACGTTGCTGGATAATGATCAACAAGGGATTGCTGTGACATCTTCCCGGAAGAATAATGTGAATCGGGTGGGGGTTAGGTGGTGAGGGGGGCTAAGGTGAATTGTCAATGGTGAATTGTCAATGGTGAATTGTCAATGGTGAATTGTCAATGGTGAATTGTCAATGGTGAATTGTCAATGGTGAATTGTCAATGGTGAATTGTCAAT
>JBBQKO010000074.1:0-16318 GCA_038327005.1 Chitinophagales bacterium | reverse complement strand
CTTTGATCTTTTTATCAAAATCTATTCATTTACTTATTTAGGCATTGCTTTTATTTTATTGGCATATTTGTTATCAAAAGGATATGTACACCTCACTTTTAAAGTAAGCATTGTTTCAAAAAAATATTTCAAAAAAATACTTCGCCTTATCCAATTTATATATGGTGGCACATTGGTTTATGCTATTGCCAATGTGTTCGACACCATCTTACTGGCCTCTGTTTCTGCAAACGGACTTGCAGCGGTAGCGGTTTATTCACTCGCTCAAAATATGGCGAGTTTGATACAGGCACCACAACGTGGCATTATATCGTCGTCCATTGCAGCACTATCTAAGGCTTGGAAAGACAAAGATTACAAAAGAATCAATTGGATCTACAAGCAATCCTCCATCAACCAGTTAATATTTGCCGTAGGAATGTTTGCATTGATATGGCTCAATTTTGCAGATGGGATTTTTACCTTTCATTTACAGAGTGGATACCTTGATGCCAAATGGGTTTTCTTTTTTATTGGTTTGATGCGCATTGTAGATATGGGTAGCGGTGTAAACAGCCAGATCATTGGCACATCTACCTTGTGGAAATTTGAATTTTTTACCGGCATTATTCTGTTGCTGATTACGCTCCCGCTCAACTATATATTAACCAAATATTATTTCGATGTGGTGGGTCCGGCCATTGCAAATCTTTTTACGTTTACCGTGTACAATGCTATCAGGTATTGGTATCTGGAAAAAAAGTTTAACATGCAACCCTTTACCAAAAAAACTTTGTACACCATACTGCTTGGCATTAGCGCCTTTTTCTGCTGCTACTTTTTATTCAATCAATACCAGGGGTTTATGTGGTTGGTGATCCGGAGCACCTGTTTCCTTGCGATTTACGGTACCGGTACCATTCTGTTAAAATTATCTTCTGATATTTTACCCATATGGGATACCATTCAAAAAAAGATAGGTATAAAAAAAGGAGAATAAATTCTCCTGTAAATATTTTTTATTCATCACCATTTGGTGAAATTTAAAAACTACTCCACTTTTGATACTGTAGCGGATATCCTTCCGCCGGAGATGAATTTCTTTTGATAGTATCCATCCTCTAAACTGCTGATGGTAACGCCTGCATTGGTACTGCTGTGTACAAAATAGTTGTTGCCAAGATAAAGTCCAACATGACTCACACCACCCCTCGTATTAAAAAAAACCAAATCACCTTCCTGTAAATCTTCAATCGCTAGTTTTTCGGAAACGTCATATTGTTCCTTTGCAGTGCGTGACACGTTGGCACCAAATACATCCGACAATAATTTACCGGTAAATGCGCTGCAATCAATTCCATTTTTATCACTGCCACCATATTGATACCGGGTTCCCCACCACTCCTCAATAAAACTGTAGAGTGGATAATTTGCAATACTTTCCACCTCCCTATCCATCATCATGGCATACTTAAATTGCAAGTGGGAACATTGCTCAATATTGCCAACAAAACCGGCTTTGGTAACTGAAGGGGTATTTACGTTGCTTTCATGTGATGCCGCTTTTTCGTCAGCTACAATTACAACATTATTGGAAGCCTCGGGCTTCATCTCAATATTATCAATGAATTTTGGAGATTTTTTGGGCGGCACCCTGTCTGCAAATCTTTCGATATTGACATTGGTTTGAGCCTTTACAGATATTGTTGTTCCTGAAAAAATGCCTGTGGCAACAGCAACAAAAAATAAGTGATTCATACGTAAAATTGTAGGTTTACACGTAAGTACAACTTAATCTTGTGTTATTCAATCTTCTTTGTCAATCTTTAATTACGCTATTTATCTTTCCTGATCTATGAACCTTGTAATACAAACAATTAATAAATATTTTTTTTAAATGCGAGGCAAAGCTAAACTTACATAACCATATATACAAGCTTTAAAAGTTAAACTATTGAAAGCCAATGCAAAGTATTTCTAAGTTAACGGATATTCTAAAACATTATTTTGCTAAATATTAGGAGAGTTAACGAAGTAGGTTATTGTAATTTAAAAGGTAATTTAAGAAATCATCACTGCATAAAATATACCTTCGGCATCAAGTACATTTTGATTTGATAAAACAAGCGCTGGATGGAACTTCAACATGCCATCAGGTAACTGAAAATTCACTTCTAAGATATCTCGTTAATTTATCCTCATTACAGATATTTTGCAATGGCTTTATTTTTCTTTTTCAAATTAGCCTTCTTTATCAGTACATGTTCTTGTAAGGCATTAATCATGGCAGCAGGTTTTTTGATAGTGGAAACTTTTTTCACAAAGTCCATTGAAGAAAGCATAGAAGCAAGTTCTTTGGTTTTGGTAGTTGATTCTATTTCTATGAGAAGTGTTCGCATACTAAATATTTTTATTAAAATTAGTTATTTTTATCTTCGACGTTTATAAAAGCATCATCAACAAACTAGTGACTATAAATTATCCTTAAAAACAAGCATCATAAAAAACGAATTAAAGATCAGCATTATTTTATTACTGACGGAAACGGTTTGATATCCATATATGCCAGGCGATTAATTGGAATATTCGGTGAACTGCCCTGTTTAGGAATATCAATACGCTGCGCAAAAAAATCAGTACAAGTAAAAAATGTTGATAAAGAATATTTATACCTGGATGACTTTATAGATACCGTACAGGAGTGCACTAGCTGAGCAGGTTTTATACATATTAGCAATTTATAAGAAGGTCAACTAAAATGTGGGTTATTAAATTTTAATAGCAGCATCGCCGGTTGTAAATTTGCGGTTCTAAAAATTATCTTGTCATCATTCAATAACACCACCCGGAGGTTTGGGTTTTTATGAATTTTTCTCACTTACACGTACACACCCAGTTCTCATTGTTGGATGGAGCCGCCTCCATCAAAAACTTATACCAAAAAGCCATTGCCCAAAAAATGCCGGCACTTGCCATTAGTGATCATGGTAATATGTTTGGCGTATTCGAATTTGTAAAAGAAGCCTATAAACACAAGAATGACGACAAAACCCTAAAAGTAAAACCCATTGTAGGTTGTGAGTTTTACATTACCACTGACCGCACCCGAAAAACATTCAGCAAAGAGGAAAAGGATCCCCGCAATCACCAGATACTGCTGGCTAAAAACGACATTGGGTACAAGAACCTCGTAAAGCTAACCTCACTTGGCTACATTGAAGGAATGTACTCCAAGTATCCCCGTATTGATAAAGAATTGATTCACAAATACCATGAAGGATTGATTGCCACCACCTGTTGCCTCGGAGCATTGGTTCCGCAAACGATTCTAAAAAAAGGAGAAGCTGAGGGTGAAAATGAATTCAAATGGTGGCTCAATATTTTCCAGGACGATTATTATGTAGAACTGCAGAGACATGGCATTCCAGACCAGGATAAGGTAAACATCGTGCTGTTAAAATTTGCAAAAAAGTACAACGTAAAAGTAATTGCCAGCAATGATTCGCATTATGTAGATCAAAAGGATTCCAATGCACATGATATTTTACTGTGCATCAATACCGGCGAAAAACAAGCTACGCCCAAATGGAGCGAAACGTCGGATGACGATGTGCTCGTAAAAAACAAACGCTTTGCATTTCCCAATGACCAGTTTTATTTAAAGACTGCAGCAGAAATGACCAGGGTATTTGAAGACATACCTGAAGCTATTGACAATACCAATGAGATTGTATCCAAAGTGGATTTGCTCGATTTAAAAAGAGACATCCTACTCCCGCATTTTGTTGTTCCGCCGAACTTTACCAGCCAGGATGAATATTTATCTCACCTTACCTGGACGGGGGCAAAAGAACGCTACAAAATTTTTACACCCGAAACAGAAGAGCGCATCAATTTTGAATTGGGCGTAATCCGTGAAATGGGTTTTGCCGGTTACTTCCTCATTGTAGGTGACTTTATAGTTGCCGGTAAAGAAATGGGTGTATTTGTAGGTCCGGGCCGTGGTTCTGCCGCAGGAAGTGTGGTGGCCTACTGTATTGGAATTACCAATATTGATCCCATCAAATATAAGTTGCTGTTTGAAAGGTTTCTAAATCCTGAACGTAAGTCGATGCCGGATATTGATACGGATTTTGATGACGAAGGAAGGCAAAAAGTTATTGACTATGTGGTACAAAAATATGGCAAGAGCCAGGTGGCACAGATCATTACTTATGGTACCATGGCGGCGAAATCCAGTATTGCGGATGTATCCAGGGTAATGGATTTGCCGCTGGCAGAAAGCAGGGCGTTGTCTAAACTCGTCCCTGAAAAGCCGGGTATTAATTTAAAGCGTTTGCTACATGCTCCCATGACAACCAAGGAGGCAAAAGATGGTGTAAAATCCTTAGAAGAAAAAGAACAATTACAGGCAGAAGATTTTGAAAACATCAAAAAGCTTCGGGAGATATACAACGGCACGGATTTGCACAGTTCCATTTTGCATGAAGCAGAAATATTAGAAGGTTCAGTTAGAAATACCGGTATTCATGCCTCTGCCATCATCATCGCACCAAAAGATTTAACAGATTTATTACCGGTAGCGTCTTCCAAAGAATCTGAATTGTGGCTCACTCAAATTGAGGGTGGCTCCATTGAAGAAGCAGGTGTAATTAAGATGGACTTTTTGGGTTTGAAAACCCTCAGTATTTTAAAAACGGCTTTGTCATTAATCAAACAAAATCACGGTGTAAGCATTGCCATCAATGATATTCCATTGGATGATGAGCTCACCTACAAACTATACCAGCAGGGAGATACCAACGCTACGTTCCAGTTTGAAAGTGTGGGTATGCAAAAATATTTGCGGGAATTAAAGCCGGATAAATTTGCGGATCTGATTGCCATGAACGCCTTGTACCGGCCGGGGCCAATTGCCTATATCCCAGAGTACATTGACCGGAAAAATGGCAAAAAGCAAGTAGTATTTGATTTACCTGATATGGAAGAATACCTGCAGGAGACCTATGGGATCACCGTGTACCAGGAACAGGTAATGTTACTCTCTCAAAAGCTGGCCGGCTTTAGTAAAGGAGATGCTGATATTCTGCGTAAAGCAATGGGTAAAAAACAAATTGCCATCCTTGATAAAATGAAGGTGCAGTTTGTAAATGGCGCCACGGCAAAGGGACATGCAAAAGATAAACTCGAAAAAATATGGACCGATTGGGAAGCATTTGCACAATATGCCTTTAATAAATCTCACTCTACCTGTTATGCTTTTGTAGCCTACCAGACCGCTTATTTAAAAGCACATTATCCAAGCGAATATATGGCGGCAGTACTAAACCATGCCGGCAGTATTGATAAGATTACTTTCTTTATGGAAGAGTGTAAACGAATGGGCTTAACAGTATTGGGACCAGATATCAATGAATCGAATAATGGTTTTGCAGTGAATCAAAAAGGAGAAATTCGTTTTGGTTTTAGTGGATTAAAAGGCGTAGGTGAAAACGCAATTGAATCAATCATTGAAGAACGAAAAAAACACGGGCATTACACTTCTTTGTTCGATTTAGCAAAAAGAGTAAACCAGCGTGCTGCCAATAAAAAATCATTGGAAAGTTTAATCTATTCCGGGGCCTTTGATTGTTTTAAAGATATCACCCGTGCTCAGTATTTTCATGTAGCGCCGGGAGATGTGCAGGGATTGGAGAAGATCCTGAAATTTGGCAGTGTTTACCAGTTTCAAAATGCAACGGCGAGCAATACATTGTTTGGCGATTTACAGATGCCGGATATTGTGCCACCCAAATTATCGCCCTGCGAACCATGGCCATTGGCAGAGCAACTGGATTTTGAAAAAGATGTCACCGGCATGTACATGAGTGGTCACCCGCTGGATAATTTTAAATTTGAAATGCGGCATTACAATATTTCACCCCTGTCAGATTTTACTGAATTCAAAGCATCCGTTAATACACAACCCAACCCCGGCAAGTCATTTCGTTTAGCCGGGCTGGTAATAGACGCCCAGCAACGCCTTACCAAAACGGGTAAAAACTTTGCAATACTTACCATTGAAGATTATAGCGGCAAAGCAGAATTCATGCTTTGGAGTGAAGATTATGTGAAATACACCAACTACCTGGAAAAGGGATTGATCGTTTTGGTAGAAGGCACTTTTAAAACGAGGTACAAGTCAGACCAGTATGAATTTAAATTATCGAAGGTTCATTTACTGGAGACAGTAAAACCTGCTTTAACAAAACAGGTAATCATTGAAGTGCAACCACAGTTTATCAGTAGCAACTTTGTAAACTTTATTGAACAAAATGTTAAGAATAACCCAGGCAAAACGGCCATTAAGTTTAACATTGTAGATGTGAGAAACAATTTCAAGGTTGTAATGTATAGTTTGGAAACAGGCTTTACTATGAATGACGACATGGCGGTATTTTTAAATGAGAATAAAGATGTTGATGTGAGTGTGGTGACACTATAAGTAGCTTTTTCGGGTGGTAGTTACTTCAACTCTAACTGCTAAATGTTTTCACAAGTGAGGCAACGATCACAGGCACTTTTAAATTTACAAACGGTCTGACTTTCCGTTCCGACCGTCTTAAAATGTTAATAAAGACAAAAAGAAAACATGGGTTTTAAGCTGTGAGATGGCAAAACAACATATCAACACTGACAATAAGATTGTGAATATGTCATTCCTACTCATTTAAGAATTTGGATGTATTTTTGCCTTTCTTCATAAAAAAATAATTTAAAATAATAATTATGGCACACGAATTCACGGATGCAAACTTTAAAACAGAAGTTTTAGACTCAGATAAATTATCAGTAATCGATTTTTGGGCAGAATGGTGCGGCCCATGCCGGGCTATCGGACCAGTTATTGAAGAGTTGTCAAAGGAATACGATGGTACAGTAAACGTTGGTAAAGTAAACGTTGACCACAACCCTCAAATTTCTACTAATTATGGCATCACCAGCATACCTGCTATTCTTTTTGTAAAAGGCGGTGTAGTGGTTGATAAATTAGTGGGCGCTCAACCAAAGGCAAACTTTGTAAAGAAAATTGAGGCACTTAAATAAAAGTTGTTGGATCAATAAAAAAACCGAAGCTAATCACTTCGGTTTTTTTTATTGAATGCCATTTCATGTAAGACTGATAAAACTAGCATCCCGCTTTGCCAAATATTTAAATTGCCTTCACCCCTATTTTTTCTTTAAAAGCAATTTAGCATTTACCCAATCGCTTGATGCATCCATAAAGGCCATTACCTTATCCCAGTTTTTAGCTGGTTCAAAATTATGGATATATTGCTTTTTCACTTTTATAGTAACCAGTTTATCGGTGGCACTTGCTTCTGCAATAAATAAACCGGTTTCGTTCTCTACCTTTTTATTTAAGGCAGCAATTCCCTCTGCTGTATAACCTTCAGGTATTTCCAGTACAATATTGTATTCAAAACTGCGGGCAAAGGGCATGTAAACATCAATATCTCTTTTACGCTGTTCCTGTTTAATTACCAATGGTTGACCTTGCATTTTACCAATTTCAACGATGATATTGTTACCTGCTTTTTTAACGGCTCCACCCAGATTAAAAGTTGAACTATATACAAAATCGGGTGCGGTGTGTCTTACGCCCAGCTTATCCGTTTTATTGTCTTTCAAATTGGTAACATCCATTTCAAACCATTCTTTTGCTTCGGCTAGAAAAACATCTTTTTGTTTTTTTCTTGCTTCAGCAAACGCATTCTTTACCTCGTCTACATACTTCTTACTTTTTTTCCCATCTTCCAGATCTTCCAGCAAAGATTTTTTGTCGTTGAAGGCCAACCTTTCTGCCTCATAAAAATCTTCATACAAAATAAACTGCCTTTGTGCATCCGACTTTAATAATCCCTTCATCGTGGTGGAACGTTGCACCAGCAAACTGTTTTTGTCGGATGTTATCGACAGCTTCAGGTTTTCGACATGTGCGTTTTTATCTGCACTGCTCATTGGTACCGAAGGGCCGGTTGCCACGTTGGTTAGTCCCATCATTTTCTTTATACCCATGATTGCGCCGGGATGATCAAACGTACAACTCTTTGTAATGGTAAGCCCTTCAATCTCATCTGGCACTGCAAAGGGAATATCATAAATTGATTGCAGTGATAAAAACTTATTGGAGCCCGGCAGGTAGGTATTTTCAGCAAGATCGGCTGCATCCATTAATTCATTAAAACGAAAACCAGTGCGTTTATTACTTACCAAAATTGCAGGATCAAGACCAGCAGCTTTCATCGTGCAAAACAATGGAAACGCCAGCCCATTATAACTGTAATCGCTGATATTTATTTTTTCGGAAAGCTTGCTAATACTGAATTCTAGAAGCTTTGTAAAGCGTAAGGTGTAAAATAGTTGAGCTGCCTTTTCATCGTCACTTAAATCTTTAAAGGCAATTTCGTTTTGCTTTGAAAATTTTTTGGCATCACGTTCAATACCATCATACTCATCCTTAGCCGCTTTCATCCAATAGCCATTGTAGTATCTTGAAGAAAGGCCACTTGCTTTGTCTTCTAAAAACTCTTCGCTATCCGTATTTTTAGACACCTCACCTGGCCGCCTGGTATCCATGAACCGGCTGCCCAGGCCTTTGTAGCCCAACGATATGTTCATGCGGATAAAAGGCAACTGCAAACCAGGTGCTACCCACAGCGAAGTTTCAAACGGAGGAATATTGGTTTTCTCTACATCCACTACAATGTCATTGTCATCGTTCTTAGACACTTTTAATTCAGGAGCACCATTGTAACTGCGATATTGAATGGCATATTTTTTTCCCAACTGTGCATGAAATGAATGACTCAAAACGGGCGCATCTTCAAAAAGAACAACCTGGTAAGGCTTGTTGCTCATGTCGTTTGTTAGAAACTGTTCAGTAGCAATAAAATAGTCCAGTATATCACCGGGCTGCAAATCAGGGATGGCCACTTTTGCCTTTTTTTCCGAAGCTGCATCTTTCGTAAGTACAATATCATCTGCATTGATTTCTTTGATACTGCCATTCGGCTTAATAATTCTAACACCAACGTAAGCCGTTGTTTTTTCAGCGGAGTAAAAGCCACTTGTTTTTTGAAACTGGGTAAAGCTTAATTCAGAATAATCATCTACCGAATTCTTATCATTTAGCTTTACCATTTCTCTTACCACTTCCACCAGACTCTGTTCTTTTTTTACACCAAATCCTATCCCGGTAAACTGCAATTTTGATTTACTATCCGCCGTAAGCTCTGTATGATGCGCCAATACTACCCTGGAAGCGGCTGCGTATTGCTGCGGCACTGCGCTTACTTTAAACTGTGGCTTATTCCAGGCCCACACCTGTTTGCGCATTTCTACGGATTCACTTTTATATTTTTCCGCATCTTTCGAAGACTGGGCATTTACAGAACCTAAGTTTGCCAGACAGGCAAACAATAGAACTACGAGGTTGTTTTTCATTTTGGTATATGATTATTGGGTAATTACGATTTGTTGGTTGTAGAAATTAGTCAGTTGTTCAATGTCTTTATTCCATTGCAAAAAATTTTCCGGTTGAATGGAAACCTGTTTCAGAATGATTTCATTTTTATAAATGATTTTACCTGGCACTGAACGATAGGATGCGATGAAACTATATCCAGGCTGGTTGATGGTTAATTTCTCCGGTAAGGTACTGGCCATTTTACCCACCGCTAATGATATCTCTGTTTCAAACACAAGGTTGTTTTTAAACTGGAACCAATAAGGTTGTTTTCGCTTCTCAATATCAATTTTAAAGTTGTCGAAACTGCGACGGTTGTCTGCATCCAAATAAGTTTCTTTATCAAAAACGGTCAATACATCTTTCCAAAACACATCATACTCTACTTTTAAATCCGCATTGTAATTTGAGATATTATTGATCTTTAAATTACTAATTTCAAAATTTTGCTTTCCTTCTGCTAAGAATTGCTTCAGGGCGTTTTCCTGTTTATCCTGCTTCACCCCAAATAAACCAGACAATAACCACACTTTATTTTCTCCCTTCCAAACCTGTGTTACATGGCCTTTCAGACTATTTCCTTCCACTGAAAATTTTCTGGATTCTGTGGAGGTATTCTGGATATAGGTTACCACCGGTACCCTGTCTAACAGATACTGGTTGCCATTTTCAATGAGTGTTTGTCTGCCCTGTATTCTCTCCGCAATTTCTCCAAAACCAATGTACTTTTCGGTGGCATCTAAAAAAACAGGTTTGCCTTTGTTCATCCAGGCACAAATCATGTGGTTGTCAACCGATAAGGAAGGCGTGCTGTAGTCATAGGCAATGTGATTGGTGCCAATCCAGCAGCGACGTGCATCCAGCTTTACAGACCGCAACATTTCCGTTAGCAAATTTGCCATCCCTTTACAGTCGCCATATTTTTTCCGCAATACTTCCTGTGCCTTCTCTGGTTTAAACCCGGCAATGCCATTTTCAAATGCAATGTATCGCACATTGTCCTGCACCCACTGAAAAACAGTCTTCACTTTTTCCTCATCGCTTGTGATGCCTTTTGTAATTTCTTCTGTTTTTTCTTTAATTATTTTTTCATCATTGCCAATCTGCAATACCAGTTTCCTGTACCATTCGTATTGCTCCTTTACGGTTTTGAAGTAAACATATTTTTCATCCTTTGGCTCAGCCGATTTACACATTACTAAAATATGCGGCGCATAATAGGAAGGACCAGGCGCAGATAATTCCGCTTTGATCACAGGAATATTTTGCATGGTATAAGTGTACACCGTTTGGTCGCCATCAGGCGCCACCGTTTTCTGAATCTTGTATTGTTTGAAGTTGTATTCCTTAATTTCAAGCTGCATCCAGGATGGAACAACAATTTTTACTTCCTGATCCAGAATCGGTTGGTTGTCGTTGAAATAAACACTGGTGAAATAACGTGGATCCAGGGTTGTTTTCTTAAACGTTACTTCGGAGGTACTGCCGATTTTTTGGAGTGGTAGGCCAAAGTAACATACATGCGCATCCGAATAAAAAATACCATCGGCGTTGTAGTACTCGTAACGGGGAACAATTCCATGCTTTTTTGATCCGTTTACCAAAATATCAACATCATCGATCGGGTTGATATCATTGTAAAACTCCACTACTGGTATATCTTTTCTATAACTATTGCAGGTGTAGATACGGCTGCTTTCTTCTTTTATCTGAACAGGATTTTCTGCGGTGCCTTTTACAAATCTGTATTCTTTTCGGGCCTTGCTAATGACGATATTTTTATCTTCATCGGAAGCTGTTTGGGCAGATAATAAAAATACAAAGGCAAGGTTCAGGGTAAGGATTAGTACTTTTTTCATTTCACATTTTTGGATAAAATATTCTTTAACAACGGGAGCTAGCCCATCAACAAACCTGCGATAGTGGCCGACAAATAAGAGGCCAGCGTACCACAAAGCAATGCCCTCATTCCAAGCTTTGCAAGGTCGGCTCTTCTTTCTGGCACCAATGCCCCGATGCCACCAATCTGCATGCCTACGGAACTAAAATTGGCGAAACCACAGATTGCAAAACTTACAATCAACAAGGCCTTTTCGGAAATCACACTCTGGTAACCTTTTACCAACACGCCCTGTGCATTGGGCACCATGGTTTGTGTAAGATCACTAAAAGCAACAAATTCATTGATGCTTAATTTTTTACCCAACATGGTGGCTACACTGGAAACATCAGCAGAAGGAACACCCATTGCCCATGCCATTGGTGAAAATATTTTACCAAAAATCCAGTCAAGTGTCAGGCTAAAATCTAAATTGAATAACATACCAAATTTCATCAGCAGAAAATTGATCAATGCAATCAATCCCAAAAAGCCGATCAGCATGGCAATCACATTCATAGAAATTTTCATACCATCACCAGCACCATGCGATACCGCATCGATCACATTGGTATAGGGTGATTTTACTTCCAGTTTCACCCTGCCCATGGTTTCGCTTTCCTCAGTTTCGGGCCATACAATTTTGGAGATTACCAATGCAGCAGGAGCGGCCATTAAACTCGCTGCCAACAGGTATTCGGCTTTGGCACCAAAACTTACATATACGACCAAAATACCGCCCGCAATACAGGCAAGACTTCCACTCATACTTGCCAGCAATTCACTCATCGTCATCCCTTTTAAATAAGGCCGGATCATTACCTGCGCTTCTACCTGTCCTACAAAAGCACTCGCAACATTGCTCAACGCTTCTGCACCGCTTACCCGCATCACCCAATTCATGGCCCTGGCTACAACAGATACAATTCTTTGCATTACCCCAAAATGATAAAAGATAGCCACCAACACACAAACCAGTATGATGGTAGCTAACACGCTAAAACCAAAAATAAATACACCGGGTGTTCTATAAGGAACTGATCCACCCGCTGAATTATCCGCCATCAAACCGCCATACACAAATGAAGCACCTTCTTTGGCAAATGCTTCAATATGAGTAATGATACTTCCAATTTTTTGGAAAAATGATTTTACGAAAGACACTTTTAAAATCAATAAAGCAATGACGATCTGTAATAAAATTCCACTTCCTACCAGGCGGTAGTTTATTTTCTTTTTGTTGTTCGATACCAACCAGGCAATACTCAAAATTAACACTACCCCAATAAGACCCTGAAATCGTTGCATAAGCAAAATAGTTGTTTTAAGTTTGAAAGATATACAATTAATCAATTCAAGATTAAAGCAATAAAAGCTTTATAAAAAATAAAGAACCGGATCATTGGAATGTTATTTTAATATGTACCGTTAATCAAATTCCTTTGCGTTAAATTGAGTAAACACGATGATAATAATATAAGCTATTACGTTATATTGCAGTATCTATCGCCCAAAAATCTTTACTTTATCAAAATATCCTTATCAGTAATTACGCTTCAATGAAAAAAAATTATTTTTTATCCTTCCTGTTGATTATTACGATTTTTATAACGCAGGCTCAAACAGTGTCGCCGGTTTTGATCAATATGAAGCAATTGTCTGATATTGAATTGACGCTTCCTAAAACAAAGAAACCCTGCCAAACCTGTGGCGAAAAAGAGAACGATGGAGGCTGGAAGAAGCTGAAAGATATGCCGGTACCAAAAGATGCCATTGTAAAAAAACAACTCATCTCAGGGCTTAAACCGCTTACACCCAACCAACCATTGTCAGCCTCACCCACCCCAAATCGTACATTTTTGGGACACGTGGATGCCGGGCAGTCCATTCCACCAGACACCCATGGCGCTGTTGGCCCCAATCATGTAGTAACTGCCACTAACGACTTTTTAATCGTACATACCAAAACAGGCACCGTTTTAACCACCGTTGCCATCAACACATTTTCAGGCGTGCCAGGTACCTGCGACCCATATATCCAATATGATCCCGAATCGCAGCGCTTTTTTTATGTAGCCATCGACTGCGGCGGACAAAACAACAATAAAATGGCCATCCTGGTATCTGCAACAAGCGATCCCTCCGGTAACTGGTTCAGGTATTCTTTTACCCCCACTTTACCCAATGGACCATTTTTTTTAGACCATCCCTACCTTGGATTTGATAACAGGTGGCTGGTTGTTTCCGGAAGGAAATTCCCGGATGCCACTATTTTTTCAGGTCCTGTACTTTTTGTTTTTGACAAGGCGAATTTAACCGGCAATGGCCCCATTACTTTTGGCACCAACGCACAGGCCATCGAAAAAACACCTTCCGATGGAGATTCCCCATTACCCGTAACCGCTTACGGTAGTAACCCGAATCCCAATACGTTCTATGTGTTGCAAAACTGGAACTCTAACAGCTCTACCATCAGGCTATCTACCATTACAGGCAATATTCCCAATGCTACCTGGAATACTACATCTGCTGTATTTCCTTCCGGGGGCAGTTCATATACTTCGTCGCCCGGTGATATTGCAGAGCAGTCAGGTGAAGCCAGAAAACTGGCTACCAACGATGCAAGAATCAGTTCAGGCGTACTGGTAAATGGTAAAATTTGGTGTGCACAACATATTGGAATCACTGATAACAATGTGGCCGTACAATGGTGGCAGTTAAATGCGGCCCCGGGTGCCAGCTTTGGAAACATATTACAACGTGGCAGAATCGGCGAAGGTACGCCCAACAACTACCGCTGGTTTCCAAGCATTGCTGTCAACAGCAGCGAAGATGTGATCATTGGTTATACCGTATCCACCAATATTTCCAATGTAAGTTCAGCCTATAGCTTTAGAACAAATCAAACGCCAGCCAATACTACATTAGAAGAAAACATTTACAAGGTAGGGTTAAGTACCTATTACAAAACATTTGGCGGCACAAGGGCCAGATGGGGCGATTACAGCCACAGCGCAATTGACCCCGTGGATGAATCACTTTGGACCATTCAGGAATATGCGGACCAGCGCACGGGCACTGGCGATAACAACTCCAGGTTTGGGGTTTGGTGGGCACAGGTTGCACCCGTTTCATCGCTTGTGCAAAGAGACGCTGGTATTGGAGCAATCATTAACCCGGTCGCCGGGCTTTTATGCAACCCGTTTATCACAGCCGCCATCACCATCCGCAACAGTGGCCGGGATATACTAAAAACGGTGTCGGTTGGCATGCTGCTGGATGGCTTGCCTGTCGGGATCATCAACAATGTTACAGATCTGAATCTTACAACTTTTTCAACTTCAAAAACGATTACAATTACCCCCGGTTTTACACCGGCTCCCGGACTACATACCTTAAAAGTGTACACAAAAGATCCCAATGGAAATACGGATCTTAAAACCAGCAACGACACCGCTACCGTTGTATTTTCCATTGCAGGTGAACTTGCATTGCCTTACACAGAGAGTTTTGAAACCGCTGTTTTTCCGCCATCCAATGGATCTGCAATAATCAACGGAAATGCTGGTAGTATTACCTGGGCAAGAACGGTGAACGCAGGCAACCCTGGCAACGCCAGCATTGTGATGAATGGATTTAATTACACCAACAACGGGCAAAGAGATATTTACCGCACACCGGTAATAAACGCCGCCATACTGGATTCTGTAGTAGTAAATTTTAACGTTGCCTATAAACAATTTGCCGGTAGTTCCGATTCATTGCTGCTGGTTTACTCACCGGATTGTGGCGTTACCTGGCTCCGTGCAGGCTATGCCAAAGGCGGTGCAGGTCTTAGCACTTCAACAGGCACCACCACTACCAGCTTTGTACCAACCACAGCAGAATGGCGTACAGAAAAAGTCGTACTAAAAGATTTTTGTAAAAACAACCTGAAAAAAATTATGATCGGTTTTCAATCCTATAATGATAACGGAAACAACATTTATATAGATGGCATTCAGATAACGGGCTTTGCAAGTGCCCAACGCAACATTGTGTTGAATACCATCAACGGACCATCCGTCGCACTTTGCACCAATAGTTTAACACCTGCCGTTAGTTTCACCAATGCAGGCAATGATACCATCCGTTCGCTGAGAATTAATTACCAGATTGATGGCGGTGCCATTACTACTTTCAACTGGACTGGCAGTTTGCCAAAATGCAGTTCAATGTCTCAAACGCTTGGCAGCGCCGTTTCTACCATTGGAACACATATACTAAAAGTCTTTACATCAGATCCCAATGGATTGGTTGACCAAACAAGGGCAAACGATACACTAACCAGAACATTTACCATTTACAATACCACTCCATTGCAAACCCCGGTGGTGGAAGGATTTGAATCAGCTCCCATTCCTACCAACAATTGGGGCATACAAAATTTAGATGCCTTAAAAACATGGGAGCGGAGCACGGATGCTGCCAGAACCGGCACGGCTTCTTTGTTAATCAACAATCCAGCGGCTGGCAATGCCACTAATGCAACAGATAATTTTGCGTCACCCAATGTAGCCAATAATGCCGCCATCGACTCCATGTTTGTTTCATGGGATTACGCCTATCAACCCGGTACCCCCTTTCCCGGTTCAAGTTTATTGCCACAGGATACGCTGGAAATTTTCGTTACACAAGACTGTGGCGTTAGCTTTACCAGTGTTTGGAAAAAGTGGGGACCCGATTTGCAAACCGTGACTGCACCCGCAAATGCTACTGCACCGCCATTTGTACCCGTTACAGTAAACGAATGGAAAACTGCCAGAGTTTATCTAACTCCCGTTGTGGCGAGCAACACTTTCCAGGTGTATTTTTCGGCTAAGAGCAACAAACAAAATAATCTATGGATAGACAATGTGAATATCAGCTCCAAAACATTACCACAGCGTTTAAAAAACCAGGGATATTTGATT
>JBBQKO010000073.1:0-16359 GCA_038327005.1 Chitinophagales bacterium | reverse complement strand
TTGTAATTTACATTGGTGTTGAAGCCAAAAATATAAGCGGGGTTGGGGTCACCTATGAAAGTTTTGTCCAATGCGTTGATAGCGCCGTCTTTGTTCATATCTATGTACTTAATTTTTCCGGCCGCATCATATCCATCCTCTTTATACCCGTAAAATTTACCAATGGCTTCGCCTTCCCGCAAGCGGTTGATGTAATCGTTAATCACAGTAATGTTGATGCTTTCGCCCAATACATCTTCGCCCTGGTAGAGCTTCACCACTTTGTTGCGATTAAAAGCAATGTTGGCTGAAACATCCCAACGCCAATCCTTGCTGCGGACGACATCTCCGTCCACTGAAAACTCAAGGCCGGCATTCCGCATTTTACCAATGTTGCGAATGGTGTTGGTATAACCCAATGAGGAAGGAAGCGAAACAGTATTGAGCAGGTCGGAGGTGTTCTTGACATAATAATCAACCGACAATCGCAACCTGCTTTTCAATAAAGCGGCGTCTATTCCAAAGTCTGTCTGCTCCGTGGTTTCCCATTTCAGAGGACCGGGTAAACGGCTGCCGGGAGCATACATTACAAAGAGTGCATCGCCAAAAATGGTTTGAGCAGTATTGAGTAAGTTGAGTGTTTGATAAGGATTGATGGCCGTGCTGCCGGTGCGACCCCAGCTACCTCGTAGTTTTAAATCAGAGAATATTTTTTGGCCCTCAAAAAACTTTTCCTTTGAGAGACGCCACGCCAGAGCAGCGGCAGGAAAACGACCCCATTTGTTGTTATCGCTATAACGCGAAGAGCCGTCTGCACGGAAACTTAAGGTTGCGAGGTATTTATCTTTGTAGCCGTAGTTCACCCGACCTAAACCTGAGAGCAGGAGCCATTCAGAAGCGCCCGAACCCGGCACTCCGGGCGTGCCTGCCGCACCAAGGTCGTAAGAGCCTTGCACATTGCTAATAAACGCACTGCCCCCGCCGCTTAGGATAGCCGTTTTGAAGCTCTGATAAGTAAAACCGGTGGTGGCTGTGAGGCTATGGTCGCCCCATGCTTTAGTATAGGTAATGATGTTTTCGTTGAGCAAGCTGGTATTGCCTGAAGCAAAAACATTGGCGCTGCCGGCTGTCGTAATCAATGAAGCAACGTTCGCCGCCGTAAAACCATTCGAATACTGATTAGTGGTGAAGTCTTCGTTTTCAATTCCGCCCGATATTTTGATGGAAAGGCCCGCCACCGGTTTGTAGATGACGGCTACATTGGCAAGGATGCGGTTGGAACGTAAGGCATCTGAAGTTTCGTTGATGTTGGCTACCGGATTGATCAATACGTTGGAGATAAACGGGTAGGCCGTAACCAAATTGCGGTAGTATCCGTTTACGCTAGGGCTAAGTGTTGGGGGTGCCGATTGCATAGCCGAAATCAAGGAACTGCCGCGACTTGCCTGTCCGGAGTTTTGCCTTGCTGATTGAATGCGGGTTAACGTGGTGCTGTAGTTGACGGTAAATTTCGAACTGATTTCCTGGTCAATGTTGGCACGAAGTGTATAACGGTTGTAATCGCTGTTGCGAACAATACCTTGCTGTTTAAAAATGCCACCCGATATGGAAAAACGTGTTTTGGCATTGCCACCGCTAACGGTTAGTACGTTGTTTAGCTGCGGCGCATTTCTTAAAATGGCATCTTGCCAATCGGTGCCTTGCACCTTGCTAAAACTGTCCACCTGGCCCTGTGTAAAATAAGGCGCTATGTTATCGTTCTTTGCCTGTTCATTATAAAATTCAGCATATTGCCTGGCGTTCATCAACGTCAATTTGTTAGTCACCTTTTGGACCGTGTAGCCAAATTCATTATCAACCCGAGTGGCGCCTGACTTTCCTTTTTTTGTAGTAACTAATACTACGCCGTTGGCGCCCCTCGAACCGTAAATGGCAATGGCAGAAGCATCCTTTAAAACATCAATGGATTCAATATCGGCGTTGTTTAAAATACTTAGCGAACCATTTAACGGAAAGCCATCAACCACGTACAAAGGCTCGTTACTGCCCTGTACAGAGTTAGTACCACGAATACGAACAGAAATACTACCTCCTGGAGAACCCGAGTTTTGCGTCACCTGAACACCAGCTGCCCGGCCTTGTAATGCCTGAACGGGGCTGTTATTGGCAAAAATGCAATCTCTTTTGAGCGAACTTGTGAAACAGATCCCGTAAGATCTTTTTTCCGAACTGCTCCATAACCGATTACAACAACATCCTCTAATTGCTTGTTACCTTCTTTAAGAGACACATTGATTGTTAATCTGGAACTTATAGCCACTTCCTGCTCTATATAGCCTACAGAGGAAAATACAAGAGAACCATTACCATTTGGTACTACAACTTTATAATTCCCTTCGTTGTCAGTAGAAACTACAAGAGAAGCATCTTTTAAACGCACACTTACACCTTCTAGTGGCGTATTATCAATTGAAGTTACTTTGCCAGCAATTGTAATATTTTGAGAATACAAACAATTTAAATAAAAACAAGATAAGATAAGGTGGAAAATAAGAAGTGAAAAACGTTTCATACAGCAATTTTTATTTTATAATGTAAAATACCATTTTATAATATGGTAAATTTAGGATAAATATTTATACTGCCAAATTTTTTTACAAAAAAAATCCCTTACAGGCATTGAGCCTGTAAGGGATAGAAATCGAGATGGATAACCTGGGGTGCATTTCAATTTGTCGCAGCGTCAAGTGATTGATGAAGGACACCAACCACGGCCAAGCCTCGGTCGGCGTCTCCAACGACCGAAAACAGGTGCGACATCGATACCTTTCGGATTTGAAATGCACCCGATAACTTAGATTAATTTAAGGCTGATTTTTTTAGAAGTATTATGCAACATTTTTAAAATTTCCCCTTCTTTCCAATTCGTGAATCGGAACAACGGCATATAAACGCCTAAACTTGCAATTACGTTTATATCCATATAAACCGGAACTGCGAGACCAATAATTTGGCTGTCAGTGATATGAAGAGAGTAATTATTTGCTCTAATAGTTTGTAGTTCCTCATTAAGTCTCTTCCTTGATTTTATTTCCTTCCAATGAGTTGGTTCAGGAAGTCCATATTTGTCAACGAATTTTTCTAATTCCGGGTCGGATAGATAAGATATTAA
Source organism: Chitinophagales bacterium (assembly GCA_038327005.1). Taxonomy (GTDB): domain Bacteria; phylum Bacteroidota; class Bacteroidia; order Chitinophagales; family Chitinophagaceae; genus Ferruginibacter. The sequence continues at coordinate 13,208 of JBBQKO010000073.1, read as the reverse complement.
CAATCGCCCGGTTGCTGTACCATACGCCTTTTTTATCAGGTTTGATTGTACGGCTAGATCATTGGACCCCTCTGCGATTACAACTGATATCCTCATGTCGGCGCTAAGTATGCTCACTAATGTGGTTTCATTTATTTTCCTGGTCAGCTTCTCAAGCTCTTCCTTTGCTGCATCAATCAGGTGCTTTTTATATGACTCCTCACCTCCCAATTTATATGATAAAGGTCCCAGCGTATACGTTTTTTGCTTGTCCAGCTTTTCAATATAGTTTCTTGTTATCAGCGTCTTTATTATATTGGCACAAGTACCTGCATTTAAATTTAAACTCCCCGATATTTCGGCTAATGTTTTAGGGCTTTTCGGCTCTTTATCCAACAGTTCCAAAATATCTAATGCCCTGTGTATTACCTGTATCATATAAATTTTCAGATTTAAGAATTGTTTCCCTGTACAGATTGAAACTAAATGATAAAGTTAAGTTTTACTATATAAAATCTAATTTAAAATTTTTAGACGCAAAAACTTATTGGCCAATATCTTTCTGCATGCAGCCTTTTGATAAATCGGCAAAACTTTCTTTAGCAATTTTCGGACGGCCCTGTTTGCTCTCCTTTGCAAAAGCAAAGGAGAAGTAACTCAACACGCAATCCAAAGCAAGTTGCTTTATATTAGTATTTGCCCATCGCTTCCATGATGCACCTTAATGTGCGGAAAAAACACTCTTCTAAACCTTCTGGAGCTTTTTGAATCCCGGGTGCGTCAGTGGTAATAATAACTCTGAAAACAAATGCAAAATACACTACCCATAAAAGTTGATGGCTTCGAACTGGAGCAAAAAAAAGTAAAAAAGATGTATCGCGATGTCGCACTTAGTTTACAAGGGCAATTATCATTTTGAAATGGGGCGGGCACTTGCAGAAAATTGAATTACGAAAAAATATCTTGATTAATTTCGAAAGCTTCCATCGAATCTTTTGCAGGCGTGAACTAGTTCATGGATATAACCAATTTCACGGAAAGAGAAAATCTTTTTGACCTTTGCACTTGCCATGATGTCGAAAAAAATGGGAAAAGAAGCGGATTATCAATCCTTAATTGAACGAGCTGGGTATTACATTAATCCTGTCTTTTAATTTTTAAGTTTATAGCCCAAATTTCGCAGACATCGATAGCATAGCTAATATGTTTCAGAAAGGGAGGGTTGTATTTATTATTTTTTAACATGTGTTAATTTTAGTGGATTTTTTCTGCTTTCAAATAAAAGAACCCCTTACCCATAAAATCTTTTTATGACTAATTTGGGGTATTGGTAAATTATATGGCTAAGTTTTAAAGGCAGATTCGTAATTTTTTGTGGTAAATATTTTCAATACCCACTGTCGACCTGTGCGTATCCATTTGGCAGTAAGGGTTACAAAGTGTAAAATAAAATTTTTAAGCCGCATAGACTTGTGTACAAAATTTAAAATCCCTGCATATTTTTGCTTTACCTATTGAAATAAAATATAGGCAATTGCTGTTGCATAGAGGTAAATTGTATTCAATTGAAAATTGCTAAAGGGTAATTTATTCCATGAGAAATCGTAGTCCAATTCTTTAAAATGGTGTTCTCCCTGGCAACCTCTCTGATTATAAAATTCAATCACCTCAAAGGCGGTAGCTTTGTTGTCAGAGGTAACAACGGCACTATAACGATAACCATTCCCATCAAAAATATTAGCCTGTTCATTTCTTAACTTTCTTCTATATGCTACAATGCGGCGATTGTTTTGCTGGCCAAATACGGGTTCTTCAATGCTACACACTTCTACCTTGCAATTGTTAAGCAGGACGGGCTGCCACTCTGTTTCGTCTTCCAATGCAATTCGTAAATTTTCATTTTGTTCGGCTCTGATTTAGTAAGTGATGTTGTTTGTTTCCAGATATTCTATGGTTTTTTTTTCGTAGCAGCAGGCATCAGCCCGAAATTTATTTACTGGTATTTTATGTGCTGTACATTGTTCTAATGCCGTTGCAATAATACTTTTTTGATTATAACTTTCAGGGGTGTTGCCATTACGGTTTTGCAAATAAACAGGAAGCTTGTTGATGCTGCACACCACAGGATAATAGCCCTCACTGTATTTGTAAGTGGTAGCATTATCGGGCTTGGAATTTTCTATGATGTGTCCGTCATAATCCATTGTATATTTTTCTTCCTGCTTTAATAATCCTGTCAGCCTGCAAAGCTTTGTCAGTAAGTTATTGAAGCCTTTGTGTTCATTTATCAAATGCTCCCTGTGTGTAGTAGTCGCTTCTCTTTTTACAGGTTGTATCAGTTCCTGAAATGCGTTATTCAAGCGTATTGGGTGAGGGGATGCTTAGCCGCGGATGGTCTTGCAATTGTTCTTTTAAAACATTGAGGTCATCAAGGGTATCGCCTCCAATAAGTTTACTGTAAAAAATACTTTTTAATAAATCGCCAGAGCTGTACAGTACTAAAATGCTGCGACTGCCAAGCGTCTCGGTTATCAGCGTATCAAAATTTATTTTCTTAATATCTTCTTCAATAAAATTTTTACCGCTGAATGATTGGTAGAATGTGGGGTTTATCTGAACTTGCCTACCTTATGTTTTTGACAATTCGTAAGTTCACCTATTTAGGTGAAAACACAATAACCCTCTTTCTCACACTATGTGTAGAACTGAGGCTTATTTACTCATGTAACTTGCGATATTGGGGTTATAGTTGAATATCTCTTATCTAAATAGTCGGAATTCCAAACTACACATTTACAACTTCACTATACATGAAAACCATTGTTTCATCCCAGGTTGAAGGATTTTCCTTAATGATTTCAAACACCTGCATGTTTCAGGGCGATTGAGCTTGACACATTCTTCTGTCGACTGAGCCACCTCAAAATCCTCAGTTAACAGTTAGGATCACCGTCTTTAAAAGCCTTATAAATAGTTTGCATCCAATTACTTACATCCTCTGGAGTTTGCTGGAGTTTCATTTGGCCAATCAGAACTTTTATTTCATTTCCAAAGTCGAAACACTGGACAGCCGGGTTATTTTTGTATCGTTTCGCGAATTCCCTGGCAAGAATTTTTGACCATTTATTATCTTTCTATCTTTGAATACGTTACCCACCCCCCAATCGGGCAATAATGTTGCACCTGACATCCATCCGGTGAACAGAGTGACCTGAAATGACATTTGGTACTCAAACCGATTTGCAACACTTTATCGATCCTTTTCATTACTTTTTCATCAGGCTTACCTGGCACTGGCTGTGTCAGATGCCATCCCATATTTCGATATTCATCATCCAATTATATGGGGGTACATAATTTATCCCATTCATGAAAATATCCTTTTTATCAAACTGAAAGCCATTTGCAGTAACTTCCCATTTTTTCTCACCATGTGCCTGAATAAAAATTTCGGTTAGCGTGACACCTAAAATAATTTTAAATTTCATCGGATTCTTGAATTAGTGCTCGTTAAAAGATTCCAATAGTTCGGACAAAGGCGGCATGCATCCTGCTTATGAATAACCCGATCTTCTACTTTACAAGGTCTTTCAATTTCCAAGGCGCACGTTCTTCCCGGCTACGCATTTTATTTGCCTCCCTATCGTTTATAAACTCTTCCTTGGCTGGATCCCAGTTAAGTTTTCTACCTAAAAGCATAGATATATTTCCCATGTGGGCCATGGTTGAAACTCGTTGAAGATCTTCTACTGGATGAAAAGGTTCTTCCCGGGTTTTGATGCATTTTATGAAGTTGGCATGTTCACTTGGGCCTGTTACGAGATGGGTATCAGCCGGTTTGATTTCTGAATTAAGGATCTCAGTTGTACTGGCTTCGAGCGGCCCTGCCCAACCGCTTATTTTAAGCCATCCGTCAGTTCCGTGGCAAACTATTTCCCTGGTATTTGAATGTACGTCCATAACCACTCCATTTTTATATAAGTAGGTAAGATTATAGGTTTCGGCTGTATTGTAAGCTCCTGTAGAAAAAACGCCCTTTCCTTCAACCGAAATAGGCCCGGTTTTTTCAGTTCCGTTGGCACGTTGGGCGGTATCCATCATGTGGGCTCCCCAATCAGCAATATTGCCACCCGAATAGTCGAAATTGAAGCGAAATTTACCATGGCAACGCCCGGGGAAATAAGGAGCTTTGGGAGCAGGGCCCAACCATAAATCATAATCAAACCCTGCTGGAACCGGCTGAACTACAAGGTCTTCTGGCCGAATTTTAACCGGGCCACTCAAAAGCCCGCACACAACCTTTTGTAATTTTCCAATGCGGCCATTTCTTACCAGCTCGGCCATGCGAAGGTATTGGGAAAGTGCACGATCCTCGAGGCTGGTTTGGAAAATGCGATCGTGCTTCGCAACAACATCGCACAAAATTCTACCCTGCTCTATGGTTTGTGTGGGTTTTTCGCAACATACATCTTTACCGGCCTGAATAGCAAGTACAGACATTGGCACGTGCCAATGATCCGGAGTAGAAATCTGTACAGCATCAATGTCTTTTCTCAATAGCACGTCTCTAAAATCATTGTAAATTTTACAGTCTTTGTTGCCGTAGTGCTGGTCAATAATATTTTTTGCTTTTACGGCATGCTGGTAATCTACGTCACAAACAGCAACTACCTTGCAATCATCTAGTTTTAAATAAGGCGGCAGGTTCCAGCCAATACCGTGGCTACCGGTACCGATCATTGCAAGGTTTATTTTATCGTTTGTACCAAATGCGCTGGCTTTAATTATTGTTGGAAATATTAGTGCTCCTCCTGCAATAAGTCCTGAATTGCGTAAAAAATTTCTTCTGCTGTTTGTCATGCTTTGTGTCGGTTTGTATTAATAAATCACTTAGATAATTTATATACTATAGCTTCTTCATGTATTTTTTCCAACTGGCCATAGATGTTCTCAAATGATCCTGGGGCTTTTCTTTAAGTGCATAACATTGTAACCCTATGGGGCCTTCATACTGATTATCTTTCAGTATTTTGAGCACTTTTAAAACATCAAATGAGCCTTTTCCCAACGGCTGGATCAAACGATCCCATTCCATATTGTTGGTGTCGCCATCATCAGCTCCATTAATAGATACTGAAAATAAATAAGGAACAGCCCTGGTAAGTTCTGTTTCAAGTTGAGCCCGGTCTTCCAATTTAAGATAATGACACAGATTAAAAACCGCACCCAAATTACGCCTGTTAACTTTTTGGGTTAACTCAACAGCATGACCAACCTTAATCAACCAATCACCATGATGTGGATAAAGTGCTATTCTTACGCCATAGTTGTTTGCATAATCAGCGAGTTTTTGAAGTATCGAAATACATATCGAATCACCTGTTGGATCGGAAGGGGCACGGCTTTTACTATTAATATGAACCCAAACTGTTGCACCTTTATCTTTTAATTTAGGAATCAAATCATATAATCGTGGATCAATAGCTTCACTGGCTTCCAGATCTACCTTTGCCCAAACCATAAACACTTTTAAATTTTGCTGATATACAGCTTCCAGTTTTTTGTCGTTTTGTTCCGGAGAGCCTGCACTCATTTCTATTCCGTCAAAGCCAAGTTCTTTTAATAGTTTGGCCTGCGCTACGGGATCATTAGTATATACTGACCTGGAGAAGGCATCGGAAAAACAAAAAAACTTAGGGTTGAACGATTGTGCGTGGATGGACGCAAGGGAAAAACAAACGCAAATAAAAATCAATACACTTTTCATAATTAGCAGAGCATTAAAATTTGAAAGTTGCTGCAAACTACCAATGCAGCCCTTAATAAACATTAAACAAGCAATTAACAAGCAATTAATGTTGGTAAGATTGCCATGAAACTAGTAGGCTAATCAAATAATTCAGAAAAGGATGCGCTGAATTTTTCGCCGTAATAAAGCTTATATTCATGAGAAAATTTATTGTAGTAATGCCTGGCTAACTTATTGTCAGTCAATATCTTCATCACCATTTCAATCATATCCTCATTAATAGGATCGAACAGCATTAATAAGTCTATCCAATTAATTAATTCTTCCTTGGAAAAATTTTCCTGATTTTTTTCTACGATGAAATTTATACCTTCTATTATCTCTGTATCCAACCTTTCTTTAAAGGTATCCAACCAGGAATATTGATCTTCGGGAAGTAATTTTCCCTTTGAAATCACTGCATAAAATGCCGCAAGTATTGCTGGTGTATGGTTAACCGGGTTATCAAGCTTTTTTAAGTACGCAAAACACAAAGGGTAATCAAAATGAACCCTATCATTATCCAGGTTTATTTTCCAGAAATTATTTTCAAAAACCAATTCCACACCGGTCATTTCCTTCAACGTCATTCGCAGTTTATGTATTGACACGTTGCGGTTATTGGTTGCTTTTTTGCTATCGAAACCGTTCCACAAAACAATGGTCAGTTCTTCTGTTGAAATACCTTCCTCGTATTTTTGCGAGTACAGCAAAAGCACCAACAGCAACTCACGTATTTTAGGGCTTAACGCTGTAATCCTGTTCATCCCTAATGTGTCCATCAGCCTAAATTTCCCAAAAACCTGTATCTGTACTTTAGCTGGCGGGGTAATAACGATAGCTTCGGCAACAATTGTTTCAGCGGGCTTTACTTCCGTTTTAGTAACCAATCCTTCTAATACAGTAGGTGCTGTTTTTTCTGGTTCGGGCGCAGGTGGTACTTTTAAATGTTCCGGCTTTTCCACCCCGGCAATGGGTCCAGGAAAATCCATTGCAGGGTATGCATTTGTTTTTCTTTTAAAAAGAAACATAGCTGCAACAACCAAAAGTATTATCAAAAAAGCAGCTCCCCAATACCAGTAAGATACCGGAACAGGCGAATCAATAGGAGCAAGATCTTTGGCTAGTAACAAAATTTCGGTTTCACTTAAGGCGCGGTTCCAAAGTACAAAATCGCTCATTTGGCCGTTAAAATATCGGCCACCTACCAGCGTTGTACGACCTATGTATAGCGAATCAGTACCATCGTATGCCGGGTGGTTATTTGACCGGCTATCTGGTTTACCATTCACATAAATTGCCTGCTCACCAGAAAACTTCATATAGCGCCAAACCAAATGATACCATCTGCCTGTTTCAAGATGATTTTTACCCAAATGATCGTTGCCAAAAAAACCAAAATATGGAATGCTGTTTCTTAAACTAAGGTGGATGCTGCCCCGGAGATCCTGGGTGTACGTTCCTATGATGCTTTGTTCAGAATTAACACTATCAAGTTTGAGCCAAACAGAAAAAGTAAAATCAGATTGCACAATTCCCAGTTCATTGGCGGGAGGTAGACCCACCCACTTTTTAGGCCCAAACGTAGCCACGGGGCCTCTTTGGATATCAGATCGAAAAACCACACCATGATTTATACCGTCCTCACCGCTATTATAATTCTTACTATTTTTTTTAAAAGGCAGATAGAGTTGTAATTGCTTTTTAATATTTACAGGATTAGCGTAAAAATAAATAGAATCCTGTGTATTAGTTCCGATAATTCTGATAGAAGCCGGGGAAAATTCAAACCCAGGGCTTCTTGGTGTAAGTTCAATTTCCTGATTAGGAAACACCGGAAAATTGAATTCACCGGAAGTGAATTTTTGATTTTCCTCCTCTCCCCAAATTACATAATCCAGCGGGAGAAGATTGTGTTGCACTTTACCCGAAATGGCTTTAAAATTATTCATTCCTTCAATACTTTTTCTGGTTAAACCAGATGCAGGATCGGTTACAAAAAATGATACCTTCTTACCATTTTGCTGCCACGTGTTTATCAGATAATTCAAAAAAAACTGCCAAACCGACCAGCCAGAACTTGCATGTTTTTTTTGAAAGTTTTTAAAAAGTTCTGAACTACTAAAAACTTCGATCAAAAGCAGATTTGACTTATAGTCGCCGTTCTCTAAATCATTAAATAATGTAGGAACATTAATTGATTGTTTCAATTGAAATCCATGCTCCCAATAGGGAAAGACCCAATTATAAATTGACTTTTGTTCGTTTAGTGAAAATATAATCAGTTGTTTCCTGGCTTCCAGTAATTTAGTATATGATGGCAATGAACCATCTGCAGTTTTTGAAGCTACGAAATCCAACAATCCACTTTCTTCCAGCTTTAATCTAACCTGCTCCCAGGGTATATTTGTTTCAATAAAAAGGGTAATGATGCGCCTGGGATTTGACCGCAGATACCCAGGCCATTCTTTTACAGCAGTCTGGAATGCTAAATTTTGGTTCTTATACTCAATTTCAACGTTACCTGATAGTTCATTTTTTGCGATTGTGAATTTAAATCCATCGCAAACAGCAATTAAATCTTTTATAGATTCATTGGTGCTTGTTTGTCCTAAATCGAAAATAATACGCGTTTCATTATCATACACTGACTGCCCATCTACCGATGATCTGAATAATAAAAAAAAGAGTAGAAAGAAAATCCTTCTTGGCATTATTTAATTGTGGAGATTTTAAGGTAAAAAAAGATAAAAGTATTATTAGCTAGATTGTTCAGCTATTTTTTTCTCAAGATACAATTAAATCCTTCTCATACTATTAATAGAAGTCTAAAATCTTGTTTAATTAATTAACCATTAACTGATAACTAATCAAAAATTAATCTCAGTATTTTACATTTGATTAAACTTAAAAAACACACTAATGAAACTAACCTTTTTTTCAAGATTTGGGCTAATGAGTATTCTACAATTTATAATTTGGGGAGCCATTGCCAATGCCCAGGAAAAACAGAAAAATAATACGGAGAACTGGACAGATGTACCTCCGATAATTAGTCCGGTAATTGGAAGCAATGCCCCCTCTGATGCGGTAATTCTTTTTGATAAAAATGATCTCCATCTGTGGGAGAGTATAAAAACAAAAGAAAGTCCGATTCCCTGGAAAGTTAAGGGAAGCGAATTTACCGTTGAACCCGGTACTGGCAGTATAGCTACCAAACAATCTTTTAGCGACTGCCAATTACATGTGGAATGGAAAATTCCAGCCCTTGAGGTGCATGAAAATCTAAGGTACGGAAACTCAGGTGTGCTTTTCATGGGATTTTATGAAGTTCAGATTTACTCTTCTTTTAACAATGTGCATAAAATCTATTCCAACGGGCAGGCGGGTAGTATTTATAAACAATACGTCCCAATGGTTAACGCCTGTCTGCCTCCGGAGGAATGGCAAACTTTTGATATCATATTTACTGCCCCTAAATTTAATGCTGATAAATCACTCAAGTCGCCTGCAATACTCACCGTTTTTCAAAATGGCGTTTTAATCCAGTACCTTGCTCCATTAAAAGGAAAAACCAACAATACTGATTATACCGAATACAACTGGCATCCCGAGAGTTTGCCCCTAACATTACAGGAGCATAACAGCCGCATTAGTTTCCGAAATATTTGGATAAGGAAACTGAATTTGGGGAAATAAGACCTGTGCCAATGATGCTGGTCGGAATTAACAATCCTTTCAGCGAGCGATGGGTTTGTAATTCATATTTCAAAACATGTTTTATAATCTGCTGAGCGAAGATAAAAGGTCGCTGACACAGGATGGCAAACTTGCCTCCGTGTCCGGATTCAATCACCGAGCACTTCTTACGTCTCTGTAAAAGTTAACAAATTAAGAAGCAGTAAAGCCATCAGTTGTTAAAAGCTGGTAGCTTTTTATTTTACAAGTGTACTTCCTTTTCCCAGTGCACCAATTCCGACTTTAATTTTTGTCAATGACATAACTATCATTTATTAATTTAATGAACTTATTTCATAAAGTTCCCCATCATAAACCTCATCTAGCGAAACCTCAAAACCAGTTGTACTCAGCTTACTTCCAGTTTGAGTTACTACAATTTTTCCATCCATGTGTTTAACTTTATAAACTTTTACGGGATCTAAATACTTAACCCTAACCATACGTTTTGTGTCAAGAGCACCTTGTCTAAAAACGCCTATAATACCACCGGCTTTGGTCATTGACATATTTTTTGAGAATCGTAAATTTTTATTGCTCATGATTTCTTCTATTTACAATATTTTTTGTAAGTAAATTGGATTGTTAGCATCTTGTCATTTCTTTTATAATTTGCTTGAGTTATTCCCTTTAGAAAAAGACATTAGTAGCAACCGGGCACACGAAGTCCAACTTACAAAGCCAGGCTCATTCCTGCGCCTGGGTGTAATGAGTGATATCCGGAATCTTTTACTTTTTTAAGAACCGAGTTACCTGGCAGATGCTCACCTCCCCGATGCGGACACTTAAACTGATTTCCCATGCAGTTAAGATTTAACTAAAAATTTTTCAATCTCTTCTAATGATTTTCCTTTTGTTTCTGGAATTTTAGCTTTTATAAACAAATAGTATATAAAACAAATACCTGCATGTATAGCAAATGTAATATGCAACCCGAAGTTTTCTTTTAAAATGGGAAAAGAGGCAGTTGTAAAAAAATTAGCTATCCATAGGCTTAATGTTGCCAGTGCCATCGCATTGCCACGTATTCTGTTTGGAAAAATTTCTGATAAAATTACCCAGGTAACAGGACCTAAGGTGGCAGAATAAATGGCTACAAAACCCAGCACGAAAATCAATATCCAATAAGATGCAACACCCGCGTAGAAACAATACGCAAGAATTAAGGCATCTAATCCTAATAGCAATGATCCATAAATCAACAATTTTTTTCTGCCTATTTTATCGATGGTTGATATGGCAATAAACGTAAAAATGATATTGATGAAACCGATAATTACGGATTGTAAAAAGGCGGTATCTTCTGCCATACCGGCTTGTTTGAAAATTACCGGCGCATAAGAAAATAAAGAATTCTGCCCGTCTGCCTGGGAGAACACCGCCACCATTATTCCTATAATAATGATGTGCTTTACATCTGGTTTAAACAGGTCTTTAATATGTTCTTTCGGTTCATTTTTTAAGGTGTCTTCGATGTCCTTCATTTCTTCTTTAGCATATTCATCGCCACCTACGTTTTCAAGAATAGTTAAAGCGGATGCTGTTTTTTTCTTTTTGATAAGCCAGCGGGGGCTTTCGGGCACAAAGAACAAACCAGCGAAAAATAATAAAGAAGGAATTGCCTGGGAAGAAAACATCCATCGCCAATTATTACTACCTGTATTTAGTAAAAAATAGTTAGACAGATAGGCCAACATTAAGCCCGTAACTATAGCCAATTGATAAAATGACACTAACCTGCCGCGTAGGTTTGAAGGCGCTATTTCGGCGATATACATTGGGCAAACCAAAGCCGCCACACCAACGGCTACGCCACTAAGCAAACGGGCAATAATAAACAAAGTAAAATTATCTGCCCATCCGGTAGCGATACCTGTTAATGCAAACAGAATTGCACAGATAAATAACAGATTTTTTCGGCCGATGGCGTCACTCAATTTACCTGCCATTAGTGCTCCGGCTGCTGCTCCTAAATTAATACACCCTACCGCCCATCCCGTAGAAAACTCATTTAGGTGAAAATATTTTGTAAAAAAAGGAACAGTCCCGGAAATGATTACCAGGTCAAAACCAAATAATACTCCGCCAAGTGCAACAACAGCACTTACCGGATAGAGGTAACTTCTGTTTACTACTGCTTTAATTTTAACGGGATTCGAAACCTGGTGTGTAATAATTGCCATTGGTATATAATTGTTTAGAATTAGATGTAGCACCCGCAAACATGAACTGAGCATAGGCTCACTTCATTTTCCCCGCCAGCGAGCGGGGAAACAAAAAAATCAATCCGCAGCGGCGGATGATTTTTTAACAGATTCATGTTGAAATTTTATAGCACTTTTTATTCGAGGCCGCTACCAATCGTTGTTTGCGCTGATAAAACCTAATCCTATAATTGTTATTAAGATTTATTTAATTGATACATCGCTTTCTTTGTCAAGAAAATCTACGCTTACCAGTCCGGCAGCTTTATTATCTAGTAAAGCTTCATCAGGCACCACCGAAATAGGGGTTATGCAAGCAATGGATTTTTCATTATATGGTTTATTTTCCTGCCTGTTATAGCAAGATATCATGCTCCATCTTGGCGCATCAGAAAGGTTTGCTTCGGAGCGATGTAATAAATTGCTGTGAAAGAATAAGGCATCACCGGGATTTAATTCAACATACACCAGGTCCATTGTTTTAAGGGCCAGATCAACATAATGCTGCGCTGCACCATTCTGTTCTCCTGTTATACCGTGCTCTACTCTTCCCATTTTATGCGAACCTTTAATTACTTGCAAACAACCGTTTTCTTTATTGGCTTTAGTAATCGCAATCATTACCGAGGTTAACTGGTCGGGTAATAAAAATTCATTTTTATACCAATAGCCATAATCCTGGTGCCATTCCCACGCACCACCAACCTTAGGTTCTTTTTGCATTAATTTAGAATGAAAATGGCACACGGCAGAATTTCCATCCAACAACTGATCTACTGAATATACCATTCGTTTACTACGCGTTAACAACCCGTAAGTGTCATCTCCGGGAGTAAACCACAGAGCAAGTTTAGATTTTTTGCCAGATTTATCCACCATATCGTAGGAGTTTTTGCTCACTGCATCGTCCTCTATGGCTACCTGATGTAGTTTGGTTACTTCTTCTTTATTAAAGAACCCTGGCACAATAATGTAGCCATCCTGATGGAAAGCGCTTACTTGTTCGTTGCTTAAATAATTTGTTTCCATTTTGACCATTTTTAAATTTTGTGATTAGTATTATTTGATGTGATTTATTAGTATTAATTTTTGCCAATTAAATTCGCACTACAGGTCTCTCTTATAAAATGCCGAAAGCATGAAATAATTATAGCAACCAGTATAAAACAAAGATATTTCAGCTCCGAAGGATTGACATATTTTACTGCTTCGGAGTTACCTTGGGCAACACATAGCTCTTTTGCTATAATAATGACACCACTTCATGGTTACACCTATTGTTCTTTTCGCGAAGCCAAATATCCCCAGATATACCCTGTGGCAGCAATATTTCCATCCACTACATACTCATTCATACCCGCCAACCCGTAAACTTCAAAATAGAATTGGTTAGACTCAAACTGCTTCGTGGTGGCCACTAATTTTCTCAAAATACCTTTTTCTATTTCATAAACATTGGTTGTCATTAAAAGTCATTTACCCCAGTTGCCGGGCTGGTC
>JBBQKO010000072.1:0-16375 GCA_038327005.1 Chitinophagales bacterium | reverse complement strand
AACTTCGTAACTACGAATACCCGGAACATGTGCTTTGTCTAATAATAATTTTCTTGCCATAAAATCCTTACCCCTTACCGGAGATTTATTTATGTTTTAATATGTTCTTGTTTCAATTAATTCTCCAGTTCGGTCTTCCCTAATTTCTCAATCCGACAATCATTGTGCTTTAACCGCCTGCCTAGCAAAAAGTATCCAACGGTTGCTCTTCTTCACCCATACTTCCAACACATTCAAATGAAAGCTGTTGGTTACTCCTTTTTGCGTAGCGGTAATATCTGCTAAAAAACGAACGTTTGCCATTGTGCCGTTCATTATTATTTTAATACTATCTTCCTTATACTGCTGGTAACTGATGTAACCGGTTTCCAAATCCTTTATTAAATCCACTTTTGTTTCAACCCAACCATTGCTGTGGCCATAACTAAGTGCCTTATCTGTCTGCTGGTTTAAAGAAATGGTATTTTTCTTTACCAATGACTGGTGAAATTCTTTTACGGTTGCCGTCAACTTTAATTCATCGCTGATTTGCGCAACGCCTGCTATTGAAACAGTAAAGAACGATATGATGAATAAGAGCTTCAATGTTTCAAATTAGCCATCAGCATCCGCATTGGATGCAGGGTTCTTGTGAAAGGGTTTAAAACCAGACCCAACGATTCTAAAGTGGTTGCGCCTAAAAGTGGCTCATCGCCCTCCTCTCCATACACTACCGGTGCCGGCCCTCCTTCTCCTTCAAACTCAAAATAGGCGCTGCAAACCCGTCTTTTTAATGCCGTTCCATCTGCTAAAGAAAAGGTCATTTCTTTATATGGTTCAATATCCAGTTCATCCAAAATTTTACCGGGAACCAAACTATAAACTGCACCACTATCAATCAGGAAATTTACCTCCGCAACCTTATCAGATTTGCGATGTTCTTTCACTCTCAATATGGCATTTGTTATTCCCATCTTTTTAATTTGCTTTTGCCCTGCACTCTTCCACAATGGCGTCTACCTTTTCTTTGGTCAGATGTTCTCTGTATGTTTTACCCAACTGCATCATAGGCGCATAACCACAAGCCCCGAGGCATTCTACCGTTTTCAATGTAAACAAACCATCCGCAGTTGTTTCGCCTACTCCTATATTTAATTTAGCTTTTATATACCCAATAATATTGTCACTTCCGTTAATCATACAAGGGCCTGTCTGGCAAACTTCAAATAAAAACTTACCTACAGGTTTCAGGTTGTACATGCTGTAAAAACTGGCCACTTCGTACACTTCAATTGGTTCAATTTGCAACAAGGTAGCTACGTAATCCATTACAGGAGTATCAAGCCAACCACCGAATTCGTCCTGGGCCAAATGTAAAACGGGGAGCAATGCACTTTTATGTTTGCCATCGGGATAACGACCCATTATCTCCTTTACTTTATTTAATTTCTCCTCTGAAAATTGTATCATACTACTTTGAACTCAACAAAGAGTTTTACATTTATGTGTTGAACAATATTTTAAATTAACAGGTTATTTCCGAAAAACCGGAGTTTTGCTTATACACGAGAAGTAGCTTAAATAGCAACTACAAGTGGGATAATTCCTGAATATTTGAGTATAAATGAACTGTCTAAAAAATTAAAATCTCGTCCCATTTTCCACTCCGGTCCATTGTACTAGGCATCTAACTCGCCTGCAATCAAATTTAAGCTACTCATTGTTATAATGGCATCACTCAACATTCCTCCTTTAATTAATTCCGGATAAGCCTGGTAATAAATAAAACAAGGCCTGCGAAAATGTAATCTGTAAGGTGTTCTGCCACCATCGCTGATGAGGTAAAAACCCAACTCTCCATTACCTGCCTCAATAGAACTATACACTTCTCCGGCTGGAATATCAGTTTCTCCCATCACGATTTTGAAGTGGTAGATCAATGCTTCCATCTTGGTGTAGACATCTTTTTTCTCGGGTAAATAATAAGACGGCGCATCTGCATGAAACACTTCCGCCTCTGCACCTTTAAACTGTTTTACCTTTTCATATGCTTGTTTTATCAGGCTGATACTTTGCCACATTTCTTCGTTCCGAACCAGGAAACGGTCATAGCAATCGCCTGTTTTACCAACTGGTATTGAGAAATCAAAATCTTCGTAAGAACTGTAAGGTGTATGTGCACGAACGTCGTAATCAACACCCGCTGCTCTTAAATTCGGTCCTGTAAAGCCATAATTCAAGGCTCTTTCTGCACTGATAGCACCACATCCGATGGTACGCTCCATAAAAATCCTATTACGGTTGAATAGGTTTTCAAACTCCTTTAACTGCTTTGGATAACCGTCTAAAAATTTCTCCAGCTTTTCAAATGCAGCAGGGGTGAAATTTCGTTCGAAACCACCAATGCGTCCAATGTTTGTGGTAAGGCGTGAACCACATACCTCTTCATATATTTCGTAAATTAATTCTCTGAACTGCATCAGGTAAAGGAAACCTGAAAATGCGCCACTATCCACACCTACAATAGAATTACAGATTAGGTGATCCGAAATTCTAGCTAATTCCATTATGATAATACGCAGGTAATCAACCCGCTTTGGCAATGTAATTCCCAATAATTTTTCGCAGGTGATGTGCCAGCCCATATTATTGAGGGGAGATGAGCAATAATTTAATCGATCGGTTATCGGAGTGATTTGATATAAGGGTCTTCTTTCTGCTAATTTTTCAAATGCTCTGTGTATATACCCTACAGTTGATGTAGCTTTTAATATGCGTTCCCCGTCCATCTCAAGTATATTTTGAAATACACCATGGGTTGCAGGGTGGGTAGGACCAAGGTTAAGTGTATTGGTTAATTTTTCTATACTTCCTTCCGGTAAAAGAATATGGTCACTCATTATTTGCCTTTAATATTTTTAATCCGCTTTGAAAACATTTTTTAACTAATCCATTATTCCTTGTAGATGTCTCAACTACTCTATCATTACTTGTTCCTTACTTAGATAAAGAATTGTACACTATCTTCCAAACATCTCATCATCTTTGTCTACCCTGGTCTGGTCCTCTAATGGAAATTCCTTTCTCATTGGGAAATAATCCATCTCATCTACATTCAAAATCCTGATTAAATTTGGATGACCTGTAAAATTGACTCCAAAAAAATCATAAGTCTCTCTCTCCATAAAATTGGCAGAGGCATATAATGAGGTAGCACTAAATACATCTGGATATGTAATATCAGTAAACACTTTAAACCGGATACGGATATTGTCCACCAGGTTATGTAAATGGTAAACCACTGCCAACTCCGCTCCCTTTCTATCCGGATAATGAACAGCCTGCAGATCGGTTAAAAATTGAAACCTTAGTTCAGGTTCATCGTATAAAAACTGTAGTATTTTTAAATTGAAATCTTTGGGTGCGGTAAAAGTTAACATCCCGTAAGGTTGCACCCAATCCGTAAGTTGATCACCAAATTTGGCAATCAATTTTTCCTGTATCAATTCGTTGGTTAAGGACATGTAGCTTTAAACTTAGGCATTTATTGTAATTGCTAACCGAACGAATGTCGTGTTAGCAGTTGAAATTTTATTGTATTCCGTAGCTTTCTAACAGATCCTTGTATTTATCACCTGTTCTTCTGCGCAAACTCTCCTGACCTACCAATTCCTGAATTTTTAGGAAGCCGTCTAAAATAGCTTCGGGTCTTGGAGGACATCCTGGCACATATACATCTACAGGTATTACCTGGTCAATTCCCTGTAAAACAGAGTAGGTATCAAAAATACCACCACTGCAAGCACAAGCACCAACAGACAAGACCCAACGAGGTTCCGCCATCTGCAGGTAAACCTGTCGTAAAACTGGTCCCATTTTTTTAGATATGGTTCCCATTACCATTAACAAATCACATTGGCGAGGAGAAAAGCTCATACGTTCTGCCCCAAACCTTGCCAGATCGTAGTGACTGGCAGCAGTCGCCATAAACTCAATTCCGCAACAAGATGTTGCAAAAGGTAAAGGCCAAATAGAATTTTTTCGGGCAAGCCCTACCACTTTTTCAAGTGAGGTAGCCATGAAACCATCTCCCATAACTCCGGCAGGAGCTTCTACCATTTTAAGTTTCGTGTTATATTGAACAGGACGTGACATAGTAATCAATTTGAAAATTTAAAAATAACTACATTTTGAAAAAGCTCTTTTTAAACAATAATTAAGAAAGATTGTTCCAAATATTGGTCTTTCAAATCTGCATATTTTTATTATCTTAATCTTCCCAATTTAGGGCACCTTTTTTAATGATATAAATAAAACCGGAAATAAATAATGAAACAAACATCGCTACCGCAATAAATCCCTGCCAGCCCAGTTCTCTGAAATTAACTGCATACGGATAGAAAAAAATTACTTCTACATCAAATAACACGAAGAGGATAGCGACCAAAAAGTATTTAATGGCCATTGGTTGGCGAGCATTTCCTTTTATTTCGATACCACTTTCAAAGTTTTGAAGCTTGTCTGAAGTCTTTCTTTTGGGCCCAAAACTATGGGTGAGCAGCATCATAGTGGCAATAAAACCAATTGCAAAAAACAATTGTATACCAATTGGGAGGTAATTCGATGCGTTGTTTATATCGGTAGCCTGAAGGATAAAAAATTGCATGTTGCAAAAATAGGGTAGGGTGAGCAAATAACAATCTTAGTTTTTCAAAAAAGAAAATCCCCATTCGTTTCCGGAATGGGGATTTTTTTCATTTTGCTGATTTATTTATTTTTTTGCTGCAGGAGCCGATTGCTTGGGCGTACTTGATTTTTGACCGTCCGCTTTATTGCCACCAGTTTTGGTCTGTTTGGGTGAAGAAGGATTCATGTTCATTGACTCTATGGCCGTTTTATTGTTCAACGCCTCCGTATCTGCCGGATCAATTAACAATACACTATCGCAGTAGCTGATTGCGGTTGCTTTATCTCTTTTTATGTTTGCAAAATAAGCTGTAAAATATTTGTAACTGCCAATCAACTGAGGTTTATACTTTACTTTGTCTACACTTCCTACCTCTATTGCCTTTTGAAAATGAGGATTGGCCAACCCTTGTTCCATGGTAGAATCAATGGCCGAATAAGCTTTTCCAATCATGTAATAGCTAAATGCATCGTCAGGAAACTTCTGACCAAATTGTTTAAATATTTCTACAGCAGGATCATAAAAACCAGCCCTGAAATAATTGTAGCCTGCATAATACATATCCGTTTTAGTTGGTTCCTTTTTAACGGCTATAATTTTCTTGTACCAATCTGCCGCTTCTTTGTACTTTTTTTGCGATTCATAATAAAGAGCGATATTTTTCAGATAGGTAACCTTATTACTTTCAATAGAATCCAACGCCACTGCCATATCTACATAAGTGCCTGCCAGGGAATCATTTCCAGGAAACTTTAGCAGCACATTGGCATAAGATGAATAATCTCCCATACCAATCTGGGTTTTATCCGCTTTTTCGATATAATGTGCGAAGGCTGTTCTTGCATTCATTGAATCGCCCAATCTGTTATAAGCATATCCTTCAATACCATACAATTTAGGATATGGATTCGGATTACCTGCAACACATTGCTCAGCTAATACGATTGCTTCTTTAAATAAACCTTGGGCATATTTCATAGATGCCCTGTAATAACAGTTTTTAGGATCATCATCTGTAGTTGCCAGGTATTTATCAAGGTACATTGCAGATTTAGTTACGTCCGTTGTATAATACAAATCAGACAAATTTTTAAATACAGGTGCAAAGGCAGCATCTTTTGCAATGGCTTCATTATAATATTTCATATAAATTTCTTCTTGCCCCATTCCCTGTGTTTGATAAATTTTACCAATTCTGTAAGAAGCCCTTGCATAGTTTGGATCTATTTCCAAGGCCTTTTGGTAAGATGTTTGAGCATTTCCACCATCCATCAACATTCTATAAGCATCTCCCATGTACAAATAAGCTGCTGGTTCTTTGAATTTCTTTTGACTGGTGGCTATCTTTAATTTTTCAATGCCATAGGTAGGATCTCCATTTTTATTATCAAAATCAGAATTGGCCATTCCCACAGCCATCAATATCTCCTGATCTTTGTTCTGCGTAAGTGAAAGTGCTGTTTCAAAACGGTTACGGGCATCCTGTGGTTTCCCCTGGTGTGACTCTACATGCCCCATACCAACAATTAATAACGGATTATTAGGCGTCTTCTCCAATGCTTTGCGATACAATTCCTTTGCTTCTTCCAATTCCTTAGGTCCAAATTCGGCTTCGTGTATGATAGCGATCCCCAACCAATATATTGCCTGAACGTTATTGGAATCGGCTGCAATCATTTTTTTAAACAGATTTTTGGCGCTCTGGTAACGATCGTAATACATAAATTTTTTGCCTTCTTCTATGGTTTGCGCTTTCATGGTGTTTGAAAGAAACAAGGCACTTAAAACCAATACTCCAAATTTGATCTTCTTCATTTCATTTACGTTTAAGACTTTACAATGTTATTAATTTAAAATGGAAACTGGTACAAATTCGAATTATTCTTTTTCTAATTTTTCGTTGATCTTCACACTACGAATTGCAAATCCCATTTTACTTGAGCCCAAATATGCCCTTCGGAAAATTAGCTGCCCCCTTTCATATTGCAAAAAATTTAAAAACCCAGAACCAAGACCTGAATAATTCTCCTTTAATATAAAATACAAACCACGTACCAAAGGATACCTTCTTGTCATTATATTAAACTGGCTTGGCTTCGAATATGGCGAATCAATGCAATTATCGCATTTTACATAAACCATTTTTACTTTCTTTAACATCTTAACCTGTGCAGTATCTTCAGGATTGCCAATCCAACTAATCCCCACTAATCCGATCGCATTTTCATTGGCGGCTACATAATCCAGTACGGCTTTGCTTCCATTCACAGCCCTTACCACTCCGGTATCAAACTTACTTCCTTTCAAAATACTATCAATTGCAAAACGAACGGTACTGGTGGCGTTCAATCCGTCAAAGATTATTTGCTGCTGGTCACCCATCAAGCCTGATAATTGCTTCTGCAGCCTTTCAAAAGTGAATAGGGTATCATTACTTTTAGCATTTACTACAATTGCGATGGCATCTGTTGCCAGCTCATCCCAGCGGGGAAAATAATTCAATGAATCTTTAAAAAATTTTTCTTCCTTTCGGCTTAATCCACGGGTTACAATTACCATTCTGGTAGCTGAATCTCTTAAAAGATCTCTCAAACAGTCCGCCTCTGGCTTGTAGTGTGCAATGATTTTAGCGTCCGGATTCGATGACTCAAATACCTTGATTTGCTCATCCATTACAGGTTTAAAAGATTCGTCTACACTAATGTGAATAATACCAGTGGTAAGTGAATCAGGCATTTCAATTTGCTTTTCTTCGCTACAGCCGATGAAACCACCACCTACAAAAAATAACAACGCTATGAATAAAAATTTAATTTCCCTTTTATCTATCATCATCAGTTTCTAAAATAATTTTTCTGGTAACCCCGGTATATTCTGAAAGCCCCATACAACCAGCATATAAAAGCAAAAAATTTGATTAATACAGGATCATATTGATTCAGAAAATGGCTGGTCATTTTTACTGGAAACATAAAAAAGAAACCTGCTACAATTAAAAAAACACCCATTCCGTAATTGGTAATGCTTCTCATGCGAATCAATCCCTTTTCCCTTGCAGAAAGTTGCTCTTTTTCAAATTCTTCTAATGCCATGATACAATTTTTTTACGTGATAGTTTGGCTATTACGGTTTCACCCTATTTGTGAGGAACGGCAATTTACTAATTAATCACCGAATTTAATCTTCACCAACAAACTTTACCGGAATCGTATAATTCACTGACACATTTTGCCCCTTTGATTTACCCGGCACCCATGCTGGCATTTTCTTTAATACCCTGATTACCTCATTGTTAAATTCAGTACCACCATCCTGTACCAATTCGAAATTTTTCAATTTACCATCATACCCAACTACCACTTTTACCTTCACACTAATCAATTCCCCACTTTCCAAATCTCTTGGGTTACCCAGGTTTCTTTCCAGAAATCTCTTGAGTGCCGCTGTTCCACCAGGGTATGAGGGCATAATTTCGGGATTTCCCAATGGTGTAATAATATCAATCATTGGTTCAACAGGTTTTGCAGGTTCAGTAATATCAAAACCAGCTCCGCCGCCTATAATTGGCAGCGGCCCTTCTGAAACAATGTTCGTATTGCTACCAATTGCAATGTTATTTAAATCAACTAAGAGATCAGTTGAATCAATATTATGCACGATCAAAATCTGGTTTAACAACTTTACAGTAGAGGTAGTCTTTGTCGCTAATGGCTTTTCAAACTTAGCCTTTACTTCCGGTGGCTTCGCAGGTGGAGGTGCCTGCGCAAAACCTGGATCCTGAATTACATACACTCCTTCCCTATTCTCAGCTTTGGGCAGAAAAGTAAAGGCAGAAAAAGCAATCACTGCCAACATCATAATTCCAACAGATTTCAATAAACGTCCGTTATAAAATTTACGTAGCGTGTACGCTCCATAAGCTTTATTCCTTTTTTCGAAAAGAAAGTCCAATACATCACTTTTCATGATTACTTCGCTGTTCATTTTGTTTGGTTTTGTTGTGAGAAAATATAAATCAAAACCGGCGCCGTTTGCAATAAGATGCTTTTACTTTATTAATCCACAAAAAGATTTACCCCCTTCATCAAACCGAAATTCAGCAAACGCAGCAATCACAAGATGGGGATACAAATTCGCATCAAAAACACAGCTCATCTTTATTCCATGAACGGTTGCGCCGTTAAGGCATTCTTGCTGCTAACATCTTATATTTGCTGCATGAAAATTTTGATGGTTTGCCTCGGCAATATTTGCCGTAGCCCGCTTGCAGAAGGTATTCTACAACAGAAAATAAATGAAAAGGAATTGAACTGGATAGTAGAAAGTGCTGGTACCAACGGATTTCATGTAGGAGAACCACCCCACCGACTTTCTCAAAAAGTTGCCAGGTTGAATGGGATTAACATCGGCAACCAGCAATGCAGGCGTTTTATAAAAGACGATTTTAGCCGATTTGACCTCATTTATGCAATGGCTTCTGATATCATAGAAGAAATGAAATGGATTGGAAAAGAGCAGTATGACAGCAGTAAAGTTAAACTGTTACTAAATGAGTCTTTCCCGTGCGAAAATCGTGACATTCCGGATCCCTGGTATGGTACAGAGCCCGGGTATCATACCGTGTTTGAGTTAATAGATGGAGCTTGCAATGCAATTGTAAAAAATTATGACCAGGGCAATAGAAAATATTTTTAGCATTACGCCGTACCGATATTAAAAACTAAATATAACCAATCAATAATCATGGCTAAACCAAGTATTCCACAGGGAACAAGAGACTTTTCGGCAGATGTAGTGCGAAAACGTAACTATATTTTATCAACGATTAAATCCGTTTTTGAATTATATGGATTTGAACCACTGGAAACACCGGCAATGGAGAACCTGGAAACCCTGATGGGCAAATACGGTGAAGAGGGTGACAAACTGATCTTTAAAGTATTAAACAATGGCATCAGTAATCCTAAAAATACGGACAAAGCAAAAGCCGGGTTTGAAAAAGCATTGCTCGGAAAAAGCAGCAGTGAGTTAACTGAACGGGCTTTAAAATATGATCTTACCATTCCCTTTGCGAGATATGTAGCCATGAACCAGGGCAGACTAACGTTTCCTTTCAGACGCTACCAGATTCAACCCGTATGGAGGGCCGACCGTCCGCAAAAAGGTCGTTATCGTGAGTTTACTCAATGTGATGCAGATGTGGTAGGAAGTACTTCCCTGATTAATGAAGTAGAGCTGGCCAATATTTATCACCAGGTTTTTATTCAACTCGGACTTACCGGATACCAGTTAAAAATCAACAGCCGTAAAATTCTTACTGCGCTGGCTGAACTTTGTGGAGGGGCATCTAAAATGATGGACATCACCATTGCCATCGATAAACTTGATAAAATTGGACTTGAAAAAGTAAAAGAGGAATTATTACTTCGGGAACTTACAGCAAAACAGATCAGCATCATCGAAAAATATTTATCCATTACAGGCAGTAATGATGAGAAATTAGAGCAGATAAAATCCTTGATTGGGCATCTCAAATCCGGTAAAGTAGGAATTAGTGAGGTCGCATTTTTATTAAATGAAACCCGTAATATCAATGTTGATATTGATTTCACGCTGGCAAGAGGGTTAAATTATTATACAGGAATTATTTTTGAAGCAAAAGCACCGGCTGAAGTGCAAATGGGCAGCATTGGTGGAGGTGGCAGATATGATGACCTTACCGGTTTATTCGATGTACCGGGCATAGCTGGTGTGGGCGTAAGCTTTGGCGTAGACAGGATCTACGACGTTTTGGAGGAGTTAAAATTATTTCCCACCGAAGTAAATACAGGTACCAAAGCGATCTTTTTTAACATGGGCGAAACTGAAAGCCATTTTGCATTTGGCATTATGCAGCAGTTGAGAGAAAAGGGCGTTTCATGCGAAATGTACCATGAGTTTGTAAAGATTAATAAACAGTTTAGCTACGCAGAGAAAAAGGAAATTGGCCATGCCATTATTATTGGCAGCAAAGAAATTGAACAAAATTATTGTCTGGTAAAAGACCTTTCAACCGGGCTGCAGGAAGTGATTATTTTCGAGAATCTATTCGACTATTTCAATAAATAAAAATTTCATTGACGATCAATCTAAAAATAAAATTATGCAAACAAGCCATGTTTTTAAATTCGGTTTTATTGTAGCAGCAATTGCCTTATTGGCATCCTGCAGCAAAACAAATACACAAGGCAAATTGATTCCAAAAGAAGCCGCCATTGTAGTTAGGGTAGATGGTAAATCTCTATCGGCCAAATTACCCTGGGAAGAGATTAAACAGAATCCATTGTTTAAAGAAATCTATGCCGACTCCAGCCTTCCCGCAACTTTAAAAAGTTTATTGAACGATCCGGAAAGCGCAGGTATCGACACCAAATCTGATCTAATGTTTTTCGCCATCAAAGATAGCCTCGGTGGATACGTAGGTTTTGAGGGAACCGTAAAAGATGAAAAAATCTTTAAGACCTTCAACCAAACGGTTACCGAAAATGGCACAGAGAGCGAAAATGACGGCGTGCAATTTATTAGTAAATCTCCTGCCTGCGTTGGCTTTACGAAAGAAAAATTTGTGTACGTTTTTGATGCACCGCAAATATCGCAAATGGATGAACTTTCTAAAAGGATGATCCGGGATTCAATCGATATCAGCCCGCTGACGAAAAGGGATATTGGCGCAACCTGCAAATCAATTTTTGCGCTGAAGGAAAGTAACAGCATGGCAAAAGATGAGAAATTTACAGCCCTGATGAAAGAAAAAGCGGATGTACAATTTTGGATGAATACAGAAGAGTTGAGCAAAGGAGGTTCTTCCGCAGCCGCATTGGCAATGGTTAATCTGGAGAAATTTTACAAAGGCAATATCACTGCTGCCAGTATGGATTTTGATGCCGGTAAAATATTGGTAAAAGCAAAAACGTATGCCAGCGAAGAGATGATTAAACTGTTTGAAAAATACAGTGGCGGCAAGATGAATGAGGAAATGATGAAAAGAATGCCTGGTAAAGATGTGGTGGCCATTATGGCGTTGAATTTTAAACCCGAAGCAATACGGGATTTAATTAAAATGACCGGATTGGATGGTTTGATCAATTTGGGCGTGCAGAAAATAGGATTTAGCATGGATGAGTTTATTAAAGCCAATAAGGGAGATGTTTTCTTTGGAATTTCTGACCTGGTTCTAAAACCGGACTCATCGGTGAATATTTTTAAAAATGACGGACAAGCCATTATGATGTCGCAAAAACCATCTTTTAATTTTGTGTTCTCGGCTTCTATTGGCGATAAGGACGCATTTAATAAGATTGTAAATGCCGGCAAGAAAATGGGTGATGAATTTAACAGCGATAGCAGCAAATTCCCGCTCGCATTTAACTCAAATGCCAATTATTTTGTAATGAGCAATAGTCAACAAAACGTAGATCAATATCTCAGTTCAGCCAGCGCTAATTTTGATTTTATTAGTAAAATAAATGGCGAACCAATTGGTGCTTATGTGAATATCCAGACACTTTTGAAAGCATTTGAAAGCGAGGCAATTAAAGACAGTTCAGCAAAAATAATGTACGATGCATCGCTAAAAATGTGGGACAATATTTTATGGAAGGGCGGCAACTATAGCGATGGCGGCATTATGCAAAGCGGTGAAATTAACCTGGTAGATAAAACAACCAATAGCTTGAAGCAGTTAAATCAATATTTGTCAAAATTCAATGACATTTATAAAACACAACGTGCAAAACAAAAACAGGATGAAATGGCCTTTGAAGATTTTAAATTGATGGATACCATTCCGCCGCCACCACCACCTTCTGCCAAAACAAAATAAAAATTGTTGATAATATGCTGCCAATTCTTTTTTAGGATTGGCAGCTTTTTAATAGGGAACATGCAAATATTATTGGATAAAGTTTTACCGGTATTTTTTGAACCAGGCAAGGTTTTACAGTCACAGGTTTGGGATAAAACCATCACCTTTAGTAGAGGCGAAAACATTCATATTATAGCACCGAGTGGCAGTGGTAAAACATCTTTAATCCACTTTCTTTACGGATTGCGGAATGATTATAATGGCCGGATCAGTTACGATTCCGCAGACATTAAAAATTTTGACGCCGAAAAATTTTCTGTTTGGCGCCAACAACATATCAGCATCGTTTTTCAGGATCTTCGTTTATTTACAGAACAAACGGTGCTACAAAACCTGGAAATTAAAAGATTGCTTTCTCCGTATCATCAGGAAGATAATATTGCAGCAATGGCAAAAAGGCTTGGTATTGAAACGAAGCTAAACAAGCTTTGTAAAACATGCAGTTATGGAGAGCAGCAACGCATTGCCATTATCCGTGCCTTGCAACAACCATTTGATTTTTTATTACTGGATGAACCTTTTAGTCATTTAGACGAGGCCAACAGAAGAAAGGCAATGGAGTTAATGGAAGAGGAAAGTAGCAAAAGAAATGCTACCATCATTTTAGCAGATCTAAGGGAGATTGAATATTTTAAATCGGAGAGAACATTGCATTTGTAGATTATAAAAGATTGAAGCAGTGTGCATCCCACATCCGATAGTTATCGGATGTGGGATGCAACAAGTGGTCGGTGAGGACACCGACCACGGTTGAGCCTCGGTCGGTGTCCTCACCGACCGAAATCAGGAGCGGCAATTTGGAATCCACACTTAAAGCATCACATCACAAACCATCAATTCTAATACGCCATTCAATGCCATCATTCAAAAATATCGCCCCTTTTTTATCTGCTGGTCAAAATAAATGGTCAAAGTGGTTTAGCTATGTTGGGCTTGGTGTTGGCGTTTTGTTATTACTCTGTTCAATCCAGATGTTCATCAACATCAATCAATTGCTAAAAGAAAAAAGCAGCCGTAAGGATGGGGCCGATTTTATATCAGTTACAAAAACCATTACCAACGAAAACATGGGAATGGACAACCGATTTACAGAAGCCGATTTAAAGGAAATAAAATCACAACCATTCATTTCGGATGCTGCACCATTGATCTCTAATCAGTTTCGGGTAAAGGCAAGTGCGGGCAGCATTATACCTTTTAGCACCGATCTGTTTCTGGAATCATTGGATGAAAAATTTCTTGATACCGTACCACCTTCATTTAGCTGGAAAGAAGGACAGAATGATGTGCCCATTATTTTCTCCTCCGATTTTATGGAAATGTACAATGTGTTTGCACCCAGCCAGGATTTACCCCAGTTGTCAGACAAAACCATGTCGTCTGTAAATATCATTTTAGAATGCTACACGCCCACAGGTGTACAAAATTACAAAGCACGTATTGTGGCACTCAGCGACCGGATCAACTCGGTATTGGTGCCAGATGCTTTTATGCAATTTGCGAATAAAAACTTTGGGGGAGTATCATCGGTGAATGCTTCCCGGATTTATGTTAAAACCATCGATGCCAACAACCCTCAATTACTCAATTTTCTGGAACAAAAAGATTACCGGGTAAATAAAGACAAAACAAAATTTGGCCGGGTAAAACAAATTTTACAAGTCATTGTAAGCGGCATAGCAGGCTTTGGTGTGTTGGTGATTTTACTGGCCATGCTGCTTTTTTCTTTTTATCTGCAGTTGATGATTGCCAAAAGCAAAGACAACCTGCAACTATTGTTAACACTGGGCTATTCGCCCAAATGGCTTAGCAGAACCGTTGCAAAAAACTGGATCCCCGTTTATATTAGCATCGTATTGGCTGCCTTATTATTTACCGGTTTATTCCAATTTAGTTTTCAGCATTTTGCGATGTACGAACGGGAAGAGTTATCGCCACTGCCAGACTGGATCGTTATTGTAGTTGCTCTGATTTTATTGCTTTTGTCTATCCTCACCAATTACAGTTTGATCAAAAAATTATTATACCGGCTGGGCGAAAAAATGTAATTTTAAAATAAAAAATGCCAGTAGCAGTAAGAAAATATTACAGCGAAGAAGATTTTTTGACATTGGAAAGAATGTCAAAAACAAAGAATGAATATTATCGCGGCGAAATTTGTGCAATGTCGGGAGCCTCCTTTCAGCACAATCAAATTGCGTCTGCCTTAATAAAAGATATAGGAGTGCATCTTGAAAATGACAGGTGCAATATCTTTGGAAGTGATTTAAGAGTACACACTCAATTTCAATCTTTTTACACTTATCCTGATGCACTGGTCATTTGTGGGGAACCTTCTTTTGTTGACAAAGCATTTGATACCATTATCAACCCTACAATTTTATTTGAAATTCTTTCTCCATCGACAGAAGAATACGATCGTACCATTAAATTTGACTTTTATAAAAATATCCCTTCATTACAACAATACGTATTAATTGATTCGCAAAAAATATGCATTGAGGTTTTCACCAGACAAACCGATCATCCTACATGGCTTTCAGAACAATTCACCAGTCTGGAAGAAGAATGGCATTTAATTTCGATCAATTATAAAGGTTTTGTTAACCAGCTTTATAACGGCGTAGTTTTTAAAAGGACTTAAACTCCCTCAAAAATAATGGCAGCCCCCTGCCCTACTCCTACGCACATTGCAGCCAACGCATACTTCCCTTTCCGCCGTTTTAATTCGTGTAGCAACGTGGTTGAAATACGCACACCGCTGCAACCGAGCGGATGCCCAAGCGCAATGGCGCCACCGTTTACGTTTACTTTTTCCAAGTCGAGTCCGAGCTCATGAATACAAGCAATGGACTGAGAAGCGAATGCCTCATTCAATTCCACCAGGTCAAGATCGTTTACAGTTATCCCGGCCCGCAGCAATGCTTTTTGGGTAGCCGGTACCGGACCAATTCCCATAACCGCAGGATCTACGCCGGCCACGGCCATACTTACAATTTTAGCCATTGGCTGCAGGCTATATTTTTTTACCGCGGTTTCGCTTGCCAATAACATTGCAGCGGCCCCATCATTGATACCGCTGCTGTTACCCGCCGTAACTGTACCATCTTTCATAAAAGCAGGTTTTAGCAAGCCCAGCTTTTCCAGCGAAGTTTCCCTGGGGTGTTCATCTTTATCAAAATCAAACCGATCTTTTCCTACCTGAACCGGCACTGGCACAATCTCCGATGCAAATTTATTTTCTGCCAATGCTTTAAAATATTTCCGCTGACTTTCCACTGCAAACCCATCCTGAGCAAGACGGCTGATATCCCATTGCCTGGCAACATTCTCGGCAGTTTCGCCCATATTGTAAGGATAATAATGAATCGCTAATTCCTTATTGGTAAAACGCCATCCCATGGTGGTGTCATAAATCTGTGGGTCTCTTGCAAATGCGGTGGCAGATTTGGGCATCACAAACGGTGCCCTCGTCATACTTTCTACACCACAGGCAATATACAAATCTCCATCGCCACACATGATGGCCCGTGCAGAATCCATAATTGCCTGAAGTCCGGATGCACACAAACGGTTTACAGTATTACCGGCAACAGACACCGGAAGCCCCGCCAGCAAAGCAGCCATTCTTGCCACATTTCGGTTATCCTCACCGCTCTGGTTAGCAGCACCGGCAATTACATCCTCAATGGCATTTACATCAATGGATGCATTGCGGTTTACCAATGATTTAATCACCATTGCCAGCAAATCATCTGGCCGGATAGTGCTTAATGCGCCTCCATATTTTCCAATCGGAGTTCTGA
>JBBQKO010000071.1:0-16583 GCA_038327005.1 Chitinophagales bacterium | reverse complement strand
ATGCTTACATCATGAATGACCAGCGGTTTAAAAAATTAAGGTTGATCTATGGTGTGCGTATGGAAAGCTTTAACCAAAAATTAAATGCAGCCCAAAGAGGTTTAGACACGATTAAATTAAATTTCACAAAAGTTGATTTTTTACCATCTGCCAATTTGGTATATGCACTTACACTAAAAACAAACTTGCGAATGTCATACAGTGAAACCGTGAACAGACCTGAATTTAGAGAACTCGCTCCTTTTGGTTTTTATGAATACATCTCGGGGTTATTTGTATTTGGTAACGAGACAATATCAAGGGCAAAAATTAATAATTATGATTTTAGATATGAAATTTACCCCGGTAAAGCACAGTTACTTTCTGCATCGGTTTTTTATAAAAAATTTACAGACCCAATTGAATTTATTACATTGCCTGTAAACATTAATGAGGCAACCTACTCAAATAACCCAAGTGCTACAGTATATGGAATAGAAGCAGAATTTAGGGTGCTTTTGTCGACTATCTTTGGTGTGAAAAATGAAAATAACTTACTAAACAAATTGACACTATCCGGTAATGGTGCTTACATTAAATCAAAAGTCCCGTTGGGTAATAATGGAGAGGGTAAAGAAGTCAGTCGTCCGCTACAAGGTCAATCTCCTTATATCATTAATAGCTCACTTGGATATAGTGATGAAAAAACAGGTTTGTCTTCTACTTTATCTTTGAACAGAATTGGTCAAAGACTAGCCATTGCAGGCAACAAAGACCGCCCTGATTTTTATGAAAAAGAAAGAACGGTGATTGATTTTCAAATAGCAAAAACTTTTTTAGAAAATAAAGTGGAAGTGAAATTTAATTTAAGAGATCTATTGGCACAGAATGTAACCATTTATTTAGACAACGATAAAACCCAATCTTTTACGGAACAGGATCGAATCTTTTCATCTAACATCGTACCCAGGGTGTTTACTTTTACTGCCAGTTTTAAGTTTTAATTTTTTAGGTAATTAAATTTTAACGTAATTATTGTAAAAAATACTTCTTTAATCGGAATTAATTTTTTGTGCAAATTTTAATAATATTTACATCTCATAGCCTTGTTCATTTTTCATTAATTGCAGCATTTACTCTATGCAAAAATAAACTCGTTTTACTTAATTTAAAGTAGCAATATTCCGTTATTCTTCTTAACAATTTCTTAATTCTAAAAACACATTTTGATGATGATTTGGTAATAAATCTCTTTGGCTTTTTATTATAGATTTGTATTCGATTAACAGTTAAAAATGGATTATAAATGCAATTGTTAATCATCCAGTCTCTTTCTCCGTACTCTGCCGAAAATTTCCGCATTGATTAAATTTTAAAGAAAATTATTCATCCCCGCCGCTGGCAGGGAACTATTAATACTATTCAAATTATGGTAGCTGATATTCTTATGCCTGATACTGACTATAAAAGTGCCGATGCCAGGTTTAATTTATACCTGATGCCTGTACCATTCTTTGCCCGCCTCTATAACCATGTAATTATTTTACAACCCTTTAAATTAATTGATCGTAACAACATTGAATTATCTAAACTCCTTACAAAAAAATGAACTAAAAAAACTGACATCAACACACATTTTTCAAACACAACAATCAATTTTATCTACTTAAAAAAATTACAAAATGAAACAGAAATTTTTATCTTTTTTACCGATGCTGCTATTTGCAGCAGTAATTGTTAATGCACAGGAAGCTACTAATTATCGTGGAGCTTTTGCCCCGGCCCCTGTTGCACAATGGACAGATAATTGGACCAACTGGGATCCCCAGAATGCCTTTTATGCGGCACCTACAGTAACCTTATCAGGTGTTTTACAAACGCAAACATGGACAAAGAACAACGTTTATTTGCTGCAAGGAGTTGTTTATGTGGACAGTCTTGCAACGCTTACCATTGAAGCAGGTACGGTAATTCGTGGTGATGCAAATACCATTATTAGTTCGTTGGTAATACAAAGAGGTGCAACTATTATAGCCAATGGTACTCCTTGTAATCCAATCGTTTTTACATCAAGCAAAGCAATAGGTGCAAGAGTAAGAGGAGATTGGGGTGGTTTAACCATTTTAGGAAGAGGGCTTACGAACCAGGGAAATAACGTAAATATTGAAGGTATTGGTGCTACCGAACCAAGAGCTCGTTATGGTGGTAACAATAATGCTGATAACTCAGGCTCTTTAAAATACATCCGTATTGAGTATGCTGGTTTTGCAATAGCTGCAGGTAACGAACTAAACTCACTTACATTCGGTGGTGTAGGTAGTGGTACTACCGTAGATTTTATTCAAACCTCTTTTGGTAATGATGATGCATTTGAGTGGTTTGGCGGTGCAGTAAATTGTAAGCATTTAGTAGCTTACAGAACCTTGGATGATGATTTTGATACAGATTTTGGTTACAGCGGTTTGGTACAATTTGGTTTGGGTATAAAAGATCCTACTGTATCTGACGATCCTGCTATTTCTACCTCAGAAGGTTTTGAGTCAGATAACAATGGTACAGCTCCCTTTACTCCTACTCCAAAAACAAGCGCAAGTTTTTATAACATTACACAAATTGGTGCTTTTAGATGCGGTAGCAATGCTGGTGGTATTACGCAACCAACTGCAAATGGTTTTAGAAGAGGTGCACGTATCAGAAGAAATTCTGAATTAAAAATCTTCAACAGTATTTTCATGAATAACTGGAGAGGTTTAGTAACTGATGCTGATGTAATTGCAAACGGATTAGCCAATTTTCAAAATAACATCATTGCAATGGATTTGACTACAGTATGGGTAGCTCCTTATGCCGGTGCTGCTTTGGCTGCTGAGAATGCTGCAACTGCTACTTTTTTAAACGCAGCTTCAAGAACAAATACTGTTATTACCACACCTTGCGATGTATTGGTTAATGCCTGGAGTTTTACAAATCCTGATTACCGTCCAAACAGTGTTGGTACTGGTGGTGCATTATCAGGCGCAGATATAACACCTGGTATTCAAGTAGAAACTGCCTTGTTTGCAGCTAACCAAACTGGAGATTTCTTGGTGGATATTTTTGAAAATGCAGTTGGTAACTCAAACGGTACAATTACTGTAGCTATTCCTGTTCCATCTGCTTTTACAATTTCTGTACCAGGTATAACACTTTCTGCAACACCACAATCAGGTATTAATGGCACTTCAGTTCCACTTGGTGCTCCATATAGTAATGGAGATTGGTTATTCAGCTTAGTTGGTGGTAATGTAATAGCTACTTCTAAAGTTGGTGTAACAATTCCTTTAGGTGGTTCAACTTCACTTGGCTTCAGAATAAACCGAAATGCTACAACTCCAAGTGGTACAAATCAAAGTTTATCTGTAAATGTTAGTGGTGGATCTGATAGTACTCCTGGAAACAACGATGCTTTACAAGGTTTAGGAGCTAACTAATTAAAAACATAATTATTTAAATTAATTAAAATAAACGACAATGAAAATCATTAAATTAATAATGCTGTTCTGCATAGGTGCTATTTTTATTGCATCTGATGCATTGGGGCAGTCAAACCCTTATATACAGGTTCTGCCTTCAAACACTGGAATAGTTGCAGTAGGTGCTACCAATGATTTCTTAATAACGGTTGGTAACACTGGTTTTACAAGCATTCCGGTGTCTAAATTACGTCCGATTGTCCAGGTACCTCCCAGTGTAGTTTTTTTACCAGATGCACAACAAACGGGATTACCTGCTGGTTGGACCATCTTGTCTAATACAGGGACTCAGCTTCGTTTGTGCAACAGCGGATTCGTTGTTCCAGGTCAATCAATAAACAACATTATACTCAAAGTGCAGGGAGTTACCATCACAGTCCCTCAGACTTTTTCAGGTCAAATAAATTTTGGTAATGGTACTACCTGTGCAGCAGGCACTTCTGTAGCAGGTAATCTTACTGCGGATGATTTTGCTACTTCTACAATTCAAGTTGTTGCTGCTGCCGCCTGTGCTATCACTGCATCTGCCTCAGCAGGTACGATCGCTTGTAGCGGTGGTACTACTACACTTACTGCTTCAAGTGCAGGTACTTCTAATCCAGTAGAATACAGCATTGATGGTACTACTTTCCAACCAGGTACTACATTTACGGTACCAGCGGGTACTTACACAGTTACTGCAAGAGAAGTTGCTACACCAACTTGTATTGCTACTGCTACTGCGGTAACGGTAACTCAACCGGCAGCATTTGTTCCTGGTGCTTCTGTTACATCCCCTATCGCTGTAGCAGGTGGTCAAGGAACTATTACTGTAACAGGTGGTGTTTCTTACGTGATCACTTCTGGCCCAACTACCAATACAACGGGTGCTTCTTCTGGTGTGTTTTCTGGTTTATTAGCCGGTACTTATACCTTTACTGGTACTAATGCAGCGGGTTGTACAGGCATTAGCAGTAGTGTTGTTTTACCAAACGGTGCGGCAGCTTGCGTTATTGCGGTTTCTGCTTCTGCTCCTGCTATTTTATGTAATGGTGGAACTACTACAATTACTGCAACTGCAACAGGTGCCGTAGGTGCTGTTGAATACAGTATTAATGGTGGTACTTCTTACCAGGCTGGAAATACTTTTGTTGTAAATGGTTCAGCTTCTCCATACACAATTATTGCAAGAGAAGTGAGCAGAACAACTTGTTCGGCTACATCATCTACAGTTACAGTGGCTAATCCAACTGCTGTTACTGGTTCTGCTGCTGTTACACAAGCTATCACTGCAGTTATCACAACTGGTACAGTTACTGTAACAGGTGCTGGTGGTTCAGGTCCTTATAGTTATGTAATTGCAAGTGGTACTACTATCAATACAACTGGTGCTGCAACTGGCGTATTTACTGGTTTGGCTGCAGGTAGTTATACATTTACTGTAACTGGTGCAAATGCATGTACTGGTACAACGGCTGCTGTTGCTTTGGCTGGTCTTACTGTTCCAATTGCTGATCCTGCTGTGGGTCAGATGAACTTTACTACAACACTTGGTGCATCACAAGATGCCAATTCTTTGGTATTCCCTGATACGATCAATTTGAACATTCCTTTCTACAACCTTGATCAGGTGAGACCTTTACCAACAGGTACCATCACGATCAGAGTAAATCTTGGTAAAAGATTGGGAGTTAATTTAACTGCCGGTAATGCTCCATTACCAGGTTTCTTTACTTGGGCGTCTACCTCTTTTGGTCCTGTTGCTAATCCTGATAGTATCGTTATTACAGGTACGCAAATAGCGGCATTATCAGCCGATTTTGTTAGTACATTAACGTTCAGGGTATTTGGCAGAAATTCTTGTACTTCTAACGTGAGTTCACGTATTGAAATTATCAACAGTGCGCTGTTAGCAGATCAGGATTTACAAAACAACCGTGCTACACTACAATACAACCTTCCGGTTACTGTAGGCTTTACACGGGTGAATGTAACCTGTAATGGTTTTGGAAATGGTATCATCAACCTGTTTACCAGCCCAGGTACTACTGTAATTACCAGGAACGCTGGTGGTACAACTGTAGGAACAACCAATACAGTAACCGGTTTGGTACCAGGTACTTATTTCATCACAGCTTCTGCTACCGGTGATTTGGGTAACACCTGTTCTGCCACTGCTTCTGTAGTGATCAATCAACCAAATACGTTGGTTACCTCTGTATTCAGCTTTGTAAATAACGTTTGTAACGGCGCATCCGACGGACGTATTACAGCAGTTGCACAGGGTGGTACTGCGCCTTATGCTTACTTACTATTGTCAGGTGCTACACCAACTGGTAACATCACAGGTGCTGCAAATGGTATTTTCACAGGCGTACCTGCTGGTGTTTTCACTATCAGGGTTACTGATGCCAATGGTTGTACAGCAACTACAACTGTTACCATTACTCAGCCGGTCAGTTCACTTCCTGATATTTCTTTAGGATCTGATATCACCAGCAGTTTCTTTGGAACTCCGGGTGTTCAACAAACAATTGTTTACAATGTATCGGAAGTTGCAGGTAACCCTGCAGTAGGTGACACCATCCGTATCACCAAAATTTCTGGTTTCACAATTGGATTCAACCCGGCTACAATAAGCCAGGTGGTAGGATCTACCATTTATACATTGGATAATGCAAGATGGAAAATTGATAATTCAAACCCTGCGTTTGTGTCAATCATCTTACAGGATCCAAGCTTCACAGCAGGTATTCCTGGTACTTTGTTGTGTAATGAGCGGGTATTTGTTTCAATCACTTTATTGCGTAATACGCCAAACATCTCAACCTTTACTTT
The DNA here is from genome assembly GCA_038327005.1 of Chitinophagales bacterium. Classification (GTDB taxonomy): domain Bacteria; phylum Bacteroidota; class Bacteroidia; order Chitinophagales; family Chitinophagaceae; genus Ferruginibacter. Next base: position 10,275 of record JBBQKO010000071.1, on the reverse strand, counting down.
AAGTGCAAGGTTGCGTAGGGCAAATGGTGAAGTGAACCTGGACAATAACCTGAATTCCATAATAATGGCTGCAGAATAAATAAATTCAACCAGGGGATTGCAAAATCCCCTGGTTATTAAAAATTTCTTAAAATAATAATCATGAAATATAATTTAAAAATGAAAAGATCTTACATGATGGGGCTTATAGTGCCTGCTTTGATGGCAGTATCGTTGGGTAGTGTTGCCCAAAGTGCCCAGCGTGGAGCTGCTGTTATGGCTGATGCAAGTATCGGAAAGTTGGCTATTACCGATTTTACCGGCGAGGTATTGGATGCTAATAACATTCCACAGGAGCAGTTACTTAAATTAACACTCCCTGTAGGCAGCGAAAACCACGGCAAAGCTTTACCGGCAGGTTCTTGCAAAATCAAAATTGGTTTTGGTTCAAAGTTGGCACTGGATCCTGGTTTTGATTTAAATACCGTTGCTGCAAGCAACTACTTTAAATGGAGTTCAGTTATAAGTGGTGGCCAATTGCAGCTTACCGGTGAGTTGGTTAAAGAATTACCCGCAGATGTGCATGCTCTTGACTTAGCTGTTAGAGTAAAAGCAGTTGCTGAAGGTAAATCTACTATCACTGCTAATTTTTTAATTAGCAATCACAACACAAAAGCTATTTTATCAGACGAAAATGGTAATAACAATTCAAGCTACTTAAGTTACAGGGTAGCAAAGAAGTTTGACCTTATCAACCAAGTTCCAAATGGTGATTTGAAGATGAGTGTTTATCCAAATCCTGCCAAAGATGTTAGCTCTGTTAACATTAAATTGGTACAGGGAAGAATGAGTGGTAAATACAGTATCAGCTTATATGATATTGCTGGTAAACTTTTGCAGTCAAAAGAAATGGAAGTGGGTTTTGTTAACAACATTAACTACAACTTTGGCAATATTGTCGCAGGTAAATACCTGATAAAAGTTGCAAGTGCTGATTCTAAGAAATCAACCATTCTCAAGTTTGAAAAATTCTAGGCAACCGGTTTAATACCGCTTGTTTGGTTTTTTCAATATCGAATAAAAAAATATGCATGGGCTTTTGCTCATGCATATTTTTTTTGATAATTTTTTCAACAGCTTTATTTAAAACTTGTTGGATTTATGGAAAATAGTGAAGGGTATTGTTCCCTGGAGGTGCTAATTTTTGGCAATTAGGTTGCACCAGCAATGTTTAAAAAACCGTTTAACGAAAATCTAATTAAAACTACAACAGATGTGCAGCTAACCACTAACGGGACTTATTTAGAGACTATCTCGAATTCAGTTCAAGGTGAAACTGACCAAGCAATTTTGCATGGCTTCATTTAAAAGGTGATAGTTATTAAGCCAATAATAAAAATCAAATTCGGCTGACATTCTTAACCCGAAATAATTATGAACAATATCACAAGAAAAATGCGCTATTATTTTCTTTCAATAAAGGGAGCTGATAATGTCGGTCCATTGATTTCATCGAAACCTAAGTGAGTAATTGAATAGAGAAAGGGTAAATAATTTCCTTAAGTTGGTAGGCGCACGTCTACCGTATTGTAGTAAAATCAGATCGATTTTTTATTTCATAAAATGCACAACCGTGTAGTGTCAAAATAGAATCACTATCATCTAATTCAATCTTTGTCAGAACGGATAATTAGGATGGTTATTAATTGAATATAGAAACATAAAAATTCAATTTTTGATTTGTAATTATAAACGCTGAAACTGAATGTTCACCTGGTCTGCTTTATCCTTACTTTGAATGTGCAAAATAAACTGACCTTTTGGCAAATTATTGATAACATAATTAAACTGGTTTACATTGTTTAAATAATACTGCTGGCTTTTAATCAATTTTCCTGTGATACCGGATAGGGAGATGTTGTATTGCCCATTAAAAATTCCTTCTTTTCTTTTAATAACAATTTCATTTTTTTCACCCGCCACCGGGTTAGGAAATAACAGCAACGTCATTTTTTTTTCATCACACATTCCTGCAATCGTTCTTGTTACGCTGAATTGAAATTTCAAATCTTTATCAACCGATTTTATACGAAAAAACAACTGATCAGCTTCCAGGTTGCTGGTAATCGTAACGTCAAAATTATAATCAATGCGGTTGACTGCGGGCAACTCACCAATCTTTAAAAAGTTAATGGCATCCTTGCTAATTTCAAGTTCGTAATGGCTAACATTTACCGGGTTTTCTGTAGAAAAATTCACCTTTACCAAACATTCATTTTTTGTAAGGGAAAATTTTGTAAACGTAACCGGTACCACGGGATTAGTGGTAACAGTATATTGCAGTGAGGCCGTATTATTATTTATATCCTCATCTGCCAGGGTAATGGTTGTATTGTGGTTGGTTGTTTGAAAATCTGCAAAAATTTCGCTCGTGCCCAATATGGTTCCCGCTTTAATATCAAATATGGCGGTTCCTATAAAATCGCCTGGTATTGGGGCTATTACGTCACCGTTTATTTCAACATTACCTCCTACTAACGAAGAGGTCCATTTGAAATAATTGTTTAAGGAGGCATTGGCCAGGATAAAGGACGGATCAACCGATAAATATCTTCCAAGATTGATCTTCAACTTACTACTGCCTGCCGGAATCGTGTTAGCCTGGTGAAGATTAAAAACAGGAATTTTTATTTGAAGGACTTTACTTGGAGCAATAAAATTTGCGAATGCGGGGGTTATACCATCAGGGTCCACCAAATCAAACTGGGTAATCGCAGGATCTGCCGTTACCGTTTGAGCATAGATGGGATGTGCGGAAAAAATGACAATAAAAAAAAGTAACAGCTTTCTCATGTGTTTGCATTGGTTTTAATAAAAGTATGTTTCAGGGCTTGTTTTTTTTTAAATTAAGACACCGGTGCAATTTTTACACCGGTGTTAAATATATCTAAAATAGACTGATAATTTCTACAGTTGCTGAAATCTTAACAGGTAAGGTGTATCAATTTCGCTGCCGGTAATTTTAAGCAGGTATTGACCAGAAGCCAGCAGGCCGATTCTTAATTTTAACTGGTTGACATCTACCAGGTTCATTTCATTTTGAAGAATAATCCTACCGGTCATGTCCAATAAAGCAATGGAAATTCTGCCATTAAACAAACCGTCTTCTGCCTTCAAGGTAAGTTCACTGCTGTTTTTTGCTACGGGATTTGGATATAGTTTGATCCCAATTTTTCCGTTACAGGTACCTTTTACTGTACGGGTGCCTGAATATTGAGTTTTACCATCAATATCGATCGATTTTATACGAACATATAATAGGGAAGTTTTAATGTTATCATTTAATTGAAAGGTTGAATTATAGTTCAAACTATTGTTTGCTGCAATTTCTGCTATTCTTATAAAATTACTTCCATCCTTGCTGGCCTCAATTTCATACCCTTTTAAATTTATTTCGTTTGCTGTGGTGAAACTAACTTTGATACCACAATCTTCATTCTTAAGTTTTAGTCCTAAAAAGGTTACCGGAAGCGGACCTGCTTGCTTGTCCAAAATAGAGTATGCGATCGAAGCATTATTATTGGATGGGTTTTGATCTGAGAGCACAACGGCTGTATTATGGTTAGTGACCAAAAAATTGACAGTGATGGTAGAATTACCCAACAACGAGCCTTTTATCATAAATTCACCCAGCTTATCAAAGTTTTCAGGAAGCTCCCTCATTAATTCTCCTGTTAATTGTACTTGTCCACCCTGGTTTACAACAGTCCAGTTAAAGTAATCGCTGGTATTTGTTTTATTTAAATCAAAAGACGGATCAAGCACTAATTTTGAACCCAGACCAATTTTTATTTTGCAGGATCCTGCAGGAAGTCTGTTCAATATGTTTTTATTAAGTATTGGAACCTTCAAATTAATAACGTTATCAAAAATAAGTATTTTGGGATCAATTAATGTATCAACCTGCACTGCACTAAAATTTAGTGTATTTAATGCAGGATCGGCTACAACCTGGCTGTAGCCTGAGATTGCAGAAAATAAAACGAGAAAGAGAAGGGCTAAATTTTTCATGTGCTTTTAGTTTTAATAAAATATTTTAGATAAAATTGTTGCGATAAATTTAAAATGATGTATAAATAACAAATATCCATGAATCAATCTATTTGTATGATGAAGCAGGGAGGTTGTGGTTTTAATTAGGAGAGAATTACTGTTCGATTAGACGATAAAATTAACCGTTTTTATTATGCGCCCACGTTAAGTAATTGTTTTGTTTATGTTACTTAAATTCAATTAAAAAAAATAGAATCGCTGTTGCAGTTGAATCGCCTTTTAATTGCTGAGTAAGAATGAAAGGGTGGAGATCATATTTCAATAATTGTGGTATAAATTCACCACCGGCAAAAAATGACAGCTAGAAGATAAAGGAAATGAAGGTGAAAAATTATACCTTTTATTTTTAAAAATATCATAGCAGACCACGCTGTTTCCGTTCGTCAGATGGTATATTGAGAAATATACCCAGATTAATATTTTGCTTTTCGCTCATGCAGCTACAGTACCGGATATCGGATCCGGGCCAGTAGCTGCCCTGTTACTATTCTAAGATTCTAAAGACCATCAAAATCACCAATAACCAGCATCGCCTTTTTTAAAATAGTCAATTGCCCTGCTTTATATTCGATGCCATGGTTCGGCAATAGAAGCCTGATGCCGGGCTAATTGAATTTTCCTATTGTAGCTGAAACGTTTTGTTTGAAATTGAGGTACACCAAAATGATTGCAAGAGTACTTTAGCCTGGCGTTAATTAATTGAGTCGATGCTTCGCTTGTTCTGCATTTTGTTGAATCCCGTTCTACTGCTCAATGGCTGCCGGACAGGAATGGAAAGCCCGCAGTTGAGGGTTTGAGCGGCTGGGCTGTGACGAGGACTTGCAATGGATGGCCGGTACTGAAGCTGACCGAAGCGGCCATGTCTACAACCCCAAAAATTGAATGTGATACACCGGATGCGCAGGATGCTGCGTTACGTAGCCGTGTAATTTGCCATCGTTTTTTTGTTAGCTGTAACAATACGTGGGTTTATAGACGTAGTTACAACGGTGTGCCTCACCAGATGTTGACCGCAGGGCATTCTACACCGATACTTGATGGTTGCATCCATATAGTCAGGGTAGACATATCAATCAAAACGCTTGCATTTTCCAGAGAGAAACCGAAGAAGATATCTTACATTTCTTGTAAACCAACATTTTTTAAATTCATTAATTTCAATATCCTTCAACATGCTTCTATCCGCTGCTACACTAAATGTGTGAATTATGTAAATTAATTCCAAATTTCTGTAATTGGTTGCAGTTAATTAGGCTCAAATTTGCAATATAAATACTGTTTCTTTTTAACAAGCTCACTTCCTTCGCATTGGCTCAACCACAGAGTAAGTACTGAAAATACAGGAACCCATTTCAATTTTTCTTGAATTTGAAAAACAATTACAATATGAAGCAAAATGAAAATGCCAGTTTGGGTGAAAATATTCCCATTAATATATTACTGGCAGACGACGATGAGGATGACCGCCATTTTTTTAAAAGAATTTTAGGAGAGATACCGATTAATACCCGGCTAACAACAGTGGAAGATGGGGAAAAACTGATACATTATCTTCTTAAAAATTCAGGCAATCCGCCCGATATTCTTTTTATGGATTTTAATATGCCCCGCAAAAATGGTTTACAATGTTTATCGGAAATAAATTTAAACGAAAAGTTTAAGCATCTTCCGGTAATTATTTATTCAACCTCCCTGCAGGAGAGAAACGCTGACTTGCTGTATGATAAAGGTGCTTATTATTATGTTCGTAAAACAGATATGGAAGAGCTAAGGAAATATGTTCAGCATATTCTTACCATGATGATGGAAAACAAATTGATTAGGCCGCCACGGGAGGAATTTGTTGTGAACCTTGTTGAAGTATAGCACCTATTTATTTAAAATAAAGCTTTATGCCAAAAGTGATTAAAACTAAAAAGCAGGATTTGAAATTTCCAAAATCCTTAACAGGAATTCAGGGACTGGATTTAATTACAGAGGGAGGTCTGCCCAGAAACCGGCCTACGCTGGTTTTAGGTAATACGGGTTGTGGAAAAACAATTATGGCCATGGAGTTTTTGGTGAATGGAATTGTGTTGTTTGATGAATCTGCCGTTTTTTTTTCTTTTGAAGAAGATATAGCGGAACTGGTATTGAATGTAAAATCGTTGGGATTTGATCTTGATAAGCACATTGCTAATAATAGATTATACCTGGAGCATATCCCAATTACACGTTCGAAGATTTCGGACACGGGTAATTATGATATTGAAGGTTTGTTTATAAGGCTTGGAGAAGCAATAAAAAAAGTAAAGGCAAAACGGGTAGTACTTGATTCTCTTGATAACCTTTTTTACCGATTTGATTATAAAGTGCTTCGTTCTGAATTTAAACGACTGCTCACCTGGCTTAAAGGGATAGATGTAACCGCAATTATAACCGGTGAAATAGGAAATACCCTTACAAGCCGTGATGGAATAGAAGAGTATGTTGCAGATTGCGTAATAGTATTGGATAACCGTGTAGTAAACCAAATTACTACCAGGCGACTGCGTATAGTTAAGTACCGGGGTTCTGTGCATGGTAACAACGAATATCCGTTTACAATTGATTCAAATGGAATCATTGTTTTGCCTTTTATTGAGGGTGCAATTCAACAAAAATCCAGTTCAAAAAGAATACTTTCCGGCATTCCCGACCTGGACGAGATGCTGGATAAAAAAGGGTTTTTCCTCGGTAGCAGCGTTTTGGTATCAGGTACCGCCGGCACCGGAAAAACAAGTATATCTGCTACTTTCAGTTATAGTGTTTGTAAAAATAAACTTCGCTGTCTTTATTGTGCTTTCGAGGAAGCCCCTAACCAGGTAGTCCGGAATATGCGTTCAATTGGTATTTCACTGGATTCGTTCCTTAAATCGGGTCATTTACAATTTTATTATGCGAGGCCTACTTTGCAAAATCTTGAATTGCATTTGATCGCCATAAAGGAAATGATCCATGAGCTAAAACCCAATGTTGTTATTCTTGATCCAATCACAAATTTAATGACGGAAGGCCCCAACAGTGATATCAGAACGATACTCACCCGATTTGTAGATTTTTTAAAACTTCACCAGATAACGGTCATGTTCACTGCGGCAATAACGGTAGGATCCATCGAACGAAATCCGAGTGATGAGGGGATCTCATCAATGGTGGATACCTGGATAATGGTGCAGGATATCGAAGTAGATGCCAAGCGTACCCGTAGCTTATGTATTATGAAATCAAGGGGCATGAGTCATTCCAACGAGGTTCGAAGATTCAATATTACAAAAACCGGCATTCACTTGCTTCCCATTGTTACAGATGAGAATCCTCTGTCAACAGAAACAAAAAGAGCAATAAAGGAACACCTGAATTTATCCACCTCAAAAGAATCGATCGGTATCAAATAATGCTGCCTTTATTTGGAAATAGAAATCAGTTTGATTTGATTGAATATTTGTTTGAAAAATAAGCTTATTATGAAGGTAAAAAATGGGTCTGTGCAATCAACAATAAAAGTAGAAGCTGATGAAATCAGTGGTGAAAGGTATTTGCTACGTTTAATTATTACGGGCATCTTACCCAACTCTGCACGTGCAGTTGCAAATGCAAAAGCGATCTGTGAAAAATATTTAACCGGCAGGTATGAATTGGAAATAATTGATATTTACCAGCAACCTTCATTGGCGCTTGAGGAACAAATAATAGCAATACCGGTACTGATAAAGAAGTTGCCATTACCTGAGGAAAGGGTAATCGGCGATTTGTCAGATACTGAAATGGTTTTGGATGGACTTAATATTATATAATTAATTTTACGGCTTACATGCAGGCAAAAAATAGCAAAGGGGATTTATTGGCTGAAATTGAAAGATTGGGCAATGAAAATAAATCGCTCCACAAACAATTAAGGGAAGCACAAAAACCGATCAATGCAATTAAAACGGGCAATGTAGATGCTCTGGTAGTTGCCAATGAAAAAGACTTTACTGTTTTTACGGAAAAAACAACTGATAAAATATACCGTGTTTTAATTGACAAAATGAATGAAGGGGCGGTTACGCTTTCAAATGACGGAACTATACTTTATTGTAACGCCTGTTTTGCGGCTATGGTACACCAGCCTCAGCAAAAAGTGTTTGGAAAAAAATTCGCAAGCTTTATTGATTTTACTTCAAAACGAGGTTTTAAAAATCTGCTCCTGCAAGGCATCTTAAAACCTATAAGCGAGCAGGCTTATATACATACAGCAGAAGGTATCCGTTTTCCCGTACTAATGTCTTTAAACAGCTTTACGCTGGATAATACTTTTGTGCTGAGTGTTATTCTTACAGACCTTTCCATTCATTTTAAAAGTCAGGAGGAATTGAAGCAAAAGGCAATCCAATTGGAACAAAAAAACATAGAACTTGAAAGTGTCAATAAGGATCTTACTTCCTTTACGTATGTATCAAGCCATGATTTGCAGGAACCATTGCGCAAAATTCAAAGTTTTGTAAACTGTTTACTTCAAGATGAAGAAAAAAATTTATCAGCAACCGGCAAAGTATATTTTAAAAGAATGCAGCTTACAGCTAAAAGAATGCAGCAGCTTATTGATGATCTGTTGATATACTCCCGGACTAAAAGCGGCGATCGGGATTTTGTTAAAACGGATTTGAAGACAATAACCAATGAGGTAAAAAAAGATTTTGAAGAAATGATAGCAGAACGGCAAACGGCTATAGATGTTACCCATCTCGGCGATGCCAGCATTATCCGGTTCCAGTTTCGCCAGCTTTTACATAATCTGATCAGCAACTCGCTTAAATTTGCTAAACCCGGAAAAAAGCTGCAAGTAAAAATTAAAAGTGAGGTCATTAAAATGATTATACCGGGACATCCGAAATCAGCTCACCAAAATGATTACTGCCACATTACTTACACCGACAATGGAATTGGCTTCGACCCACAATACAATACCCGAATATTTGAAGTTTTTCAGCGCCTTCATAGCCAGGAAGAATTTAAGGGCACGGGGATCGGACTTGCCATCTGCAAAAGGATTATAGAAAATCATAAGGGTGTTATTACCGCCTCCGGCAAATTAAATAAAGGAGCGAGGTTTGATATTTACATACCCGAATAATCGGTTGTTCAATTGCTTTAAAATCCGGTTTTACCTTTAACAGTGTTGCTGAACCTATGGCAATAATTTTCCCTTTATTTTGCTGCCTTTCAATTAAAAGATCTTCTTAAACGGGAAGGATTGTATTGTATAGATAACTTCATATATCTAATGCAGATGTTTCAATAAAGCCAATGAAGAAGCTATCAACTTCATGTCGTAGAGCGTTGTAGTGTCTCAAAAAAAAGAATGAAATTAATTGAATGGAGGTATTTAAGAATTAGGGATGTATCGTTCCCCGTATTTTTTACTGCCAAAAGTATTTCCAGTACTACAAATTAAGTATTTCTAAAAAGCGCTATTTACTAAACCTTTATGCCTTGAAAACAGGTTTGCTTTTTTGCCTGTTTCTATCTGCCAATATCCTTCTGCAAAACCAGGTAAAGTATTCTTTTAGCATTCTCAAAACATTTATTGTGAAAAAATCTCTCCTCATTCTTTCCATTGTTTTATTCAATTCGTTGGTATATGCCCAGGTACCTGAGTTGGTTAAAAATATCAACACCCTGGACCAGGGCTCCAACCTCGGTAGCGACAATGCTTCACTTGGCACTAACTTTTTCTTTAGCTCCGGCAAGCAGCTTTGGAAAACAGACGGCACACCAGCCGGCACCATTATGATAAGGGACTTTTCAGCCGAAGGGGCAGGTAGCGTAGGCAGGTTTATTGCCACGGCCAATACTGTTTACTTTATGTTGCCAGTAACCAATGCCTATCAAATTTGGAAAACGGATGGCACTTCCGCAGGAACAGTTTTGGTAAAAGACTTTGGCCTTGGGCAACCGCTGTTTCAAAGGGCTGTTGTAGCTAACACCGTTTTTTTTGATGTATCTCAAAGCGGCGTAGGAATTGAGTTGTGGAAAAGTGATGGCACTGCAACAGGCACCGTGCTTGTAAAAGATATAAACCCCGGCGCTGCCAATAGCAACCCGCAAAACATGAACAATATCAACGGCGAATTATTTTTCAGCGCCACAACATCTACCGGCACGGGCTTATGGAAAAGCGAC
>JBBQKO010000070.1:0-16673 GCA_038327005.1 Chitinophagales bacterium | reverse complement strand
ACCGGACGAAGCATACAGCTATTAAGCTCTACGTCAGAAGGCTCTTCGGGTTGCCAACCTTTTAGAACAGTATTTCCTTTATCATACAAGATGGAAGGTTGGCAACCCTGTCCAAAAAGCCCTTTGTGAAAAACCTGTCACCCTTACGAAACAATCGGGATGTTCAAAAAAGGGGAGGAAGTCTGCAACGGGTTCATTTCGCCCCCGTCCCCTAAAGGGGAGGTCTAAAAACAGCTCACGGAAAAGCAAGCGTTGTTTTTTTGAAAGAGAAATAGAAATATAGTATTTAGATTATTTGGAAATAATTGCATTCAAGCCCTGATAAGGGCGCAATAACAAAGCATAGGGTGAAGCCCTATGAAAAAATACGGAGCGTAATAAAGGTTGGAATGGATTACAATGAGTTCATTTTGCCCCCGACCCCGCCAGCCAGCGGGAAGGTCCACCAACCGTTCAAGAAAAAGGGAATAGTTGTTCTCTTCAATCAGCGATAGAAATCCGGCGATTCAATTATTCGTAACGATTGCCTTCCAGCCCTGTAAGGGCGTAATAACTTAGCATAGGGTGAAGCCCTATGAAAAAATACGGAGCGGAAAAAAGGTGGGATTGGATTACAACGGGTTCAATTTGCCCCCGGCCCTAATATACCTTGCACGCCGTTATTGCGTCTCCCGACCAACAAATGAAGTTTAAGCCGGTTTGGATTATTAGCAAAGCCATACCGGACGAAGCATACAGCTATTAAGCTCTACGTCAGAAGGCTCTTCGGGTTGCCAACCTTTTAGAACAGTATTTCCTTTATCATACAAGATGGAAGGTTGGCAACCCTGTCCAAAAAGCCCTTTGTGAAAAACCTGGCACCCTTACGAAATAATCGGGATGTTCAAAAAATGGGAGGAGGTCTGCAATATACCGTTCTGCAACTTTGAATAAACTGCAGTATCCCCAAATTTACCGTTGAAAAGAAAATTTTCCTTAAAGTAACCTTCTTTGATGAAGCCAGCGCTTGTTAAAATGGCAATGGATGCTGTATTCTCCGGATTGATTTGCGCTTCACTGCTATGTAATTTCAACGTATTAAATGAATAATTGACCACAGCGTTCAACGCCTCTTTCCTAATACCTTGTTGCCAAAATTCAGGCTGCAGCATGTACCGTATTTCGGCACGGTAATGTTCTTTAATCAATCGCCAGCAACCAATGGTGCCAATCAGCGTTTCCGGTTTATTGTTCAATGCAATGGCCCAGGTAATGCCATCATTGAAATTTAGTAAATGAATAATCCGGTTAATAAATGCTTCCGCATCTGCAATGCTAGCAGCCCTTTTCTTTATCAATAAACTGCATCACCCGTTCATCACTTCTCAATCGAAAAATTCCAGGGGCATCTTTGTGAGTTATACGCCGCAGCAGCAGCCGGTTGGTATGTAGCTCCGGAAAATTGGAAAAATTGGGTTGTAGCATTTAGTTGTTTTAAGATGGGAAAATAAGTATTTATTGGATGCTGGGAAATCCGGAAAATTTGCAATGCAGGTTTTTATATATCGTTCGGTGAATGATGCGGTGGGCACTAACCTTTTTTAAAACCTCCTAAAAATTTGATCCTACTGTTACCAGCAATTTTAGTTATCAAAAAGCACAATAAAATGATCCGCAGAATCAACAGTAACCACCGCAAAACCAACGATGTGTTTTGAAATAAATATTTGCACTACATTTAATTATAATTATATCGAAATGAACCAACAAGTATTTGAGCAGTTGCGCAACGAAGGCCTGATTGCTGATGCCAGCTTTGCCAATATAAAAACAAATCAGGAGCATTCGCTGCTGTCTGTTCATTGGGAAATTAAAACATTGCTTTACCTCGGTGTATTATTACTAAGCGGCGGCCTTGGTATTTTGGTGTACAAAAATATTGACACCATTGGCCACCAGGTGATATTGCTTTTCATCGCCCTGATTTGTGGTGGCTGTTATTTCTATTGTGTCAAAAACAAAAAAGCGTTTTCTATTAAGCGGGTAACTGCGCCCAATACCTTATTCGACTATATTTTATTACTGGCCTGCTGCACCTTTATCATCTTTATCGGGTACCTGCAGTTTCAATACCAGTTGTTTGGTAACCGATACGGATTGGCGAGCTTTTTTCCGATGGTGGTGCTATTTTTTTCTGCGTATTATTTCGATCATCTCGGCGTTTTAAGTATGGCCATCGTTAATCTTGCCGGTTGGCTAGGAATCACGGTAACCCCGGTTAGTGTGCTAACTGCCAATGATTTCAACAACAGCCGAATCATTTTCACCGGCCTTGCATTAGGTGTGCTATTGATAGCGATGGCATGGGCTACCCGAGAAAGGAAAATAAAGCAACATTTTGAATTAAGCTATGCCAATTTTGGTACACATATTTTGTTGATCTCCTGCCTGGCAGCCATGTTTCATTTTGATAGCGTTTACCTGCTTTGGTTTGTATTGCTAGCCGTGCTGATCTTCTATTTTTACAATAAGGCAATGGCAGATAAATCCTTTTATTTTATCCTCGTTACAACACTGTATGCCTATATCGGTTTCACTTATGTGGTGTTTGACTTACTTGATAAAATCGGCGCCTATAACCTGTCTATTTTGTATATCGGTTTTTTATATTTCATCCTTTCCGGCATTGGCCTGATTCTATTTTTAATGAGCACCAATAAAAAAATAAAAGCAGTATGATTGCTTATTCAACAACAGCCATTTATAATCTATTTGTTCGGGAGCAAGCCGCCGAAGCGTTGGATCAGCAGTATCTGCCACAAGCGGAATACGATGCTATCCTCGCCCGTTATCCGGTCAATTTTTATTCGCCCAATTTATTTATCCGGGTTGGGCTGTTAATACTAACCTTTGTAATCCAGTTGTTTTCTTTTGGAATTGGAGTATTGCTATTTCAAAGTTTATCGGATATATTTCTTGCTGGGCTAGCTATCTTTTTTGCGCTGCTGGTATATGTAGCGCTGGAGTATATGGTAAAAACCAACAAACATTTTCGGTCTGGTGTAGATGATGCATTGCTGTGGGGAGCAGCAGGTGCATTGTTTGGCGGAATCAGTTACATCACCAAAGCAGGGGATCTTGCCAACTGCATCCTGGTTTTTATCATAGCATTGTATGGTGCCATTCGTTTTGCAGACCGGCTCATGAGTCTTACTGCTTATATTGCTTTATTGGGCATTGTCTTTTTTGCCTGTATTAAACTCGGCCCATTTGTAAAAAACTTCCTGCCTTTTGTCGTAATGGGTATCTCTGCGTTAATTTATTTTTTGGTGAAACGGCTCAATTCTTTTACAGACAATCACCTTTACCACCAATGTCTGTCTATTATTTCAATTGCAACCATGCTCGGTTTTTATGCTGGTGGTAATTATTTTATTGTAAGGGAATTAAGTAATGAGTTATTTAATTTAGACCTTGCTCCCAATGAAACTATTCCATTTGGCTGGCTATTTTGGGTATTTACTTTTATCATTCCAGTGATATATCTTGGCAGGGGGATTCAGCAAAAGAGCAGCGTTAAAATACGGGTTGGTTTACTGCTGATTGCAGCCATTGTTTTTACGGTGCGATATTATTATTCCATCCTTGCTATTGAAATCTATATGAGCATCGCAGGCATTGTGTTGATAGTAATTGCCTATGGGTTAACCAGGTATTTAAAAATTCCAAAACATGGGTTTACCAATATTGATCTTGGTTCAGCCGATGCGGTGGCTAAATCACAAATAGAATCGTTGTTTGTTGCATCTACCTTCAATAGTCAACCGGCTGATGTTGGCAACACCAATTTTGGTGGCGGCAATTTTGGGGGTGGGGGGAGTAGTGGTGAATTTTAAACCATTATCCCGTAACTTAAATCCATAACATTACTGGCAGTTCGTACAAAAGAAAAAGTCGTTAAAATGGGATCCACTCCACTTTAACGACCATCTTTAATTTACACTGAAACCTATAATGAGTTGTATGCGTTGTTGTTGACTGAGCCTTTCTTTGTAATCGTTTCAATTTTCATCACTTGCTCTTTGTTTATAGAATCCTAAATGATGCCAAACAGTTAAGTGATTGATTTACAGCATATTTTATTTTATAAAATGTTGTTACTTTCTGTATTTTGGAAAAAAAATCCCTGATATGGGAATTCCACAATTGAGGTGGTGCTGGTGATTGGCACTTATTTCCCGAAAATTAGAAGTTTATCGCACCGGTCATGCCTTTTTTGTTTTAAAAAGCAATGGGCAGGCAATGATAAAATGCGGTGTATTTGGTTAGACACTTGAACTGTTTAGTCACATTTTTTTCACAAAGCCCATTCTAAAATAAGCGGATTGTTGTTTTTTAGTACTTTTAAAAACTAAACTGATTTTTCTGATGTTGAGAAGCTATACCAGGAGTATTACATTTTTTGCCTGCTTTATTTTATTGTCAAATTTTTACCTGCATGCGCAAGGGAATTTCAATTTAAAGTTTAAAAACTCGGCCATTTATGCCGGTATTGAAGTTGGATCAAAAGGGGTAAAGATGAGCATTCTTGAAGTGGGTAAAAATGCACAGAAAAACGGGGCATTCAATATATTGAAAGATACTTCCGTCAATACCGACTTCATTTCCTTTTCCGATAAAACATTTGGAGCCACATTAAACGGCTTACAGGGTTTATACCAAACGGCCCTGCTGGAGTACAATATTCCAGCCGAACGTATTTTCTCTGTGGTTAGCAGTGGTGTAAAAATGCAGGCGGAGAAGGATAATAAAAAAAGTTGGATTTCAAGCCTGTCCGATTCATTTCTGGTGAGGATTAAAGAGCCAACACGCAAGGTAGAAGTAATTGATGCCATGTCCGAGGCAAGATTAAGTCATCTGGGTATTGTGCCGGAATCAAGACGTTACACCACTTTTTTAATTGACATTGGAAGTGGCAATACAAAGGGCGGTTATTTCCCCAATGGAAACACGAACGTATTGAAGCTTTTTAACCTGAACTGGGGAACCAAAAGTACTGCCAATGCAACCGAGGTGAGAAGCGGTGATGATAAAACGGTTAAAAATTTTAATAAACATCTGGGCAGGGTGTTAGCAGGTGCGGTTGATTCAGAAGTTATTTATGCAGTGAATGAAAGCGGTGCATATAATATGAGTGATTACATCGCTTTTAGTGGCGGTATTGCATGGTCGGTAGCCAACCTGATGTACCCCGAGTTGGTAGAGAATTCTGTAGTGCCTGTTACCTATAGCGAGATGGAAAAATTCAACGATTTATTGATAAATGATTATGCGATGCTTTCGGATGTAGCGATTGTAAAAACAATTACAGATAAAAGCCTGGATAAACTTGCCATCGGAGCTGAAATAAAAAGAGTAAACAAAGTGTTTGATCAAAAGTCGCTCATGGCTGGCACTGGATTGCTGCTAAAGATCATGCGACAGTTTGAAGGAGTGTATGAGAAGAAACAATTTTATCTGGTAAAAAACGGACAGGTGGGCTGGATCTCTGCTTATGTAAACCAGGAAGTTTCAAAGTAGTGTGAATGGTGAATAGTGAATAGTGAATAGTGAATAGTGAATGGTGAATAGTGAATAGTGAATAGTGAATAGTGAATAGTGAATAGTGAATATTTCATAACTGATAACTTATAACCCATAACTCATAACTCATAACTCATCACTCATCACTCATCACTCATCATTGCCATCATTGACCTTTCACCTATCAAACCGACCATGAAAGATCTTAAATCTCCTTTATTAATCTTGTTATCAGTATTGTTATTGATAGCGACAGGTCTGTTGATTACCTCAATGTATTATTTTTATTATAAATTGCCAGTGCAGGTTACCGTTACCGGTGTGGCTAGAAAGGACACAGCCGCAATGGCCAAAAATGCCAATGATTCCCTGATGAAAATGTACGCCTCCACGATAACTGAGTTGGATAAAAATTTTGATGCGGCCTGGAGTAATACCGATTCGTTGAAAACAAATCTTGATATAAAACTGGATGAGTTTCATAACCTGCGAAATGAAATATTGGCGGTTTTAAAGGAACGTGGTGCAAATGGCGATTTAGGAGCCGCAAGGCAGAAAATAGCTGAACTGCAACAAAGGATAGAAGCATTGCATTACACCAATATGGATGTTGAAAAAGAAAATAAGCGATTGATTGCATTGCTAAGCCGACTGACCGATTATGATAATAAAACAGCACTTCAAAATGCGGCACCCGGCGAACTCCCTAACCGGACAGCTTCCTCAAAATCTACCGGTAACGGAGATGTTTTTCTATTAAACGAATTGCGTTTTTCCGCCATTCAAATTGAAAATGAACGGGAGCAGGAGACCAGCAAGGCAGACCAAACAGAAAAATTATCCGGTTCTTTTAAAATAAAAAGCAGGAATATTCAAAGCAGCAATGCAGAAATTATAATTGTAGTGGTGCAACCCGACGGTAAAGTTGCACAAAACTCAACCTGGGATGCAGGAACATTTGAAACCGGAGAAGGCAAAAAAATATACTCTGGTAAATTGAGTATTGATTACAATAAAGGAGAAGTAAAACAACTGGTATTTTCCCTAACAGCGGATAAATACCAGCAAGGTAATTATATACTGAAAGTGTACCATAAAGGCATTTTGATTGGCGAAATTAAAAAGACATTGTCGTAGGGATGAGTGATGAGCAATGAGCAATGAGCAATGAGGTAGGAGCTATAAGCAATAAGCAATAAGCAATGAGGAATGAGCAATGAGCAATGAGCAATGAGCAATCAGCAATCAGCAATCAGCAATGAGCAATGAGCAATGAGCAATAAGCAATGAGCAATAAGGAATGAGTAATGAGTTGAAAAAACCATATAAAATGTATATGTTCCTTTTTGTAACTAATGGTTTTTCTATCAATGCATACTGTTTGAAGACCTGCCCGCTGGCTGGTGGGGCAGGGGGCGAAATGAGGGATGCGTGAGTCGTGAGTGATGAGTTTAAAAAAGTGACACGAATTGATTGGGTGGGGATAGTGAATATTTTAGAATTACCATCAACCATCAACTATGAACCTTCAACTACCTGATATACAATTTGTAAGATCCCGTAAGAGTTGCCGTTCCTTTTTTATCCCACAGATTAAAATTCACCAGTACATGGTTTGCTTTGTTTTTCATTTCTGTAATCACTGCATTCAATGTAATGTATCGGGCGTCTTCCGGCGAAACGCCCGTTTCATCAAAAGCCGAAAACAGGTCTTCTGAATTTAATATTTCCACACCGGTACTCAGTTTTACTACTTGCTTGCTGCCGGGGAAAACCCTGCCTGCTGATTCAGTCCATCCTTTTTCAATGACTAAAACCATGTTTACATTTTGGTTGATGTCAACCTTATTATTAGCAGGCACCAGGGTTTCATCATCCAAAACAAGGTATGCTTCGCTAACGGTAAATCCTTTACTGATTATTTTAATTCCGTTTTTAAAAAGGCTGTTTTCGGCTGCAACCGTAGTCTTAGCAGGAATTTGTTTTTTTACAACTTTCTTTTTTTGAGCCAATAACGAAAGGCCTGAAAAAGACAATACACTCAATAAAAGGAGAAAGCGAACATTGATATTTTTCATGGATGATTTTTATTAGGGATTCAAAATACAACAATCATTTCAATAAACGATGATATCCGGATTTCATTGTGAAGCTTCAGTTTGAACCATTTTGGTTGAAGTAATCAGCTTTTTAAATGATTGTAATCTCAATATGCTGTCGTAACTAGTTTAGTAAAGCCACGCAGGTTCATAAAACAAGAAAAACGGTAAAAAATGATAAAATCCATTTCCCTTATGTTGCCTATATACCTACGTGGTTCAAAAAATCAAACAGTTACTTTTTTATATAATATTGCAGCAGCACTTAATTCAAAAGATCTAATTCCCCAGGCTATCTGTGAAGTTGGTATAAAACAAATATGTTTGTAAGGGCTGGAGATTTTAAAAAGTGCTTAAAGGTTAATCCAATAATAAATGAAGCAAATGTTTTCCAACGCTGAAAAAACAGCAAAAAAAAAGAGACTGCTGCAACAATGCATTGAGTTGATTGAAATGCGTATTGCAGCAAATACACAGGCAATTGCAAATGCACAGGATGCAGCCAATGCTGAAGAAAAAAGCAGTGCCGGTGATAAATACGAAACCTCCCGTGCTATGAGTCATTTGGAAAAAGATATGCACTCCCGCCAACTGACTGCTAACCGGATGGAGCTGGCTGCCTTATTTGGATTGGATTGTTCCAGCCTTTACAGTGAAGGAGCTAAGGGAAGTCTGGTAGCGTGTGAGGATTGTTCATTCTTTATAGCTGCCGGTTTGGGTAAAATTAATTTTGAAGGCGAGGATATTTATTTACTTTCACCCGATGCCCCTTTGGCAACATTATTGTTCAAAAGGAAGGCTGGCGACATTATTTTATTTAATAAGAAGCAGCGGATGATTATAGCCGTTTTTTGAGGAAAGGATTGCTCATTCCCGTTAAATGTGTTTGATTGTAGCCCGGTAAAATTATTTTGATAACAGTGTAGGAAGTGACACCAGCTTCTTGCAGTAAATTAATTGAATGAAAAGTGCATATGACCTACTGGCGTTTACCGAATTGGCAGCCTGGCAAAAGCAAATGATAAAGCGACCCTCGCTGCTCAATGGGTTATCAAAAAGAATTCAGACAAAAATCAATGGTTGGATTCCCGAAAAGGTACACAATGCCATTACCGTAACAATCAAGCAAATGATTCGGGGTGTTTTATTTGGGGCAAAATATGCCACATCTGATACCTTATTGAATGCAAGTCTTGAGGAAAGAGAACTGGCCGTGCAAAAAAAAATTGATTGGTATAAAAATACTGCGGCGGTTGAAGGCGGCATTACAGGGGCAGGAGGCATTCTGCTTGGCCTTGCCGATTTCCCTATTTTGCTTGGTATGAAATTGAAACTGTTGTTTGAAATATCCGCCCTGTATGGGTTTGATGTGGATGATTACAAAGAAAGGGTTTACTTGCTGCATGTTTTTGAACTCGCTTTTTCCAGTCACCAACATCGGAAACAAGTGTATTTAAAAATGACGGATTGGGAAGAAAAAAAGCATCATCTGCCGGAAGATATCAACCAGTTTGACTGGCGAAATTTTCAACAAGAATACCGGGATTACATTGATTTGGCAAAAATGGCTCAACTGGTGCCGGTAATTGGAGCTCCTGTTGGTTTGATTGTAAATTATCGCCTGATTAAAAAGCTGGGCGCTACCGCAATGAATGCCTACCGGATGAGATTGTTAAATGCATCCGCTTCATGAAACCTGCTTTCAACCCCGCAGAATTCATAGTCTATACCGATGGAAGTTGTCATACTCAAAAAAGATTCGGTGCCTGGGTAGCCATTATTTTATATAACGGCAGCGAAACTATATTGCAGGGGAGTGAGCCAAATACGACTCATCACCGGATGGAACTGTTGGCAGTGATCAATGCAATCAATTATGTCTGCAATAATACCAGCGGTAAAATCGTTTTACAAATTTTTACGGATAGTCAGTATGTGGTGGGCTTACCGGCAAGGGAACACAAATTATCAACCACTCATTTTTTAACAAAAAGTGGAAGGACTTTACAGCATGCGGATCTGGTGAAATCATTTTTTCAGTTATTGGAAATGCATTCGATTGTGTTGCATAAAGTAAAAGCGCATCAATCCACAAATGAAGCAATTAATTACAACGAGCTTGCGGATCAATTGGCCCGAGGCATTGTAAGGGCAGCGGTGCAATAAAAGGCGCTCTCAAATAGCTTCTTATTTATTTCGATGAATTATGTAAGTAAATCATGCGATTGAGTAACAGGCGATTTTTTTTATTAATTCATCTTTGAATATTTTTATTAACCAACCCGGCATTTAACGTGCCCATGATAGCAAATGATTTACATTTGCAACAGAAAATTCAATTTTACTACTTTATGAAAAAGCAAACATCTGCGTTCTTTATTTTAGTTACCGGGGTTTTAATTGCAATTTTTAGTGTTGGCTGCAATGAAGCCAGCACAACGGCTGCAATAAACGCCAAAACTGATACATCTAAAGTTGTTAGTGCTAAAGAGGCTACAACTTTACAGCCCATTGATACAGCCGATTTCGATCAAAAAATGCGGGTGTTAAGTAACAATGATACAACTGGCAAATGGCCGGCCCAAGCCCCTTATCCATTGGCAGGTGCTATCTTTCCCTATAACCGGGTAATTGCATTTTATGGTAATCTTTTTTCAAAGCGGATGGGCATTTTAGGTGAAATACCTAAAGACAGTATGCTAAAAAAGCTGATGGGAGAGGTTGCCAACTGGCAGGCTGCAGACTCAGCGGTTAAAACAATTCCAGCATTGCATTATGTGGCTACTACTGCACAGGGAGCGCCGGGTAAAGATGGCAAGCACCGGTTGAGAATGCCATTTCATCAAATTGATACCATCGTAAGCTGGGCTAAAGAAATCAATGCGCTCGTATTTGTTGATATACAAGTAGGGCATAGCACCGTAAAAGCAGAAGTGCCCACCTTTGAACCCTATCTGAAAATGGCCAATGTTCACTTGGGAATTGATCCCGAATTTTCGATGAAAAATGGCGAGCGGCCCGGTTCTAAAATAGGGACCTTTACTGCAGAAGATATCAATGATGCCATCGACTTTTTAGCAGACGTAGTTCGTAAAAATAACCTTCCGCCAAAAATATTGGTGGTACACCGTTTTACCCAAGGCATGGTAACGGGTTATGATAGAATTAAAAAAGTACCCGAGGTTCAGATTGTGATGGATATGGATGGCTTTGGTGATAAAATTTTAAAGAGATCAACTTACCTGCGTTATATCTACAAAGAACCCGTTCAGTTTACCGGTTTTAAATTGTTTTATAAGAATGACAATAAGCCCAATACCAGTGGGATATACCAACCCGAAGAGTTAATGAAATTTATTCCCAGACCTATTTACATACAATATCAATAACACCCTACAATACGATTTCGTTGAATTATGAAAATCAATTTCTTTGCCTGTCTGCTACCATTATTTATTTTAGCAGCATGCTCATCTGAACCCGGAAAAGTTAAAAAGGAAACAGCCACAACCAGCGATACTGTTGCAGTGATTGAGGCACCTAAAAAGGTAGCGGATCTTGCTACCATACTTTCAAAAAGAGAAGTACCTGTTTTGTGCTATCACCATATTCGCAATGTAGGTGCAGGTCAAAGCGAAAACATGAAAAGTTATTCTGTTTCTCCGGCATCTTTTGCAGAACAAATGAAGGCTTTGCATGACAGCGGTTATCAAACTATCTTACCTGGTCAGTTATACGAATACCTGGTTCACGATGGTGCATTACCTGCCAAGCCAGTGATGCTCACATTTGATGATACGGATGAAGAGCAGTACAGTATCGGTAAGGTGGAGATGGACAAATATGGTTTTAAAGGCGTGTACTTCCTGATGACGATTGCCATTAACCGTCCACGCTATATGAGTAAAGAACAAATTAAAAACCTTGCGGATAGTGGCCATGCGGTGGAAGCGCATACATGGGATCATCACATGGTTACCAAATATGTTGGCGCAGATTGGGATACACAATTGGTAAAGCCAAAGCGCCAGATTCAGGACATTACCGGCAAACCGGTAAAATATTTTGCCTACCCATTTGGAATATGGAACCAGGCTGCCATTCCTGAAATAAAAAGCAGGGGATACGATCTGGCATTTATTTTATCTTCCAAAAGAGATACAACACAACCGCTCCATACCATCCGCCGCATGATTGTGCCCGGCACCTGGTCTACTCCAGGAATGATGAAAGCAATGCGGACGACTTTTAATAAACCTGCTACGAAAAGTTGATGATTTATTAGATATTTTTTGGTCTAACACTACAGACACAGGACCAGTGTACTGTGTCTATAGTGTGTTAAAATGCGTTGAGTACTCCCAAAAATTCGAGTAATTCGTTTTCATAATTCGAGTAATTCGTTTTCATAATTCGTGAAATTCGTGCCTAAAAATTCGTGTTTAAAAAACAGACTAACCCACCCGTTTCTTTTTTACTTACTTTAGCTGATAACCATTTTAAGTATGAGAAACAAACTAACGTTCTTCTTTTTTAGTTTATTACCTGCCAGTGTCTTTGCGCAATCAATCATTGATACCAATACCATTACAGCAGCCACCCAATTATTTGATCTCAGTTTTACCAATGCTGAAAAAGATTCGATGATAGATGGATTGAAAGACAATGCAGCGTTGTATCAGAAGATGCATACTTTGCCGATTTCCAATAGTTTAAATTATCCTTTTGGATTTAATCCAACACCGGTTGGTTTTGTAATTCCTACCAGGCAGGAAAAAATCAATTGGATGATTCCCGCAAATGTGAACCTGCCGAAAAATAAAAGTGAGTTGGCATTTTATTCAGTCATGCAACTGGCTTCGCTGATAAAAAACAAAAAGATCAGCTCTGTGGAGTTGACCATATTTTTTATCAATCGCCTCAAGAAATGGGGCGATACATTGGAGTGTGTGATTACCCTCACCGAACAATTGGCCATGCAGCAAGCCAGGCAGGCAGATGATGAAATAAAGAAGGGCAACTACCGTGGACCACTCCACGGAATTCCCTACGGATTGAAAGATCTGTTTGCTGTAAAGGGGTATAAAACCACCTGGGGATCGGTTCCCTATAAAGACCAGGTGATTGATGAAGATGCCTTTGTGTACACCCGATTAAAAAAGGCCGGTGCAGTTTTATGTGCAAAATTAACACTGGGCGAACTGGCCTATAATGATCTTTGGTTTGGTGGTAAAACACGCAATCCCTGGAACATCAATCTTGGCTCCAGCGGGTCTTCTGCCGGCTCTGCTTCAGCTACTGTTGCCGGTTTATTACCTTTTACCATTGGTACCGAAACCCAGGGTTCCATTGTATCCCCGTCGCACACCTGCGGTGCAACCGGGCTGCGGCCTACCTTTGGTTCAGTAAGCAGGAGCGGAGCGATGGTATTGTGTTGGAGTTTGGACAAAGCGGGGCCTATTTGCAGAAGTGCAGAAGATGCCGCCGTAGTATTTTATTATTTAAAAGGAACAGATGGAAAAGATGCCAGTGCGGTAAACCGTGCTTTTAATTATACCGGAAAAACTGATTTTAAAAAATTACGCATTGCCTATGCGGCCAACTATTTTAAAACGATCCCCAAAACCGGACAGCAATGGCAGGTGATAGAGGCTTATAAAAAATTAGGGGCAACTGTAACGGCAGTCGATTTTCCAGACTCATTGATGTATCCGGCAAATTTGATTGATCCCATTCTTAGCGCAGAATCGGCAGCCGCCTTTGATGAATTGACCCGCAATAATCAGGACGACTTAATTCGCCGACAGGATAAAAACTTTTGGCCAAACGGTTTCCGGGTGTCAAGATTAATTCCTGCAGTAGAATACATCAATGCCAACCGGCATCGCTCAAGCCTGATAGAAAAGATGAATGTATTTATTAAAAATTATGATGTACTGATCGTTCCAAGTTTTGCCGGAAGCCAGTTAAGTATTACCAATCTTACCGGGCATCCTGTGGTGGTTTTCCCAATTGGTTTTTCCGAAAGGGGATTACCCAATAGCATTACCCTGGTTGGTAATTTATACGATGAAGCCACGATATTAGCAGCCGCAAAAGCTTACCAGGATGCAACAGATTTTAATAAGCAACATCCGGAGAAATTCAGGCAGTGAGGAATGAGAAATGAGAGATGAGTAATGAGAGACGAGTGTGAAGAATGAAGAATGATGAATGATGAATGATGAATGATGAGTTAGAAATTAGGAACCTAAAATTAGAGATGCAGCATGATTATTAATTCTAAACTATTCAGCTATTCATAGTTGAGTAAAAAGGAGAGCTTTAACTCACTTGAAAGTGAATATAAGGACTGATAATAACGCAAGGGAATTATTAGTCATTATGCCAATCAAATAAAACCTAAACCGTTCTATACAGAGAAATTGGAATGATCAGCTATTCATTTAATTTTTATTTTTGCGGATGATTGATATTTCCTAATCGACATTTTTGTAAAAAATTCCTGCTACAATAAATTACAACACACATGAATAAATTACTATTGTTCTTTTTTTTACTGATTGGCACTGCCGTAAAATCTCAAAAAAAGGTGGCAGATTTACTGGTGTACAATGCCAAAATTTACACGGTTGATGAACAGTTTTCTGTAAAAGAAGCAATGGTGGTAACCGATGGTAAAATAATCGCAACCGGGCCATCCGCCCAACTTAAAAATGAATTTGTTGCCAAAGCAACATTGGATGCCAACGATAAATTCATATATCCTGGCTTTATTGATGCCCATGCGCATTTTTTACGGTACGGACTTGATCTGCAAATAGTAGATCTTACCGCAACAAAAAGTTGGGAGGAAGTGCTTGACAGATTAAAAACTTATGCCAACACCCACAAGGAAGGCTGGCTTTTGGGCAGGGGCTGGGACCAGAATGATTGGTCAACGAAGCAATTTCCCAACAGCCAAAAATTAGACGAATTGTTTCCCGATCGGCCGGTTTTATTGACAAGGGTAGACGGGCATGCAGCCATCGCCAATGGAAAGGCAATGAAAGGCATCAAGCCAGGTGTTACATTAACCGGCGGTGAGGTAGAAACCAGGGATGGGAAATTAACCGGCATATTCATTGACAATGCCATTGGTTTGGTAAGTTCAAGAGTACCGGATGAAACCAGGCAACAAAAGCGAGCTGCATTGCTCAATGCGCAGGCAAAATGTTTTGCAGTTGGATTAACCACCATTGATGATTGTGGCTTGCAGTACGAAGATGTGGAAATGATTGAAGCCTTGCAAAAGTCAAACCAGTTGAAAATGCGTTTATACGTCATGTTGAGCGATCGGGGCAATAACTATGATGCGATCTTTAAACGGGGTATGATTAAAACAGATCGCTTGAATGTGCGCTCTTTTAAAGTGTACGTGGATGGCGCATTGGGTTCAAGAGGAGCCTGTTTAATTGAACCTTACCACGATAGGCCCGAAAGTCATGGTTTTTTATTGAGTAAAATAGTGCACTTTGATGAGGTAGCGGCGACAATTTATAAGCATGGATTTCAAATGTGTACTCATGCCATTGGAGATAGTGGTAATCGGGTAATGCTAAACACCTATGCCAAATACCTAAAAGGGAAAAACGATCTCCGGTGGAGGATTGAGCATGCACAGGTAGTGAATGCAAAGGACTTTAGTCTCTTTGGAGACAACAGTATCGTTCCATCCGTGCAACCCACGCACGCTACTTCTGATATGTACTGGGCCGGTGACCGCCTGGGCAAAGAAAGAGTAAAGGGTGCTTATGCCTACAAGCAATTACTGGAGCAAAATGGCTGGATTCCCCTGGGCACCGATTTTCCGGTAGAAGATATTAGTCCTTTTAAAACTTTTTATGCAGCCGCTATTCGCAAAGATGCCAATGGATGGCCCGAAGCCGGGTATCAAATGGAGAATGCACTTACCCGGCAGGAAACCATCAGGGGCATGACCATCTGGGCAGCAAAAGCCAATTTTGAAGAGCAGGAAAAGGGAAGTTTAGAGAAAGGTAAGTTCGCAGACTTTATCATTTTAGACGGCGACCTGATGCAGATGGATGCCGGTAAAATATTGCAAACACAGGTGTTGAAAACCTTTGTGAACGGAGAGATGGTGTATGAACGAAAATAGTGTTTTGAATTATACAGAGCACTGGATTGAAAGGGCATAGCTTGTTCTTCATCCAAAATTATTAAAATAAATCCTTTCTATTGCCGGCTAAGAAGAATGCCTGGCCATCAACGCTTCGTGGATTTTTACTACCTGCGGGATCACCAGATCCTGTTCATCGTTGGTAATCACGTAATCGCATAGGCGCATTTTTATTGATTCATCCAGTTGCTTTTCCATCCTGGCTTTTACTTCCTCCTTGGTGATGCCATCTCTTTTCATTACCCGTTGTATTCTTATCGGCTCTGGAGCAAATACGCCAATCACACAATCAAGTTGTGTCTGTGCACCACTTTCAAAAATCAGCGCAGCTTCTTTAATAGCGTAGCGGGTAGTTTGTTGTTGCATCCATTGATCCGCATCCTTCAAGGTGGCGGGGTGAACAATGGCATTCAGTTGCGCCAGTTTTTCTTCATTGTTAAAAACCAATCCCGATAAATATTTCCGGTTTAGTTTGCCATCCACATAAGTTTCTTTTCCAAACAGTTGTTGTAGTTGTGTTTTGATAGCTTCATCCTCATTCATTAATTTTTTTGCTGCATCATCTGCATAATAAATGGGAATGCCCAATACCTGAAACACTTTTGCAACGGTGCTTTTACCGCTGCCGATACCGCCTGTAATACCAACTTTTAGTATCATAAAATTTGTGTAATGTCTGAATAAAAGACAACTAATTTCAATTAATTGTTTGTTTGAAAAACTGCGGATCAATAAAAATAAATAAGAGAATCTTTAACCAAATCAAATCAAAATATACCTAAAGTTCTAAACAAAATAAAAAACCGGTCGCAATAAAAACGACCGGTTAAAAT
>JBBQKO010000069.1:0-16804 GCA_038327005.1 Chitinophagales bacterium | reverse complement strand
CATTGTTAACTATATCGTAGCAGCAATCGCTGAAGGTCTGGCAGAACGCCAGGCTGAAAAAGACGAAGATGATAGCAGTTCTGATGGTGATGATAGCGCAGAATCAAAAGCAGCTCGTTTTGAAGAAAAGGCTGATGGTGGTGATGATAGAAACAAAAGAGCAAGAGGTGCAGCACCAACTAAACGTCGTGTACCGGGTCCTGGAGCAGGTGGCAGAAGGCCAGCAGGTGGTGGAGCACCAGGTGGACCACGATAAGGTTCACATTGGTTCTTTTAAATTGAGGAACCATATAGATCCGGGTAGTAGAATCAATTTTGTAACAAGCGATGGTACCATTATTTAACATAGTTGTGTCATTGTTCCCGCCATTCGGGACTCATTTGTACTACATACTTTTTTTAAACAAGTGTTTTAAATCCGTTGGTTCATTAAAATTGAATTATTAAAAATTTCCAAATTCGGGAGTTAAAACTTCTTAAAGGGTTTGGAAAAAAAATATTATCATGAGTGCAACAATAACAGCAGCCGATATCAATAAGCTGCGTCAATCAACAGGTGCCGGCATGTTAGACTGCCGTAAAGCATTAACTGAAAGCAATGGCGATTTTGAAGCAGCCATTGACTGGTTACGTAAACAAGGCCAAAAGGTAGCTGCAAAACGTAGCGACCGTGAAGCAAAAGAAGGCGTTATTCTGGCTAAAACCACAGCCGACAACAAAACAGGTATCATCGTTTGTATCAGTTGCGAAACTGACTTTGTTAGCAAAAATGCCGACTTCGTTGCTTTCACACAAAGTATCATGGATGCTGCAATTGCACACAATGTAAAATCTGCTGAAGAGTTAAATGAAGTAGAAATCAACGGCGCAAAAGTATCTGAACTAATCAATGATAAGTTGGCAGCAATTGGCGAAAAAATTGCGATTAAATTCGAAAGGGTTGAAGCGGCTTATGTTGCTTCTTACATTCATGGTGCAAACCGGATGGGTGTGCTCGTAAGTTTTAATAAAGATGCTGCTGATGCAGGTAAAGATGTGGCTATGCAAATTGCAGCAATGAATCCGCTTGCAGTTGATGAAACTTCTATTGCGCCTGAAACAATTGCAAGAGAAAGAGAAATCGCTATCGAACAAATTAAAGCCGAAGGAAAGCCTGCAGAAATGGCTGAAAAAATCGCCGTTGGTAAGGTGAATAAATTTTTCAAAGACAACACTTTAATGGCACAGGCCTTTGTAAAAGATAATAGCAAAAGCGTTGCTGATTATTTGAAAAGCTTAGATGCCGGGTTGAAAGTGATTGAATTTAAAAGAGTAGCATTGGGTTGATTTAACATAGATATTTTAAAAAAGCGAAACGAAAGTTTCGCTTTTTTTATGCCGTGCCCCGTTGACTGGATATTGATACCCGTTTTTTTATGGTGTGATCAAACAGAAGCGGAATGCGCATCTAAACGGCCACCTAATAATCAATTAAGCCAGTGAAACAATTTTAAAAATATATCTTCGCATAAATATAAAAATATGGTGCCCAAATTCAAGAGAATACTACTCAAATTATCAGGTGAATCATTAATGGGAGATAAAAACTTTGGCTTGGATAGCAAGGTTATTTCAAGGTATGCAGAAGATGTAAAAAGTATTATTGAATTAGGGGTGGAAGTAGCCATTGTAATTGGTGGTGGTAATATTTATCGTGGAATGAATGAAGCTGAAACCGGAATTGAGAGAGCACAGGGAGATTATATGGGGATGCTTGCAACAGTAATAAATGGGATGGCGTTACAAAGTGGGTTGGAAAAAGCCGGTGTTTTTACAAGGCTACAGAGTGCCATCAAAATGGAACAAATTGCCGAGCCTTACATTCGTCGCAGGGCAATCCGTCATCTGGAAAAGGGAAGGGTTGTAATTTTTGGAGCTGGTACCGGTAATCCATATTTCACTACGGATACTGCTGGTTCATTACGAGCTGTTGAAATAAAAGCCGATGTTATTTTAAAGGGAACACGAGTAGATGGCATCTATTCAGCAGATCCGGAAAAGGACCCCAATGCTACTAAGTTTGAAAATATATCTTTTGCAGAATGTATCAATAAGAATTTGAAGGTAATGGATATGACGGCCTTTACATTGTGCATGGAAAATGAAATGCCGATTATTGTATTTGATATGAATAAAAAAGGGAATCTTTTGAAAGTAGTGACTGGAGAAAATGTAGGAACACTCGTTAAAGGTTGATACAAAGAATTTTATTATAAAAAAGCTTCCGGTTAAAACGGGGGCTTTTTGTTTTTAAAGTCAATATCTTTCCAATACTTTTTGGAACAATTATCTGATCCGATAATTGGTGCATTGTTGATCAGCCAGTCTAGCCAATTTTTACTATAAACTAATTATGGACAGTATAGCAAATACCGATTTATTGGAAAGCGTCAAAAGGCTGGTAGCGGAAAATAAAAGCTATGAGTCAAGGCTGGAAGACTATGCCAGAATTATTTATAGCCGGGATAGTGAAATTGAAATGCTGCAGTCAATGTTGGCCGAGGCAAATGAATATAGAAGTAGCCTGGATGAACAAGTAAAGGAGCTAAAGGAATTAAAGCGCAGTATGATTGACATACAGCGGCAGGCAGCAAGCTCAACCTATATGGTGAATGGCAAACAACAGCGGGCAGGAGAAAGCGTTAGTCTGGAAGCCCAGTTTGAACATCTCAAACAGGACTACGCCTTCCTGCAATCACAACTAACAGACCTTCAATCGCAATTGCTGGAGGTGAATAACCGCAATATGTTGCTTATGCTACAAACCAGTCGTGTTGCAGAGCTGGAGAGCCTTTTAGCGATTTTCGAACAATCAAATGATACTTCGGGGCTTAATGATAATCGGATTTAGTTATAAAAAAAGCTTTAAAGGTTTGCTAGCATTCGGATTTTTCTATATATTAACTGTTTCATAAACTAAAACCTTTAAACATGAATCTATTCGACCGAGTAAAAAACATTTTAATTACGCCCAAAACTGAATGGGATATTATTGACAATGAGGAAGCTACGCCTCAATCATTATTAATGAGCTATGTGTTGCCATTGGCCATTGTTTCAGCCGTGGGACCTTTGTTAACGGGCTTTCTTTTTCCCGGAGCATTTGGACTCACCTTCTTTTTAGTGACTGCTATAATTGCCTTTGTTTCTACCGCATTAGGTTATTATATTTCAGTTTACATCGTTGATTTATTGGCACCAAGTTTCGGTTCAGAAAAGAATCTGAATAAGTCTGCACAGTTGGTAGCTTATTCTGGAACGCCCTCGTATGTTGCAGGCTTATTAGGATTTATACCCGTACTTGGCGGCTTATTAAAATTTGCAGCCTGGATCTATTCAGTTTACATCATGTACCTGGGTGTAGGACCGTTAAAGAAAACACCGGAAGACAAAAAAGTGATTTATTTGCTGGTAGCCTTTCTGGTTATGATTGGAGTAACGATAATAATTAGTGCGGTATTAGGGGCTATATTATTCGCATCCATTGGGTTTGGAGGTATGCGATCAATGGGGATCTAAATTGCATCAATAAATTTGCCAGGGTATCTTCAGAAAATTTTGAAGATGCCCTTTTTTATTGAGGGCCATTCATATAAATGCTGGAATTTTATTTGGTAAATCTTCGATGATCGTGTTCTCAAGGTTGGCACCATATTGAATGTATTTCAAAGTGAAAACAGGTACAAGGGGAGCATTAGCAGAAAAAAATGGCTGGTAGAAAAACTATAGAAATTAAGTGAGTTTTTACTTAGGTAATCGCACTGGATGGTTTAGTGAACCCTCTTGTGATTTTTTATGAAGCATTTTTTTAATGACCAGGTATTCAAAAATTACACTCACAACCTGACATAAAATTAAAGATAGAAAGGTTAAGTAGCCTCAATGAAATGGTACAGATTTGAAATGGTTGATCAGTTGAAAATATTGTAATCCAACCAATCAACCAGATTAATTTATCTACTCAGGCTTCTTTGCAACAGCAGCTTTCTTAGCTGGTTTGGCAGGTCTTGTTTTTCCGAAAGAACCTTTAGCAATTTTACCTTTTTTTGTTTTAATATCTCCGCGTCCCATATTTGTATTTTTTTAAGTGAAATTTAATAAGATAAAAAAGCAAGACATACTATACGTCTTGCTTTTTTAATGTGGTCGTGCAATCATTACAATTTGGAAGATAATTCTTTACCAGCTTTAAATTTGGCTACTTTCTTCGCTTTAATTTTAATAACAGCACCAGTTTGTGGATTGCGTCCGTTACGGGCTGCTCTTTTTGATACGGAAAAAGTACCAAAACCAACTAAAGTAACTTTGCCATTACCTTTTAAAGTTTTAGTTACTGCTTCTACAAAAGAATCTAAAGTTGCATTGGCCTGTGTTTTTGTAATGCCTGCATCGTCAGCAATTTTTGCGATTAATTCTGCTTTGTTCATAATTAAGTATTTTGAAATTTTTACTGCAACAAATATAGACGGTTTTTACTTGCAACAAAATTTTTTATCTTGATTTTATTATGTAAAAAATCGCTGTAAACCGCATGGAATAAGGGGTTTCAGAAAATACGCCATTCAGAAATGCCATCAACTGATTTATGAGATCTGCTGAAATGCCCTACAGGCGTGCGTTTTGGCAAATTGGCGATTGAGGATCCGCTGCCCATGCGGTTTTGGTGGGAATGTAAACGCGGTTTTTATTGTAAAAAAGTGTTTTTTTATTTTGCACATTTAGTTAACAATTTGCATCACTGACCTGAATGCAATAAACTGGCCTCCCCATTTATCAATTGATTTTTGCCGCACCAGGCTCGCATACTTTTCAATGTATAAATTGTACAGTGCCTTACTTTCTGCATGGTATTGAATGGCGTAGGTTGGTCCTTCTGTATCGTCTGTTTCCAATAGCCGCAAAATGTTGGCTTTTGTAAAACAGCCGGTATTTAATATCTCAGTAATATGCTCTTCTTTAAGCCAGCTCAGCCATACTTCCTGAATGGACTTGTCCACTTTTGTAGTTACGTTGTAAATGATCATGAAGTAAAGATACAAACAGGCTAAATTATTTTGGTTGTTTCTTCATATCGCCTGTTAACCGGTAGGTTAAAAAACTTAAAACCAATCCTGCCAAAATGATTGTGGGCCATATCCACCAATTTTTATTTTGACTTTTTTTACTAAAATCTTTTGTTGAGTTCTTAAATACATCGCCATATTTTAGTATGCGCTTTGCACCAATGCTGTCTTTAAATGTTTGAAGATCGTAATCAGCAAAAGAAGCGAGTGAATCACCTAAAAGGAGCTTGTAACCTTTACCTTTTTCAAGGTAGGATACCAATGCAACATTTTGAAGAGTAGTGCGAATGCTTTCAATTTTTAAAGGAGGGCTATCCCCATTTTTAATTATAATATAAAATGAAGGGGCCTTCGTTCTGGTTAAATAAAAGGAACGGGTTGAGTCAGATATTAATTTAAAATTCCCAATTACCCTGCCTGGCTTTGGGATTTTGTTTTTATCAAACTCTTGCAAACAAATTTGCACAGTTCGATTGTAATAACGGGTGCCGCTGGTTTCAATTGAAATTTTGTCAAACTGGTAACTATCTGCCTGTTTTACCAAAATGTATGAATAATGAATACTGTCCTTTTGAAGAAATAATGGTGCCGGATTTACTTGATTGACAATTGTTTTTTTATTTGATGGTTCGGTGTAAAATCCGGCTTGTGAAATAAGCAATGGCTCATTGCGATCGTTGTCAATCACCAATTTTAAGTATCGATATTTTACTAAAGGAAAATTGATCTCCTGCATGTACTCATCTTTTATCGTCTCGTTACTTTTGTTGATGCTGATGTTATCATCTATGATATACCAATCCTGTTGGTTGTTGCTTCCACTGAGTAAAGCAAGGCGGCTTACAGCAGTATTTTTTAGCAAAAGCTTCAGGTGATTGATACCTTCCTTTTTTATGTTTTCAATGACTAATAAATTTTTTCCGCTATCATTCACCGTGTTTTGAACGATTGGGAATGGCGTAAATAAATTCTCAACCAGCATTACATCGCTCTGTTGTAAAATATGCGGCACCCAGCGATTACTTCCATCTGCAATCCGGATATCAGAAAAATCTTGCAGCAGATATCGGCTTATTGCAGGTGTTATGATGATCTCATAGAAGCCATTGGTATCAACCTTATTTAGTTCTGCACCATATTTAAATTGCTGCGTAAATGCCAATTGTGGCATTATAAAAAATAAAAATATCGCAACTAGTATTCTACCGGATGGCATCATCGATAATGATTTTTTTAAGTTTTTGGTACATGAATGAAATGATCAGAAGCAAAATTCCCAACATGATAAATGCTGCTATTTTTCCACCTTCAGAAATTGTACGAATATCGAACAAGAACAATTTGGCAAGTGCCAATGATAAAAGCACAAGTGAAATGATGCGAAGTGTTTTAAATTTATGCTTCATACCCAACCACATAATGGTGAAGGAGCACAGCGCCCAAACGATGGTTAGTCCCGCTTTTGAATACTGCTGTAAAGACAAGGTTGTCTTTTGAAAAGGTTCGGTGATCACAACATAGGCATGCATCATTTCTACACTGAAAAAAATAATCAGAACAATATTGATGATCCAAATGAATATTTTCCCTGCCTGTTGAAAACTGCTGGCATTTTTGCGAAAAAGGGCAATTGCCTGATATATTAAATAAAGCAACAGAACAGCGGAAATCCAGTGAATCCAAAGCTGCAAAGATGGATATAATTGTTGCTGAACTCCATTTCTTAAACGGCCAACATAGGGAGTACCTAAAAGATAGAAGCCAATACAGCCTGCAATAAAAAGCAACTGCAGTATTGTGTTTTGGCCTGCATTGTATTTTGCAAAAAATAAAAGCAATAGGATGCTAAATGTATAGGTAATTAACTGGTGCCACGTGTTTGGTACATCAAGCTGCGTGTAATTATAGAAATATAAATTAACCCCAAATACACACGTGAGGTAAAAGAGTATGCACGCAATCGATACGATTATTTTTAATACACTACTGTTTTTTAAACCGACAATGTAGTTCGTTGAATTGCTTTCCCGCTTCAACAGTATTGCATACAGCCCAAAGGCAATTACTGCACCAATATTCGTTATAAATCCTTGTAAATTTTTATACAAAACCGGTAGATGATTGCCGCTTAAATGATTTACCTTATCCCAGTCCATCAGCAAACTAATCATCATTAAAATCATTACAATTGCGGATGAGTATTTAAACATTGCAATACCGCTCCGCTGGTGCATCCAGTAAAGCAATACAAACTCAGCACTCCAAAATAAAGTGATGGAATGGCCATGAAGTTGAACGGGTGCTGTAAGTGAAATAAATGTAAGGGTAAGGCCAAGGAGTAGATACAATAAATTGGTATCTGCTCTTTTACTTCTATAAAAATATGCAGCAAGACAAAGGTTTGTTGTACCTAAAGCAATTGTAAATAATCCCTGGTAGTCGCCACCACTCCAAAAATGCAGATTCGTCATACCGGCTGCATAGTAACTAAAAGTAATCAGCATTAGTAACGAAAAGTCAAAAGCTTTAAAAGCTTGTTTTGTACGAATGTTGTAAACCATACTCATGCACAGGAATAATATATAGAAAGCGGTGGCAAAAAGAAATGCATTTTTGTAAAATAAAAAGCCGTCACTAAAAACTGTGTTTTGCACCAGCCATGCTCCGTAAATACAAAGCGTAAAAAATAGCGCAATCACGTGAATGGTCTGCCATTTTTTAAACCACGATAACGCAAGCATACCGATGTTTAAAATAAGCAAGTAGGTAAATAAAATGATATAGTTACCGCTGCCGGTACTTACTAAAAAGGGTGTGATAAAACCACCGATGGCAGCAATAACAGCCAGTTCTAATTTATCGTAAAGTAAGGAAAGGGTAACAGCAAAAACAGTAATAATAATCATTATTACAAATGCGGCGGTTTGCGAAAAAAGCTGGTATTCGTGAAATGCAAATGCGATGGTGAAATAAAATACTGCGATACCTCCGCCGGCTAAAACAGAACTAAAGGAACGATATGAATTGCGTAAATAATGCGCCAGTGCGACGAGAATGATACCACAACCAATACCAATTCCAACACGGCCCGCTTCGTTAATCCAGTTTTGATCGATGGCATATTTTACAAAAAATGCAATACCCAATACTAATACACTAATACCAATTTTATTGATTAGATTTTCACCAATAAATTTCTCCAGATCGGGGTTATTGCGCAACCATTTTTCCCTCCAGCTTTCATTGACGGTAGGGATCATGTTACCAGGTATAGAAGGAACGATGGGGGTTATGGGTGCCTGATCAATAACTTCAGGAATGATGGGTATAATTATTTCATTTTCTACTACTTCCTGTGACAAGACCGGCGGCATTTCAACTTGCTTTATTATAATTTCAGGCGCTATATATGGTCGCCATTGCACAACGCTTTCGTCTGTGGGTTTTGCTGGTGATAATTCTTCCCCGGGTGTGTTGGCCGCTTCTTTTAATGCAACCAGTTCTTTCTTCAGCGATAAGAAACTTTCATGTGTACGGCTGGCGATTTCTTTTTGAAAAGACTTTATTTTAATCAGGAGAATGATAATGATCACAAGCGCAATAAAAAGTAAGACTTCCATAGCAAGATAATTGTACAGCAAGATAAGCCGCAGTGATCAATTATTGCAGAATATAAATCCAGTGCTATGTTAAGCATGAATTGCCTTAAAAGGATTACACGAATTTGAGGCACGATCCGATAGCTATCGGATTACACGAATTAAGAGTCGCCTACTGTATTAATTTGAGCAATAAAATACAGGGCACTCCAATTTAAACTGCCCACCAGTACTATTTCAGCGTTGTCTGTGAAAACTTAATCAGGCTTTAATTTCTAAAAAAATGGGACAATGATCACTGTGTTTTACATCCGGGTAAATATCCGCATCAACTAACTGATCTTTTAGTGCATCCGTTACCGTAATGTAATCTATGCGCCATCCTTTATTGTTTAATCTAACCGATGGGAAACGCTGGCTCCACCAGCTATAGCGATGTGGCTCCTGGTGAAATACACGAAAGGTGTCAATCCATCCGCTCTTTAAAAACCTGGTCATCCATTCTCTTTCCTCTGGTAGAAAACCACTGCTGTTTTTGTTGCCCTTTGGATCATGGATATCAATTGCTTCATGGGCAATATTGTAGTCGCCACACAAAATTAATTTAGGATGCTTTTTCCTTAGCTTGTTCAGGTAAGTGTGAAATTCGTCCAGAAATTGGTATTTAAATTGTTGACGTAAGTCGCCGCTGGTACCAGATGGGAAGTAGGCATTGATCAGGCGAATATCTCCAAAGTCGAGTTGTATCACACGCCCTTCATCATCGCTTGAAGGTATATTGCAACCAATACAAATATTGTCGGGTTTTATTTTTGTAAAAACAGCTACGCCACTATATCCTTTTTTTTGCGCACTAAACCAATGGTGATGAAAGCCCAGCACTTCCAGTTGTTTGATATCCACGTCATCTTTGGTAGCCTTTGTTTCCTGAAGGCAGATAACATCAGCCGGGTTGGTTTTTAGCCAATCAATAAAACCCTTTTTAAATGCAGCACGAATGCCATTGACGTTGTAGGAAATGATACGCATAATTATTTTTAAGGTGGTAAAGCTACAGGATTATTTGATTGTTTGATCCCCGGTAAATGATACACCAACTGATGAATAGAATAACCTGTTTAAATAAAATTTAAAGGCAAAAGTATTGGAGGAGCATCATTTATTTTGATAAGAATGAGTTTTGATGTTTAATGCAATAAGATGCCCGGCGTTTGTGTAGGGTGATATTTTGAATATTGTTTAGTCGTTACAAAGTATTCTATTATGAGAAGACCAACAAGCTAGTTTAGTTTATCATGTTCAGATGTTTAAAGCATTTGCAAAAAGTCCATTCATCGTTGTGTCAAACCTTTAGCTGTATTGAAAGTGGTATGTAAAGCAGTTTTATTCCGGGCCAGATTTTCTAACATTCTTTTGTAAAAAAAAGGATAAACACATCCAGGTAAAACTATACAAAAAGGATAGTTTTACCTGGCGATGAAATATCAAATATCTACACTAGGTGATACTATAAAATAATTGAAAGGTGATTTACAATCGACTGTACACCACCTGTTTTTTTAAGCAAATAGCAATTTTACATTAGTCCAGTATCGGACTCAGCCATCTTTTTATTTCATCCAGCGGCATCTCTTTCCTTTTTGCATAATCCGCTACCTGGTCTTCACTGATTTTACCTACACCAAAATACTTACTTTCAGGATTGGCAAAGTACCAGCCGCTTACAGATGAAGCAGGGTACATGGCCAACGATT
This sequence comes from Chitinophagales bacterium, assembly GCA_038327005.1. Taxonomy (GTDB): domain Bacteria; phylum Bacteroidota; class Bacteroidia; order Chitinophagales; family Chitinophagaceae; genus Ferruginibacter. Next base: position 6,349 of record JBBQKO010000069.1, on the reverse strand, counting down.
CTGTGAGCGTAATTCCGGTTGCTTCTTTTCCACCCAATAAATCAAACAGTTTATATTTTTCCGTATGATCGGGGCATGCTGGATAACCTGGTGCCGGGCGGATGCCTAAATATTCTTCTTTAATCAATTGCTCATTGGTTAAATGTTCATCCGTTGCATAGCCCCAGTATTCAAGCCGTGTTTTTTTATGCAATACTTCAGCAAAAGCTTCTGCCAGCCGATCCGCTAACGCCTGTAGAATGATTTTATTATAGTCATCTAATTTGTCTTCAAAATTTTTGATATGCGTTTCAATACCTTCAATGGTTACTGAGAAAGCACCCATGTAATCTAAGCCTTTGGCCTCATCCAATACAAAATCTGCCAGCGATAAATTGGGCTGTCCTGCTGCCTTTTTTATTTGCTGTCTTAAAAATTCTAATTGAACATTGCCGGTTTCACTTTTAACAACTATTGTATCCGGAGCTGTTTTAGCTGCCGGCCAAAACCCGATTGCTCCTCGTGCTGTCAACCATTTTTCTTCAATGATTTGTTTCAATAAATTTTGTGCGTCCTTGTATAAATTACTGGCAGCTTCTCCAATAATTTCATCCGTTAATAATTGGGGAAATTTGCCATGCATTTCCCAGGCGATAAAGAAAGGTTGCCAGTCGATAAATGTGGCTATTTCTGCAAGGTCATATGATTCAAAAATTTTTGTTCCGGTAAAAGTAGGAGCTATAGGAGTAAAATTATCCCAGTTAATTTGAGCAGGATTTTTTTGAGCCTCAGTAAACGATAGATAATTTTTTACCGTTTTTTTATTAGTAAAGTCTTCTTTTAGTTTATCATATTCTTTTCTGATGCCGCCTAAAAAATCTGGTTTTGTTTCTTTATTTAACAAGCTACCGGCTACGGTAACACTTCGGCTGGCATCCAGCACATGTATCACGCCATGATCGTACTGTTGTGCAATTTTTACGGCCGTGTGCATGCGGGAGGTAGTAGCACCACCAATTAATAAAGGCTGCGTCATTTCCCTGCGTTTCATCTCACGTGCCACATGTACCATCTCATCCAATGAAGGGGTAATTAAACCGCTTAGGCCAATGATATCAACATTATGTTTGATGGCGGCATCTAAAATTTTGTCCGTAGATACCATTACGCCAAGGTCAATGATATCGTATCCATTACAACCCAATACAACCCCAACAATGTTTTTACCAATATCATGTACATCTCCTTTTACGGTTGCCAGCAATATTTTTGCTGCACCAGCATTTTCCTCGTTGGTAGTACCTGCTAAAATATGTGCTTGTTTGCGATCTTCTTTTTCTTGTTCGATAAAAGGTGTTAGCACAGCTACCGCCTTCTTCATCACACGGGCACTTTTTACTACCTGTGGTAAAAACATTTTGCCTGCACCAAACAAATCACCTACTATATTCATACCATCCATCAGCGGCCCTTCAATCACATCCAGTGGTTTTGGATATTTTATCCGTGCTTCTTCTGTGTCAGCATCTATATAATCTGTAATGCCATTTACCAGTGAATGCGAAAGGCGTTTTTCAACCGGTTCATTTCTCCACTTTTCATCCTTTACTTCTACCTTACCTTTTGCTTTTACGGTTTCTGCATGAATGATTAGTTTTTCGGTGGCTTCGTTGTTATCGTTGTTGCGATTGAGGATTACATCTTCACACAGGTCACGCAAGGTCGGTTCTATTTCATCGTACACAACCAACTGACCTGCATTTACAATACCCATGTCCATACCGGCTTTGATGGCATAGAAAAGGAATACGCCGTGTATGGCTTCCCTTACATGGTCATTTCCACGAAAAGAAAAAGACACATTGCTAACACCACCGCTTACTTTGGTAAGCGGCATCAATCTTTTAATTTCTTCGGTTGCTTCAATAAAATCTACCGCATAATTATTGTGCTCCTCAATACCGGTGGCAATGGCAAAAATGTTCGGATCAAAAATTATATCCTGCGGATCGTAACCCACCTGCTCAGTTAGAATTTTGTAAGCACGGTGGCATATTTCAATCTTGCGTTGCTTGGTATCAGCCTGTCCTACTTCATCAAAGGCCATTACAATTACGGCGGCACCGTAGCTTTTGCAAATAAAGGCTTGCTCAATAAATTTCTCCTCGCCTTCTTTCATTGAGATGGAGTTCACGATGCACTTACCCTGAACACACTTTAAACCGGCTTCAATGATCTCAAATTTTGAGGAATCAATCATAATCGGAATCCGGGCGATATCAGGTTCTGCCTGCACCAGATTTAAGAAAGTAGTCATGGCCTGCACACCTTCCAGTAAGGCATCATCCATATTAACATCAATGATCTGTGCACCGCTTTCTACCTGCTGGCGGGCAACGCTCAATGCTTTTTCGTAAGACTCTTCCCTGATTAACCGGGCAAACATTTTACTGCCGGTAACATTGGTACGCTCGCCCACGTTTACAAAATTTGTTTCCGGACGAACAACCAATGGTTCTAATCCGCTTAACCTTAGGAAGGGTTTGATATGAATTGTCTCGCTCATAATATTTACTTCAATTACCCAACAGGGCTTGTTGATTTTTTATTGCTCTCTTATTAACTTTAAAATCTGTTTTTCCGGGAAATAAACTTTATAATTACTGGCAAAAATTTGTTTATTGTTTTTCCCCAGTGTATATTTTATAGTACTCTCTTTTTTGTTTTTACAAAGAATTATTCCAATCGTTTTATTTTCATCGGGTGCTTTTATTTCTTCATCATAGTAATTTACATACATCTGTAATTGTCCTAAATCCTTATAGGTTAATGTACCTATTTTTAAATCTATCAATACAAAGCACCTTAATATTCTGTGATAAAAAACCAAATCAATTTTATAATCATCGTTATCCAGCTTTATTCTTTTTTGTATATCAACGAATAAAAACCCTTTGCCTAACACTAATAAAAAATGTTCCAGCTTATTAATGATGGCTGTTTCTAAATTACTTTCAGAATAAAATTCTTTTTCCTGCAAATCCAAAAATTCAAGTATATAAGGGTCTTTAATGGCATCGGAAGGTTTTTCTATGCAATATCCTTTTTTACTAAGCTCTTTTACTTTTGCTTTATTTCGGTTTAGTGCCAGGCGTTCAAATAAGGCACTTTCATATTGTCTTTTTAATTCTCTTAAACTCCAGTTTTCCGTGGCGGCCTCAATCTCATAAAATTTCCTTTCAATATTATTTTCAATAGTACTAAGTAAATGCGACCAGGAAAGATTAAAAGGAGACAATCTCAATTTCCGAGACACTGTCTTGGAAATTCATTTTACAATGCAGCTTCCAATACTGGCAATAACCTGGGTTTAAATTTAGCTACTTCATCCGCAATGTGTTTGATATGATCGGGCGTTGTGCCACAGCAACCGCCTACTATATTTAGCCAGCCATTGGCAGCCCACTCTTCTATGATATGAGCCGTTTCGTGCGGTTGTTCATCGTACTCGCCAAATGCATTTGGTAATCCGGCATTGGGATAAGCGGAAGTAAAGCAATTGCAGATTTGCGACAACTCTTCAATATGCGACCGCATTTCTGCTGCGCCCAATGCACAGTTTAAGCCAACGCTTAGCGGATTGGCATGCATCACCGAAACATAAAATGCTTCCAGGGTTTGTCCACTTAGGGTGCGTCCGCTGGCATCGGTAATGGTGCCACTGATCATAATTGGTAACTCCGGCGTGCCTGTTTCTCTGAAATATTTTTTTACCGCATAGATAGCTGCTTTGGCATTCAGTGTATCAAAAATGGTTTCAATCAACAATATATCCACACCGCCTTCGATCAATCCTTTTATTTGTTCGGTATATGCTGCAGCTACTTCATCAAAAGTAACGGCACGAAAGCCGGGGTTATTTACATCAGGTGATAAACTCAATGTTTTGTTCAATGGCCCGATGGCACCTGCCACATAACGTTGTTTGGAAGGATTTTTTACCATGTATTCATTCGCAGCAATTCTGGCACATTTTGCAGAAGCTACATTCATTTCGTAAGCAATGGATTGCATGTCGTAATCGGCCTGTGCAATTACAGTGCTGCTGAATGTATTGGTTTCGATGATATCTGCACCCGCTTCAAGGTATTGTTTGTGTATGCCAATGATGATATCGGGCTGGGTGATACTTAACAGATCGTTGTTGCCTTTTACATCGGTATGCCAATCTTTAAAGCGTTCGCCACGGTAATCAGCTTCTTCTAATGTATGTCGCTGTATCATCGTGCCCATTGCACCGTCAATGATTAAAATGCGTTCTTTCAGGGTATCCTGTATTGTTTTTTTCATTAGTTGATGAAAGTTAAATTATTTACAAAAAGTACAAGTGGGCCGATAGCTATCGGCTGACACAACTATGACGACCATGGCTGTGTTCGCTTGTTAAAAAATAAAAGTAACTACTAATGAAACGAGAATCAATCCGGGAGAAGAGAGGCAGAATTGTTTTCGTTTATTAGTTCACTTTTAAAATGGGTTACAGGTTGAACAATAAACAAATCTGCCTGTAAACGGGCACAAAAATAAAGTAACTAGGCCGTAATGCAAAATACGGGTGTTAATTAATTGGTAGCAAAGCATGTGCAGGTTTACCTTATAGGGAAATTTTGATCAATTGCCGGATACAATATAGTTTTCAACAGGTATGCGGTTACTGATGCTTTTGGCAAGGGTCATTTCATCTGCATATTCCAGCTCGCCGCCGAAAGCAATACCCCGGGCAATTGTGGTGATTTTTACAGTTAGGCCTTTTAGTTTCTTGCTGATATAATAAATGGTGGTATCGCCCTGTATATTGGCATTGAGTGCAAATATGATTTCGGTAATGCCTTCGCTTTGTACCCGCTGCACCAGCGAATCGATGGTTAATTGCTCCGGACCAATGCCATCCAATGGTGAAATGATGCCACCAAGTACGTGGTAAACGCCACTGAATTGCTGGGTACTTTCAATGGCAATTACATCCCGGATATTTTCTACCACACAAAGCAGTTCGCCTTTGCGGGAGTGATTGCTGCAAATATTGCACAATACCGTATCCGAAATATTATGGCAGCGGCTGCAGAATTTTATCTCTTCTCTCATTTTTGAAATAGCCTCACTAAATTGTGTTACATCATGGGCATCCTGTTTTATCAGGTGCAAAACCAACCGCAGCGCTGTTTTTTTTCCGATGCCGGGCAATTTGGCAAATTCATTCACCGCATTTTCTAAAAGAGAAGAAGAAAAAATCATGGAGCGAAATTAATGGATAATTGGATAATGGATAATTGATAATTAGCCATGCGACTATATTTGATGCGAGTTTTATAACAAAGCCGGATTCAATATTGTTGCCATAAATTGAAAACTGCAAGAGTACAGATCTGTTTTCTGGCGTATTCTTTTATTACAATTTTACATCCCGTTCATTATCCCAATTGGCTTTGATGTTTAGTTTGGTATCGAGTGTAATGGCTCTTTCGGGCTGCAATTTTTGGCCGTAATTACCCGGATCCCATTTACCGTTATTATTGTTGTCAAATAATATCCGGAGCTCATAATCGCCTGGTGGAAATAATTTATCGCTCCACATTGCGGCAGTAATGGCTACCGATCTGTAAATTTCCTGGTCTTTTACAAATTGCAATACCGGGTGTTCCGCCAATTTAAGATTGCTGAATCGAAGTACGATACTACCGTAATCAGCCGTTTTTTTGGTGGTAAATTTTATCGTATCTGACTTGGCTAATGCGGTACCTGCTGAATCGCTGAAGGCATCTTTACTAACAAGTAGCCGGTAATTATTTTCCTCTTTCCACTTTGTATTGACTTTTATTATTTTTTGGGTACTGTCGATGGTGATGGTACTATTGATTTTATTATAATTGGTATCGGTTAAAATTATTTTTTGCGGATCAAATGTTTTTAATGGATGGTTTAAAGTCAAAAATAGATTGGTAAGCAAATCCTGCTCATTATTGCTTAAACTAGGGGTGTATTTTAGTTTTTTATCAGCAGCCTGGGCTCCTGTTTTAGCGGGTGCTGTAGTAGTAGATTTTTTTATGTCTTTTTCTTCTTCAAAGGCATAAAGGGTAATGGGGGCCGAGCTATCCGATACAATTACTTCCGAATCGGCAAAGCCAAATAATTCAATTTTTGAGTTGTAAGTTTTACCGCCATCTCCATCTTTTAAAGCATATAATTTGTAGGAGCCTGCCGAAAGATTGGTGAATCTAAAATTACCAGAACTATCCAGTCTGGCAATATAGTTTGGTTTTCTTTTTTGCACAGCAGAGTCATCTACATTCCGGTATAGCATTGCAATGAT
>JBBQKO010000068.1:0-16872 GCA_038327005.1 Chitinophagales bacterium | reverse complement strand
ACACAAGTTAACCACCATTAAAAACTGCGATACAATACTGGCTTTACACAATGGCAAATTACTGGAAGAAGGCACACATGAGGAACTGATAAATAAAAAAGGATATTATGCAGATTTGTGGGCGTATAACGGAAGTACTTTGTAAATAGATTTTTAGGCTTAAGTTGATCCATAGCAATACCACTGAAGGTGTCTTAAAAAGAGGTACTCTTTGTTTGAAACAGTTAGGAAGCCTCAATTTTTTTGCTACTCCCTAATCGAAGCCAAAAGATTGCACCAAATGGTATAACACTCCGCTGTTGGGGAGAAAAAAGTAGATCAAGTGCAATCCAATATTGGCAAGCCTTCCGAACTAACTATTTAATATTATCATCCAAAACCGACTAACGATAAAAAAAGACTACAAAATTCTTCGCTTTTACTAAGGCCATTCAAACCAAATCTCAAAAAAATCTCACTAATAATTCATCAGTTTATCAACGGTTTCTCCCAGCCTGCTATAGGCCATAAAGTTTTTCTCCAGTTCAATATTAAATGGAATAGGTGTATCCAGCGAAGCACAACGGATGACCGGTGCATCCAGTAATTCAAAACAGTTTTCAGCAATCCATGCGGCAATCTCTCCGCCAATACCGCCGGTTAGGGTATCTTCATGCAATAACAGGACCTTACCGGTGGCCTGCACAGCCTGCCGTATGGCGATATAATCCAGTGGCAATAATGTCCTAAGATCTAAAATGTACAATGATATTTTCGGGTGATTTTTTGCAAAATCAATCGCCCAATGGACACCGGCGCCGTAGGTAATAATGCTGATATCGTCGCCATCCTGTACCAGTCTTGCTTTGCCAATTTCAATTTCGTAGTAAGCCTCGGGCACCGGTCCGCTGATGCTGCGGTACAATGCCTTGTGTTCAAAATACAATACCGGGTTGGGATCGTTGATGGCTGCAATCAATAAGCCTTTGGCATCCATCGGTGTGGATGGATACACCACTTTTAATCCAGGCGTATGTGCAAACCAGGCTTCATTGCTTTGACTGTGAAAAGGCCCTGCACCCACTCCGCCGCCGGTTGGCATTCTTATCACCACATCAGCATTTTGGCCCCAGCGGTAATGAAGCTTTGCCAGATTATTGATGATCTGGTTAAAGCCCACGGTAGCAAAATCTGCAAATTGCATTTCCATCAGTGACTTAAATCCTTCAAACGATAAGCCAAGTGCTGCGCCTACAATAGCACTTTCGCAAATGGGTGTGTTGCGTACCCTTGCCTTGCCAAAAGTGGCTGACAAGCCTTCTGTTATTTTAAAGGCGCCGCCATATTCTGCAATATCTTGTCCCATCAAAATAAGGTTGGGATGTTGTTGCATGCTCTGGTACAATCCATCTTTGATGCCATCTATAAAACGGGCCGCTTCTTTTACAGGACCGGCTGAAACAAAACCGGGTGTTGCATTATTGATTATTTGCACCGCTTTTTTATTGGTAGCGGGCTTTGCATAAAGGTCATCCAACTCCTCCAGGGTATCAACTACCATTGCAGGCGAGGCATAACCTGTTTTCAATTCTGCTTCAATATATTCCTTTAGTTCATTTCGGATAGCCGTACGGGATTCTTCATCCAAAAGCCCTTGTTCCACCAGGTAGTTTTCGTAATTTTTAATCGGATCCTTTTGTTCCCACAAATCAAATAATTGTGGTGGCACATATTTGGTTCCACTGGCTTCCTCATGACCCCGCATTCTAAAAGTCATACATTCGATCAGATAGGGTTTTTGATTTTCAATACAATATTCCCGGATGCCCTTGATGGTATCGTACACTTCCAAAATATTGTTGCCATCAATCCGGATGCCTTCCATACCATAACCCCGTGCCTTATCTGCAAGACTAAAGCAACGAAACTGTTCGCTTACCGGTGTGCTTAATCCGTACCCATTGTTCTCAATCACAAAAATCACCGGCAAATCCCATACGGCGGCTACATTCAGCGCCTCATGAAAATCGCCTTCGCTGGTGCCGCCATCACCACTAAACGCCAATGAAATTCTTTCTTCCTCTTTTAATTTATGTGCTAATGCTACACCATCAGCAATGGCCAGTTGCGGCCCAAGGTGCGAAATCATTCCGCAGATATGATGCTCGGCATTGCCAAAATGAAAACTTCTTTCACGGCCTTTGCTATAGCCATCTTTACTACCCTGCCATTGTTTAAATAATTTATTGAGTGGCATTTTACGGGTTGTAAATACACCGAGATTCCGATGCAATGGCATGATCCATTCGTCCGGTTGCAGGGCCATGGTTGCGCCTACGGATATCGCTTCCTGCCCAATACCACTGAACCATTTGGAGATTTTACCCTGGCGGAGCAAGAGCAACATTTTCTCTTCAATCATTCGTGGTAACAACAACTTTTTATATAAATTGAGTAAGGTTTCGTTGGTGAGATTTTTCCTGTTGAATTGCATGCGACCGTATTATTTTGATGGCTGATAGGTTGATGTTTGTTTGCAGATTAAATATTCCATGAAGTTAGCAATATTACCACCAACGGAAATTGGAAAAGGGTAAAGTTATTATAAGAATAAAAGGACTGTTCGATTGGTGACCCGATAGCTATCGGGTGGTCAATTGTGAATTGTGAATTGTGAAATATTCAAGATTCACCACCCTGGCGTATCATTGAAATTTTTCATAGAAGATTTTTCTTAAAGAAATCATAATGTAACAGGTTGCTTTATGTAATTATATTGACACCTGCATCAGAGAACAAAACTAAATTATGAAACATACTATTAAAACTACGCTAGCCTTCTCTTTAATTGGGATAATCCTTTTTTTAAGTTCCGCCAAAATACAGGATGATAAAACTTCAATACCTGAACAATTTGCAAAGCAACAACCCAAAATACAGGTAGCTATTTTACTTGATGTAAGCAATAGTATGGATGGGTTGATTGAACAGGCCAAGGCGCAGTTATGGAATATGGCAAGTGTATTGGGAAAGGCCACCTGTAATAATGTTTCGCCACAAATTGAAATTGCCTTGTACGAATACGGCCGAACCAGTAACAATGTGAAAGATGGTTATGTGGAACAGTTAATGGATTTTACTTCGGATTTAGATTCACTTTCAGAAACGTTATTTAATGTAAAAACCAATGGGGGCGAAGAGTATTGCGGTCAGGTAATTTATAATTCTTTATCCAACCTAAACTGGGATACGGCAACTTCCAGTTACAAAGTAATTTTTATTGCCGGCAACGAAGATTTTTTACAAGGCAATTTATCCTATACAAAAGCCTGTGCAGTCGCTAATAAAAAAGGGGTGATTGTAAATACCATTTATTGTGGCAACAAAATGCAAGGCATCCGGGAGCATTGGAATCTTGCCGGCGAATGTGGTAACGGAAGCTTTACGAATATTAACCCCGATGCTATAATGGATGACATCGCAACTCCCTACGACAGCGTTTTATTCTCACTCAATGATCAACTGAATAACACCTATATCGCCTATGGTAATGCTGGCAACAGTAAGTTGGCCAAACAGCAGGAAGTTGACAAAATGAATTATAGCATGAACAAATCAGTGGCTGCAAAAAGGGTGGCAGTAAAAGGCAAAAAAGAATTGTACAACAATGCCGGCTGGGACCTGGTGGATGCATTTGAAAGAGATAGTTCATTTGCGGCCAAACTTGATATGAAGATATTACCGGAAAACCTGCAAAAGAAAAGCCGGGCAGAAATTACCCGAATTGTAAAAGAAAAAAACAGCCAGCGTGGCAATATTCAAAAAGAAATTTCAGCCATCAATACCAAACGGGAAAGTTTTATTGCTGCGGCAAAAAAGAAATCAGTTACCAATGGCGGCAACAATGCAACATTAGAAACCGAGATAGAAAAAATTATTACACAGCAGGCAAATCGCTTTAATATGAAAATTAAATCTGAATAAATTATACTTCCTTACTCCTGATACCTTTTTTTGTTGGAAATGCTCTTTTATGTACAAATGAATTAAAGAACGATAAGATGATGCTAAACAAAATAGCACTCCAAAAACCATCAACTCTAAAACCATCAACTACGTATTCTGCAGCTAAAACGATGCAGGCATTTATTACAAATAAAAACATGCCCAGCGTAAGTATGGTAACCGGAAAGGTCAATAGTATTAAAAGTGGTTTGATAGTAGCATCTAAAATAGCCAATACAAAAGCGATTATAACAGCAACATAAATGCTTTCAATTTCAATGCCTGGTAGGATATGCGCCAGGATAAATGCATTTACGGCCGTGATTAATAATTTAAGTACGAATTTCATGATCTCATATTTACAAGTAAAAAGAATAAAACGTAATTCTACAAAAATTATTTGACAAATCGTTGTTAGTTCAAAAGACAGGCCTTTTTGAAGTAAAAATTAAATCACTACCAGCTCATAAAAATCATCGGGCTGCAAATATTTTTCTGCCAAGGCTTTTAGCTCCTCTGCAGAAATTGTTTTGATGGTTTTGATGGAATCGTAAAAGTATTGTTCATCCAGGTTATTGAGAATGATGTTCTTCCAACGGCCAATGATCTGGAATGGACCATCCAGATCGCCCAAAATAGAGCCGATCATATAGTTTCTTACCAATAACAACTCTTCCTCGTCGATGAGGGTTTCCCTCAGTATTTTCATTTCTTTAAAAACTTCTTTCACTGTAGCCTCACTTACATCCTTACCCGCTTCTGTACTAATCATCCAGGCACTGTCCTGGATATGGTTTTGCACATAACTGTGTATGCCATATGTGTAGCCTTTATCTTCCCGGATATTGCTCATCAACCTTGATCCAAAGAAACCGCCCAACACAGAATTGAGCACCATCACATTCATAAAGTCGGGATGATGTCTGTTGGGAAACGGCCTCGCAATTCTAATGGCACCCTGAACGCTATCAGCATCATTGCTGATGCGATATTTTTTTTGCATAGCTGGCAAAACGATGTTTTTAACAGGTTGTTTGTTATGGGCTGTAATGGATAGATCACCAAACTGTTTATTCATTTGCTCAAACAAATCTATAGGCAGGTTGCCTGCTACAAATATTACAGCGCTTCCATTTACATAGTATTGCTGAAAATATGCTTTCATTTGGTCCGTAGTTAAAGCATCATAATCTGAGGCAACTATATACTTGCCATAAGGATGCTGCTCGCCAAACAAATAAGCATCAATCAGGCGATTGGCTACAAAATCACATTTTTGTAAACTAACGGATAATTTTTGCTTGCTATTTTGCACAAATATCTCCAATTCTTCTTCCGGAAAAATTGAATCGGTTAACATCTCCCGCATTACTGGTAACAATACATTTAAATGTTTGCTTAATGTATGCAGCGATACAATGGCGGTTTCGTTGTAACAGGTACGATTACAATAAGCGCCAAAATACTCAAAATGTTCATTTATCTGGAAAGCCGTTTTGGTGGAAGTGCCATTGCGGAGCATATAATTGGTAGCTGCTGCCAACCCATTTTGAGTTTCGTAACTATTACCGGCGAAAAACACCAGTTCAATCTGCAACACGTCTTCTGCACCTGCATTGATGGCAATTACCTCTACACCATTGTCCAACACAAATTTTTCGTAGGGCTTTAGCTTCAGGTTAAATTCGATAGCATCTTTTATTTTCGGAGCGTTCGTTCTGTCAATCATTTTTTTTTGTATTTGCTGAATTACTCCAGGATTTTAGTAATGGTATGCTCCAATTTCGTCTATTGGATGAATGTGCAACTGTTATTTATTAAACGACTGATTTGATAAAAATCAGTGGCTTCAGTTTTGATGTGAATGCACTATTTGATCTTCGATGCTTGCTTTAACCCAGCACCAACACGCTACTAGCTTTCGGCTTCCAATTCTTCCAAAATGTCCACATCCGAGGTTGGGGAAACTGAATAATAATACAACGTATTGCAATTATTCTCATTGAATATTTCCCGGCTTTCCTGCATCAACTCTTCTCTTGTAACAGCCTGGTAGTTTTCCAATTCCTTATTGATCAACTCTGCATCTCCCAACAATTCGTACATGGCCAGGCTGGTGGCCCGGTTCATTACACTCATATCTTCAAACGCCATCATGCTTTCTGTTTTATTTTTCACCTTTTGCAATTCAAGTTCGCTGATGCCTTCCTGTTGCAGTTTGATGATCTCTTCCATTACGGCTGCTTCCGCATCTTTCATATTTACTCCCTTCACCAATTTGCCTGTGATAGAAAGTAAGCCTGCATCGGTACTCCCGTAATGCGAGCAATCGATGCTACTAAACAACTGCTTTTCTTTTACCAACGCCTGGAACAAACGGGAAGATCCGCCACCGCTTAAAATTTCGGTAATCAGGTCGGTTACATAGTAGCGTTTATCAAGCCGGTCGCAAATATGCCAGCATTTATACAAGGCATCCAATGGCACATTGGCTGTTACCTCCATCGTTTTCGGAGCCGTTTGCTTTGGTTCAACCGGTAACTGACGGTTGTATTTTATTCCCGAAGGAATTGGTCCAAACCATTTTTCGGATAATTCCTTTACCTGCTCAACGGTGATGTTGCCGGCAACTACCAATATGGCGTTTACCGGCGTATAATGTTTGAAGAAAAAGTCTTTCACATCCTGCAATGTGGCATCTTCCACATGTTTCAGTTCTTTTCCAATCGTCATCCATTTATAGGGATGTGTAGTATAAGCCAGTTCCCTCATTTTATGCCAGGCATCTCCGTATGGCTTATTAATATAATGCTCTTTGAACTCTTCACAAACCACTTTTCGCTGCACTTCCAGGCTTTTTTTGTCAAACGCAAGGCTTAGCATACGATCACTTTCCAGCCAAAAAGCGGTTTCAATATTTTCGGCAGGCAACTGACAATAATAGTTGGTAAGATCGTTGGTGGTAAAAGCATTGTTTTCGCCCCCAGCCATTTGAAGTGGTTCATCATATTCGGGAATATTGATGCTTCCACCAAACATCAGGTGTTCAAATAAATGGGCAAAACCGGTTTTATCCGGGTTTTCATCTCTTGCACCCACATCATAAATAACATTTACAACCGCCATAGGCGTACTCTCGTCTTTATGCACCAATACCCTTAACCCGTTATCAAGGGTAAATTTTTCATAATGAATCATGCGGCAAAGTTAAGGAGTGTGCAAGTAAAATTAACGGGTTATAAAAATCAAAACGGTAGTTCTTCCATTGATGATTGCGAAAGGAATAGACAATTTTGGCAGTTTAACAGTTGGTTCGGATTCAATACAGGTTTTTGCCTGAAAGCTTCTCATAACGCAATAATTTTTATAAACAAGCTAATTGCTCATTCAATTGTAGCCTTTTTTTTGGCTGCTGCCAAATAATAAAATTTAAGGCTACTTTAAAATTGAAATGGGTTTCAGCGTTACCTGTATCAGCTTATCATCACGGCTAAAGGTAATTTTTATTTTATCCTTCGCTGATTGCAGCATTGATTTGTACGTCATGATATTATTGGTAAAATTTTTTTCTACCCCCAAAATTATATCGTTTGGTTTTAAGCCGGCTTTTTCGGCCGGGGAACCGGCTATAATATCATCCACTACAATCGATCCATCTATGTAATAAATGGCTAACCCTGTGTACGCATAATCAAAAGCCTCGCTAAAATGACTATTGGGTAATAAATGAATTTCTCTTTTGGGATAGTTGATGGTAAGATTAAAACGACGCAGTAAATCATTGCCGAGCAATCCGCCTACAAATGGATAGGACGTTACATTATATTTATCTTCAAAAATATACGTGGGTACATTCCTGAATTTATAATTGCCCACCTGCAACATTTTCACCACGGTTAACCGCATTTGCAATTTGCCGCCCATTCCTTCGGCTTGTGTGTACAATGGCTTTCGCTTTGACATTAAAATGCTGCTATCTTTTACAAATTGTTCGCTTAACAAAAAGCAAAGGCCGGCGCCGGTATCAAAATAAAAATTAAAATCCAGTTTTTTCCGATCCCTGAATCGAAGGTTTTGGATGGGTAACGTGGTAAAAGCGGGCCGAAGAACGGTTCCACCTCTTGGGTAATCCATTTCACCCGGCTGGTAAACGTAAATGAGAGAACTATCGAAATTGAGTTTGACGATATAACGGCTAAAAAAACTGTATCCGATGATACCATCTATCTTTTCACCATAAACGCTACTCAGCACTTCATAATCATTGATGTGAAAATTGAGCCGTTCAATGGTTAAACCTGGAAAATTTAGTTGCTGATTAAAAAGGAAACTTACTTTTCGCTCACTTCCCATTCCCCGGATAGTGGTATCGGTGGGCCTGGGTTTTAAGTTCAGGTCGGCGCAGGTGGTGGAATCCAGCGAAATCCCGCCGCTGCCGGTATCCAATATAAAATTAAGGCTATCAGGCAACTGCCCGAGTGTAGCCCTTAGTATCATTACGCCACCACTATATTGTTTGAATGAAAAGCGGGTTAACAGTTTCGACTGGGGTTGTGGTCGCAATATTTCCTGCCCCTGGCTCATGTTAAGCAAGGAGGTGAAAAACACTATGCTAAATAATTTCTTCATAAAGGGGAATTAAATATACAACCTAATGGATGTACTTTTGTTACTTATTTATAAACGGTTTTATGGAAATAAATGAATTATTTGAGAAGGCATTCAATTTTGAATTTTTGACTGCGGAAGAAGGCGTGTTTCTTTTTGAAAATGCGCCCCTGGCTGAGTTGATGTTTGTCGCAGATGAATTGAGAAAAATACAAGTGCCACATGGCAAGGTAACCTGGATCATTGACAGAAATTTGAATACCACCAACGTATGCATTGCCAATTGTAAATTCTGTAATTTTTACCGCATTCCCGGCCATGCAGAGGCTTACATTACAGATATTGAAACCTACAAAAAGAAGATTGATGAAACCTTCCGCTATGGCGGGGAGCAGTTATTGTTACAGGGCGGGCACCACCCTGCCCTGGGATTAAGTTATTACACCGGTCTTTTTAAAGAATTAAAAAGCTTATACCCCAATTTAAAATTACATACACTGGGGCCACCTGAAGTAGCGCACATCACTAAATTAGAAAAAAGTACACACCGGGAAGTGTTGATGGCACTAAAAGCAGCAGGACTAGATAGCTTGCCCGGACCTGGTGCAGAAATTTTAACTGACAGGGTTAGACGCTTAATCAGCAAAGGCAAATGCGGCAGCCAGGAGTGGCTGGATGTAATGCACGAAGCACATAAGCTGGATATTACAACCAGCGCTACCATGATGTTTGGCCATGTGGAAACCATTTTGGAAAGATTTGAACACCTGGTAAAACTAAGAGAAGTTCAGAGCAGGAAACCGGAACATGCCAAAGGGTTTTTGGCTTTTATTCCATGGACTTTCCAGGATGTAGATACTTTACTGGCAAAGATCAGGGGCATTCAAAACCTGACTACACCGGAGGAGTATATCCGGATGATTGCCATGAGCCGGATCATGCTGCCAAACGTTAAAAATATCCAGGCAAGTTGGTTAACAGTAGGAAAGAAAACAGCACAGATATGCCTGAACGCAGGTGCCAATGATTTTGGCAGTATCATGATTGAAGAAAATGTGGTAAGTGCTGCAGGTGCGCCACATCGGTTTACAGCCAATGGAATTCAGGAAGCCATACGGGAAGCAGGTTTTGAGCCCCAGTTGCGTAATCAGCAATATGAATTCAGGGCAATGCCAAAAGTAATGGAAGAGCAGGTGATAACATATTAAAACGAATACCTCAATGAAGTCGTTCAAACAGAAGCCCCGTTACAGGGGTTTTTGTGTGTTTAAAAGGTTTGGGTAACTATTGCCTAACGTTAGCAGGTTTACAATATGGGTGATAGTTCGGCTAAAATAATATTGGAAACAGGCTGTATTTTTTATTGAAATAATTTCTAAAATATTGATATAGCAGATCAATAAATGATCGTTTCAATTATTTGATGCGCAAGTAATTTGGTTAAACCGGTGCATTTTACGCTGATTAGAAACCATTCCTTTTATGTTGGTTGTGTAGATGAAACGTTGAAAATATAAATTGCATTTTAGTGGTTTGGAAAAAAGCTTTTCTTAAAAAGCAGAAAGAAGACAATTCAAACTTTAAACATAGCGAGGTGTTATTCAATTCATAATTCTTTGGTTAAATCAACGACTTCAAATAAATAAATCAACTTTCCGTTAAACTAATCTGCTAACCATTCTTATAAAAAGTATATCTACTTGGAT
Source organism: Chitinophagales bacterium (assembly GCA_038327005.1). Lineage (GTDB taxonomy): Bacteria > Bacteroidota > Bacteroidia > Chitinophagales > Chitinophagaceae > Ferruginibacter. The sequence continues at coordinate 6,574 of JBBQKO010000068.1, read as the reverse complement.
TTATTTACATTTGAAACAATTAAACCTTCAGGGATGAAACCTATTCCATTAGTTTGCTGCATTTTATTCTGCCTGCCCCTTACGTTATTAGCCCAAAAGAAAATTAGCGGCGTAGAACTGAATAGGAATTTTGCCAATTCTTTATCAAGTCACTTTTCAAAATATTCCTTGTTTAAAATAAATACAGCGGACCTAAAAACCTACATCAAAGACGCTGGTACTTCGATATCAAATGTTGACCTTGACCTTACCGGTATAGGCACATTTAAATTATTATTGCAGGAAAATGATATCCTTAGCCCCGATTATCAATTAACAGTTTCTTCTCCTGCCGGGAACCAGGTGTTTGCAAAGCCAGCCTGCATTACATATTCCGGTGTATTGGCCGGTGAAAGTAACAGCCGGGTGCGGTTGACCATTACTTCCGATCTCATTTACGGACATATTAAAACCAACGATAAGGATTATTTTATTGAGCCGTTGGGTTACATTGCAAACAATACTGCACCGGGAACATTTGTAGTTTATGAAACCGGGGATGTAGTAAATGATCCTTCGCTTACCTGCGGAGTTACAGAAACTGCCGCAGCGCAGCAAAAATTATCGAAATCAGCAAAAATAACAGCCGGGCTTAATTGTGTAAGAACCGAAATGGCCATTGCATCGGATGATTCCATGTTCCTGCGCTATGGAAGTGCCGCCGCTGTTGCAACCCACAATATCGGGGTGATGAACAATGTAATTTGGAATTATGCCAATGGTGCTTTCAATAATAATATTGAATTTGTAATTACGGCTCAGTACGTAGCCACATCTGCTGCTAATAACCCGATGCAACCTGCCTACAGCGGTACCAATTCAGCCATCATACTTAATAATTTCAGGGCCTGGGGACAAGCCGGAAATTTTGGGGCCACTTTTGACATCGGTCAATTATGGACAACCCGGAATATTGACAGTGATGGTGCCGGAACAAGTGCGGGAATTATCGGACTTGCTTTTATAGGTACCGTTTGTAGTTCCAGCAAGTACCAGCTTTTAGAGGATTTTACTGGCGTTAATCCAGCCGGGTCAGGATTTGCATTGGAAGTATTAACTGCACATGAAACCGGTCATAACTTTAATTGTGTACACGATGCGGTCGGTTCGCCCTTTATTATGGCACCCTCTGTTATCAACACCCGATCCTGGAGTAGCGCCAGCATCAGTGCTGTAGATGCTTTTGTTGCAACAAGGACCTGCCTTGCCCAATGCAGCGCTTCGGGTTTGCTGGTAACTGACTTTATTGCAAGCCCTGCAACGGTATGTGTGGGGGGCAGCATCCAATTTTTTGACCGTACAATTGGTGGGCCTACCACCTGGAAATGGAGCTTTTCCGGCGGCACGCCTTTTACAGCCTCCCTTCGAAACCCGGTCATTTCGTTTGCATCGGCAGGTATAAAAAATGTGGTTTTGGTGGCGGATAATGGCAACGGTGCAGTGCTCAAGGCTGCCCAGGTAATAGTAAGTAGCCCGCCAGCTATAGCTTGCACTAATATAGGCATAGGAACGACCAACGCAGGCATTAATTCATTCAGCCTGAACAGGATCAATAAAATTACAGCCGGAGTAGCCACAGATGGTAATAAGTACCTCGATTTTTCCTGCACCGACAACACCGTCCTGGCCGCCGGCACCAACTATTCTGCTACAGCCAATGTTGGAACAACCAGCCCGGTCAATTCATTCAACCTGGTACAATTTTTTATTGATTACAACAATGACGGCGATTTTACTGGCGCAAATGAGGCTGTGTATAGTTCTTCTTCCTGCTATATAGGCAATCATACTTTTTCATTTAATACCATCGCCAACCCGCCGGTTTTAAATCAGCTATTAAGAGCCCGTTTAATTGCCAAAGATTGTGTTGGGGGAATTAATGCATGTTTTAACCCGATGGCAGGACAGGTAGAGGATTACAGCGTACTATTCCCGGGGCCTGAACCTGCCTGTAACTTCAATTATTGGACAGGAGCCGCCACGGCTGCCTGGGAAAATCAATTGAACTGGAGTTGTGGAATTATTCCCAATGCAACAACCAATGTAATAATCGGTCCGGGCAAACCTAATTATCCTCAAATAAATTCAATGGCCTTTTGTAAGAGTCTTTTTAATACTTCAGGTACTTCTGTTAATGTTAATACAGGGTTCAAACTAGAAATTGTTGGTAACAATTAGTAGGCAAGGGTGAAGCCTTATTGAATCAGTTTAGGTATGATTTTCTGAAATCCAAACGTTGAGTACCATCCCACAAATAATCAATACAGAAAACAACACTTTGCACTAACACAGTGCTGTCGGCGGCAGCCTAATGTCATTTGTTGAGGCATTTTTTTTCGATTGGAATAAATGATTAGAAAATTCAGACCAATTGATGAGGCGTTCACTAAGAACGCTATATTTCATCAAACACAATCCACAGAACGTTCCTAACGGAACGGAAATTAAAAATGACCAACGCTTATGCTACCCACATATTGACCCTTTAGGGCAGCACTTGCGTCTTAAGGGCATCTCTAAAAACTCATTTTTTTATTTGACCTCTCCTTTAATTCCTCTCCTCCGAAAAATTCGGGGTCTTCGACAAAAGAGAGGAAAAAGTATGTTTGTAGAAATGCCCTGAACTTAATGACATTGGGCAGCAGCCAATTGCGGTATTGATAAATTGCTTAATGAATTTATCGTGAATTAGAATCTTAACAATTATTGTACTTTGCCGGATCTCTTTCTAAGACAACATCTCCTCAATCTGCAGCCAGGTTTTTACTCTCTTGTGGTTGCCATCCGGTGTAAAAAAATTGTGTGGTTGTGTAAACAATATTGTTTCGCCGTTAAAAAAATCAAGGTTTTTAAAATGATCGTCAATCATGATGTCTGTATCAATGATTTCTTTTGAACCGCAAAAAACTATTTGACGCCAGGTTATGAATGGGAAGTGTTCATTCAGCCAGGCCTGCTTTTCTAATAGGCTATTCGGAAACTCCATAGCCGCAGAAACGATGAATATTTTATACCGGTCATTTAGTAGTTTTAATATCCGCTGGCTATCTTTTATCACTGGGGCATACCTAAAAAATCCCGGACTGTTTATATACTTTTCCACATTCGGAAATACTTCCGATTCCGGCACTCCCTTAATTTCTTTTAATGTTAAAACTTTACCAAACTCGGCCGCATGCATGGCAATAAACTGGTTGTAAACATTGGCTAACACACCATCCATATCAACAGAAATGCTTTTCATCATTAGAATTTTTTAGTGGGCAAAGCAACAGAAAACGAAGGTGGCGTCTTTGCCGCAGGACTAATCTTTTTGTAACTCACCGGTATTTTATATCGCTAACCTTATACGTTGATACCGCCGCTTACTTCAATTCGTTGCCCATTGATCCACCTCGCATCATCGGTACAAAGAAAAGCTACCACACCTCCAATATCATCTGCTGCGCCTACCCGGCCTAGTGGCGACATTGAACTCAATATACCCTTCATTTGCGGATTGTTTCGAATGGCTGCATTATTAAAATCTGTTTCTACCGGACCGGGTGCCACCACATTGGCGCCAATACCTTTTGCACCCAGTTCTTTGGCTAGGTACTTTGTAAATGTTTCGATGGCACCTTTCATGGAGGCATATAAAGAATAACCTGGATTGGCAAAACGGGTGGTGCCACTGGAAATATTTATGATACGCCCTCCCGTATTGATGGATGGAACCAGCCGCTGCGTTAAAAAATAAATCCCTTTAAAATGCACATTTAAAAAATCTGTGAATAAGGCTTCGGTTACTTGCGCAAAAGGAACCGTGGCACCCATACCGGCATTGTTCACCAAAAAATCAAAAGTGTTTTTGTTCCAGTTCGATTCAAGTGTTGTTACCAGTTGTTGCACAAAATTTTCCAGCGATTCAAAATCGCTCATGTTCAATTGAAGCGCCACCGCCTTTTGGCCAAGTGCTTCAATATCTTTTACAGTTTGGTTAGCCTCCGCTTCATTGGTTCGATAGGTGAGGATAACATCTATTCCTTTTTTTGCGATACTGGTAGCCATATCTTTTCCCAGGCCACGGCTGCCACCGGTAACAAGGGCAATTTTTGTTTCTGTCAACATCGTCTTTAACAATTTTTTTTGATTGTTGGTGCAAAGCTAGGCTAAACCTTTTCCGGAAAATTAGGGGGTAAGAATAATTTAATGCAACTGGTGATTCAATCATTTTTTTTTACCCACCAATACCATCCATCAACTGGCGTACTCCACACAGAAGCCTGATACTTTTTATTGAATCTAATTGGCCGGGCTTACAGGTGCATTGTACTAATTTTCTACTTTCTTGTGTAATAAGAAAATGATTTTTCTGTATTTCGAATGTTTTGCTGGTACGCTTCCAATTCAAAACCGATGTTGCAGTATAAATTGACTTGCATTTTAAACGATCTGTTAAAGTCGGCTTTTATTTGAACTCATTTTCCACTTTTTCCGTTGATATCTGTCATAACAACCAGTTCACACTTCAATCTCAAATATATCGAACAATAAAATAATTTATGTTTCGTTTCTAAATTGAAAATTTTAAACAAATGCCCATGAAACCTAATAATAGCAATACACATCCCATTGTTCAGTTAGTAAAAAATTGGTTCAACCGTTTTTTTCAAAACCCTGAAATGTACCCGATTAAGTATTACAAAAAAGGTAAACGCTTTCGCCGTAGCATTCCGATATTTTAAACAATTAAATTTGTAACTCCCCATAATTGACAGTCTTGCTTTATTGCGGGACTTTTTTGTGCCTGCCTGAGTTTAAATCAACCAAACTTTTATCAACAAAGTTCTATAGTTAGCTTCGAACATTTGATGTACTGCCATAGTTATAACGATTGAATTTTATGACTGGCTTTATACAAACTTTCAATCAATTTTATGGATCAGCAAATCATCAATTTATACGACGAGTACACTCACCGGCCATTGAGCCGTCAGGAATTTATAAGCCGACTTGCTAAGATGCTGGGAGGCGTTACTGCGGCCATGGCCATACTACCAATGCTGGAATTAAATACCGCCAATGCAGCCACTGTTCCCGCAGATGAATTGTTTACCGAACGCATTAGCTATCCTGGCATCAATGGCGATATGCTGGCATATGTAGCAAGACCAAAGGCAGAAGCAAAATACCCAACCGTAATTGTAATTCATGAAAACCGTGGTTTGAATGCCCATATTGAAGATGTTGCCAGACGGACTGCAAGCGCCGGCTTTTTGGCCATTGCACCCAATGCTTTGTCTTCGTTGGGTGGCACCCCCGACGATGAAGATGAAGCAAGAAAATTGTTTCAACAATTAAAGGCAAAGGATAGCCTGCGGAATTTTATAAAAGTATTTGATTATTTGTCCGGCCGCAAAGATTGCAATGGCAGCATTGGTTGTGTAGGTTTTTGCTGGGGCGGCAGCATGAGTAATAAACTGGCTGTAAATGTACCCTCATTAAAAGCTGCAGTAGCTTTCTATGGCGGACAACCGGATGCAGCAGATGTACCCAAAATCAAAGCAGCCGTTCAGTTACAATATGGCGGATTAGATGAGCGGATCAACGTCGGTATTCCTGCATATGAAGCTGCTTTAAAAAGTGCTGGCACCCAATATGAATTGTACCTCTACGCAGGTGTTAACCATGCCTTTCACAACGATACCGCCCCCACCCGTTTTAATGAAGCTGCCGCCAAATTGGCCTGGCAACGTACCATTGACTTTTTTGGGAAACACTTGAAATAGATACCAACAATATTTATTACTACTAAAAAGATACGGGGAAAGTTGAGTGCCATTGACTTTCCCCGTGTCTTTATTTACTGCTAATACCTCTGCCGTGAATGGACTGGAGTAAACAGCAACTAATCTGTATAACAAGAACCTGCTAAGCCAAACCCCACCAGCCTAAATCAATACCCGCTTTTTTGAATTGAATAAAATATCGTTGACATCAACTTTACCAAAGAGAACAGAATTGCGGGCAAGAGCAATTGCGACAATTTATTGAGGTGTCATTTCTCCAATACTCCGCTGGCGACTGCCCCATAAATTATTGTACCATACAAATATATTTGCGATATTCATTTAGAACAGCAGACATTTTTTCCTTCCTTGTAATTCTCAAACAGTTGTTGTTACTAATATGCTGTAACCCGTCCGGACAATTGTGAACATTTAATTTTAAATAAAAATAATTTTTTAAAGAAGCGCAACGATAAATGGATGAAATTGCTGCCGGAATTAATTGCAAAGGAATCTCAATTTATTGTAGTTGGCACTTTACACCTTGCAGGCCCACATGGACTATTGAAACAATTAAGGCAACTGGGTTTTACACTTACGCCGATAAAATTATAACACTTGAGTGAAGCAAAATTTTTAGATCAGGTACGACAAAACCAGGGAATTATTTTTAAACTAGTAGGCCTCTATGCCAATGATGCAGAAGAAAAAAAAGACCTGTACCAGGAGGTACTGTTACAGGCATGGAAGAGCTGGCCATCATT